>JBAUBR010000040.1:0-2403 GCA_049676965.1 Occallatibacter sp.
ATCTCCCGCTGGCGGTCGCGCACCCGCGCCAATTGCAAATTCGCGATGTTGCCGCAGGCGATGAGCAGCACCAGCGCTACGCCGCCCAAAACGATCATCAGCAGCGGACGCGTATCGCCCAGCAGCGCCCTCATCTCCGACTCCACCCGCGCCGAATCGTGTTGCGTGTTCGAGTCCGGATAGGCCTTGGCCAGTTGCGCGGCGATGGTCTTCATCTCCTGGTCCGCCTGCGCGATCGTGACGCCATCCTTGAGCCGCCCGATGGCATCCAGAAAATGCGCGCCGCGATTGGTGATCATGTTCTGCTCGTCCGCGCCGACCGAGGTCCAAAGTCCAATCCGCGGAGAGTTGACGGGAAAGCGGAACGACCCCGGCATCACGCCGATCACCGTGAAATGGTCGCCGCTCAGGTCGATGCTGCGTCCCACGACCGTTCGGTCGCCCCCGAACTGCGTCACCCAAAGGGAGTGGCTGATCAGCGCCACGCGCGTTCCCTTCTTTTCGTCGTCCGGCGCAAATCCGCGGCCAAGTTCGGGATTCACGCCCAGCAGCGGCAGCAGATCCCACGAGACGATCTCCGCGTCCACGTGCACCGCGCGCTCCACGCCGGTCAGCGTGTACGAGTTGCCGTGATAGCTCACCAGGTGCTCGAAGCTGCGGCTGCGCGCGCGCCAGTCGAAGAAGTCCGGATAAGAGAGGTTGCTCGTGTAGATCGATCCGGCGCGCGCCGACTCGGCACGCACCAGCCGCTGCGGCTGCGCATAGGGCAATGGCCGCAGCATCACCGCGTCCACCACACTGAAGACCGCCGTATTGGCGCCGATGCCCAGCGCCAGCATCAGCAGAACCGTAATCGTAAAGCCGGGCGCCTTCCGCAGTTGGCGCAGTGCGAATCTCAAATCTGCAAACATCTTCGCGATCCTCAATTTGAAAAACGGTTCGAATGCTTTTCGCCGCAACTACTCGGCGCGCAGGGCCTCGGTCGGATTCACACTCGCCGCGCGCCGCGCCGGGATCACAGCCGCCAGCAGCGCGGCCAGACCCAAGGCGAGCGTTGCCAACGCCAGCATCGTGGGATCGTAGGGCTTGACCGCGTAGAGCTGATCGTTGATGGCGTGCCCCGCCCAGATTGCGGCCGGAATGCCGATGGCCAGGCCGATGAGCACCTGCACGAACGCGGTGCGCAGAATCATGGAGAGTACCGATCCGCGGTCGGCGCCCAGCGCCATGCGGATGCCGATCTCGTTGGTGCGCTGCTCGACGGTGTACGCGGTCACGCCGTAAAGGCCGATCGCCGCCAGCACCAAAGCCAATATTCCGAACAGCATGGTCAGGTTCGCGATCAAGTCCTGCTGGCCGAAGTCCCGCGCCAGCGCTTCGTCGTAGCTCACGAAATCCACCAGCACCAGGTTGGGATCGATCTCCTCGAGCGCGCGCCGCACCTGCGTCTCCGGCGCATCGGGTTTGCTGTTGAACCAGAGCACTACGTTATAGAGATAGTGCGACCACTTGTCGCCCGCGAGTTCGTCCGGCTTGGTGAAGTTGCCGAACTGGCTCGATGGCAGAAAGAACATCGGCCGCGCCGGATCCTTCAGGTTGTACGTGATGTAGCGCATGTTCGCGGCCACGCCCACGATCTCGTTGTCGCCCGCGTGAGTAATGTCGTCAATGCCGAAGTGCTTGCCGATCGGGTTCTCGCCCTTGAAGAACTTCTCCGCGAAGGCCTCGTTCACCACCGCAACCCGCGGCGAGTTCGGCGCGTCCTGCGCGGTGATCGGCCGGCCCATCAGGATGCGGTTGTCGAGCGACTCGAAGAACCCCGGCGTCACGCGCGCCCACGTCGCGCCGTAGTTGTCCTCTGCGCGAGGCGCCGGCTTGCCCTGCACAAAGATGCCTTCATTCCAGCTGTCGCCGCTCATCGGCGCGTAGGTCGCCGCGCTCACCGCTCTTACTCCCGGAATGCGCTGCAGCCGCTCCAGGAGACGGCGATAGAGCAAGTCGAGCTGCTCGGGCTTGTAGCCGGCCAGCTTGGGATCGACCGACGCCATGTAATGGTTGCGCGTTTCGAAGCCGAAGTTCTGGTGCTCCAGGTTGCGCAGGCTCTGCGCCAGCAGCGCCGCCGCCGTCAACAGCACCAGCGAAATCGCCGCCTGCGCGATCACCAGCGCCTTCTGCGGCCAGCGCGTCTTCTGTCCGGACGAGCGGTTGGCTCCGCGCAGAGCCTCCACCGGTTCGGCGTGCGAGGTCATCCATGCCGGCGCCACGCCAAACAGGATCCCCGTCAGCAGCGAAATGCCCAGCGCGAACAGCAGCACGGGAACGGACGGCGAAGCGTCGATGGGCACAGAGCTGTTGTTCCCGGTGAATGCCACACGCAGAATCAGGCTGGCTCCCATATACGCG
>JBAUBR010000041.1:0-15214 GCA_049676965.1 Occallatibacter sp.
GGACCGGGATGGACGAACCTCTTGTGTTCCAGTTGTCCTGCCAAGGGCACGGCTGGGTAGCGAAGTTCGGTTGTGATAACCGCTGAATGCATATAAGCGGGAAGCACGCCCCAAGATGAGATCTCCCTGAAGGGCCCAGAAAGACCATCTGGTTGATAGGCTGGAGGTGAAAGCGCAGTAATGCGTGAAGCTTACCAGTACTAATCGCCCGTTCGGCTTGTCCATAGAATTAACTCCGCGCAGTAACGACGCGGACACCTTCTTACAAGCCTTGTAAGTTCCAATCAATTTCGTTTCATTCACAAGTTTTGGCAAGAGTTTTGGCGCCAGATTGCAGCCGCGTTCCTGCCTGCTCCGGGAGTAACCATTCGGAGAGACAGACGCCGCGGCCGGCTGCGGGCAACCACCCGCCAAGCGCCTTCAAGATCAAAGGCGAACCGCAGATTCTTCGCCCGCCGCGGCGGACTCAGGATTTCGGCTCAAGGCTCCCGGTGCATTGCGCCTCATGCCTTGAAAACGCCTCAGTTTGCCGGTGACCATACTGCGAGGGATCACCCGTTCCCATCCCGAACACGGAAGTTAAGCCTCGCTGGGCCGATGGTACTGCACGGGAGACTGTGTGGGAGATTAGGTGATCGCCGGCATTATCTTAAGCACAAAGGCCATGCCGCTACGGCATGGCCTTTGTGCGTTTGGCTCGACTTTCGAGTATGTGTTTCGGCCTTCGTGACATAAAGTGGAATGAATGAGAAGATGAACTCAAGAGCGGCAAGGAGCGGCTGCCAGGAAGAAAAGATGACAATCGACGAGCGGCTGGAGAAACTGACAGAGCGCCACGAGGCCCTAACTCAGACTGTCGAACTGATGGCGGCTGAAAACCGGGCCGGATTTGCGAGACTTCAGCGCGTGGAGCAGATACTGGGCCAGATGGCCCAGTCGATGGACACACTCGCAAGGGTCGTGGAGCTTCACGAACACCGGATCGACGACCTCGAAAGCCACCCTTGATCCCTTGCTCGCCCGAACACGGAAGTTAAGCCTCGCTGGGCCGATGGTACTGCCCGGGAGACCGTGTGGGAGATTAGGTGATCGCCGGCAATAATCTTAAGCACAAAGGCCATGCCACTGCGGCATGGCCTTCGTGCGTTTGGCGCCGTTTTCGACATTTCGCATTCGGCGATGCCCGCCTCGGGACGTTGCTCGTTGGCCGCGGCTGCAATGTATAGTGAATTCGGTTCTTCTACAAGGAATTCTCCTCATGGAAAAGCGGAAGTTGCGGTCGCAGGCCTGGTTTGGCGGGCGTGATAAGAACGGGTTCCTTCACCGGAGCTGGATGCGGGGGTTTCCCCCGGATGAGTTCGATGGGCGGCCGGTGATCGGCATTTGCAATACATGGTCGGAGCTGACGCCCTGCAACGCGCACTTCCGCGAACTGGCACAGCACGTGAAAGCCGGCGTGTGGGAGGCGGGCGGGCTTCCGCTCGAGTTTCCGGTGATGTCGCTGGGCGAGACCAACCTGCGGCCCACGGCGGCGATGTTCCGCAACCTGGCGAGCATGGACGTGGAGGAATCGATCCGCGGCAACCCCATCGACGGGGTGGTGCTGATGTGCGGCTGCGACAAGACTACGCCCTCACTGGTGATGGGCGCGGCGAGCTGTGATGTGCCGGCGATCGTGATCTCGGGCGGGCCGATGCTGAACGGCCGCTATCGCGGCGAGTGCATCGGCTCGGGGACAGCAGTGTGGCGGTTCAGCGAGGCGGTGAAGGCCGGCACCATGACGAACCAGGAGTTCATGGACGCCGAGAGTTGCCTGCACCGCTCGCCCGGCCACTGCATGACCATGGGCACGGCCTCCACCATGGCGTGCATGGTGGAGTCGCTGGGACTTTCGCTGCCTGGAAACGCGGCGATTCCGGCGCCAGACTCGCGGCGCAGCGTGCTGGCGCACTTGACCGGGCGGCGCATTGTCGAAATGGTGCACGAAGACCTGCGCATCTCGAAGATTCTCACGCGCGAGGCGTTTCAGAATGCCATTCGCGCCTGCGCGGCCATTGGCGGATCGACTAATGCTGTGATTCACCTGATTGCGTTCGGCGGGCGCGTAGGCGTGCCGCTCACGCTCGACGATTGGGACAAATATGGGCGCGAAGTGAAGACCATTGTCGACATCCAGCCGGCCGGGCGCTTCCTGATGGAGGAGTTCTATTATGCGGGCGGGCTGCCGGCGGTGCTGTGGAAGCTGGCGCAGCAGGGGCAGCTCGACGAGGGTGCGCTGACGGTGAACGGAAAGACGATCGGCGAAAATGTGAAGGACGCGCCGAACTGGGACCACGAGGTGATTCGGGATTACGACAAGCCGCTGGTGGAGTCGGGTGGCATCGCGGTGCTGCGCGGCAATCTTTGTCCGGATGGCGCGGTGCTCAAGCCTTCAGCCGCTTCGCCTCATTTGATGAAGCATCGCGGACGAGCGGTGGTCTTTGAGTCGATCGAGCATTATTACGAGCGCATCGGAGATCCGAATCTCAACATCGATGAGAATAGCGTAATGGTGCTCAAGAACTGCGGTCCGCGCGGCTATCCGGGCATGGCCGAGGTGGGCAACATGGGGCTGCCGGCCAAGGTGCTGGCGAAGGGGATCACCGACATGGTGCGCATCAGCGATGCGCGCATGAGCGGGACCGCGTATGGCACGGTGGTGCTGCACGTTTGCCCTGAAGCCGCGCTGGGCGGGCCGCTGGCGACGGTGCGCGAGGGCGACTGGATCGAGCTCGACGTGGACAAGCGGCGGTTGCATCTCGATGTATCGGACGCGGAGATTGCGCGGCGGCTCGCGGAATGGAAGGCTCCGGCGCCGGCGATGAAGGGCGGATACCAGTCGCTGTTCGTGGAGCACGTGATGCAGGCGGACAAGGGCATGGACTTTGATTTTCTGGTGGGGTGCCGCGGGCATGCGGTGCCGAGGGAGTCGCATTAGGGAGCAACCGGAGATGAACGATTCCAAGGCACAATTCGCGCGGTATCCCAGCCTCGAGGGCCGTGTGGCGCTGATCACCGGCGGGGCGACGGGGATTGGTGCAGCGATTGCGGCTAACTTTGCGCGGCAGGGCTCGCGCGTCGTGTTTCTCGACATTCAAGATGAGCCTGCACATGAGTTGGTCGAATCGCTGAACGCCGAAAGCTGCCCTGTCCCGCGGTACCTGCGCTGCGACCTGACGGACGTGGAAGCGCTGCAAGGAGCGGTGAAGCACGTGCTGGACGCCTATGGCACGGTCGATGTGCTGGTGAACAATGCGGCCAACGATCAGCGCCACACCAGCGAAGAAGTTACGCCGCAGTATTGGGAACAATGCATGGCGGTCAACCTGCGGCCGCATTTTTTCACGATTCAAGCGGTGGCGCCGGCAATGAAGGCAGCGGGACGCGGGTCAATTATCAACTTTTCGTCGATCTCCTGGACGGTTCCGTCGACGGGGCTGCCGGTATATACGACGGCGAAGGCTGCGATTGTGGGGCTCACGCGCACGATGGCGCATGAACTGGGCCCACGCAACATTCGCGTGAATGCCATTTTGCCCGGCGCCATATCTACGGAGCGCCAGGAACGGCTGTGGTATACGCCCGAGTACATAGCCAATATCATGCATCGGCAGGCGATGAAGGTCACGATCTATCCCGACGATGTGGCGCGGCTGGTTCTCTTTCTAGCAGCCGACGACTCGCGGGCAATTACCAACCAGAGTTATGTGATCGATGCGGGATGGACTTAGTCGTTCCGAGAATCAATGTATAAGATGCTTTGACGTTGTCGGTCGGTAGATTGAGGACCTCCGATGAGAGAATTCCGTCACTCAGCCGTAGGTCACGCGGCTTTGCTTCTTATTCCGTTTGCCATTTCCACCTCTCCCTCTTCGTTTGCGCAGGAATCTAACAGCGCAGCCCCGGTCCACCCCTCATCACGCATTGCACCCGATCAACCGGTTCGTCCGCCTGAATCGGCGAGTTATCGCGAATTAAAAGCACGTCTGGCGAGGGGATGGGATACTTGGGACGTGAATAGTGTAACTACTTACGTCCGCTTGCCCGAAGGACTGGCGATCCATGTTGGCATGAAGCATAACAGCACCCTGGCCGGAGAGGACTTTCTTGCCAACCCTTTGATCGGACGGCTGGCGAAGGACGCGGAAGTCGTGTTTCCAGGGCCTCATGCATGGGACGGGAGTTATACCGATCTGCACATAACGTGGAAGGGGCATAACTGGCGCGTGCAGAGCGCGACGGAGGGCAACGATCTGGTGTTGCTAGCAACACCGCTCGCTTCGAAACCGGAGACCACACTTCCGCCTACGATTGTATTCTCGGTGAACTTCTTGTGGAACTCAGCGGGTTCGACGGCTAAGCAGCAGGGGGCGATCGAGGCGGACCTGGGTGCGGGCAAGACTTTTGTGTTCTGCACCTGCGAGCAGACCGCGGAGCCGGGTAGGAACGAAGATATGGAAGTACCAGTGGCCGGACCGTATTTCTCGGCAGATTTTACCGGGCCCGTGGGTTTGTGCACGGGACGGCGGCGAACGCTGAATGAGATCGAGAAAGTCGTTAATAAACAGCATGCGGCCTACGCGGAGTCTCTTTCGGCACCGGCCAGCGGCGGCTCGACAGCTACGGCGCCGATGGTGGATGCGATCGAGACCACGCTAGGCTGGGACACGATCTACGATCCCGAGAACCGGCGCGTGATTTCGCCGATTACGCGGGTGTGGAGCGTGGATTGGGGCGGATGGGTGCTGGCCGACTGGGATAACTTTTTTGCGTCTACGCTGGCCGGCGTTGGAGACCGCGACTTAGCGTATGCCAATGTTATCGAGCTTCTTCGCGAAGAGACGGCGGAGGGGTTTGTGCCGAATTATGCGCGGCCGGGCGGATGGAAGAGCTTTGACCGGTCGGAGCCGCCGGTGGGCGCGATTACCGTGCTTGGGCTCTACAACAAGTATCGTGACCGGTGGTTTCTCGAAGATGCATTCGAACCACTGCTCAGATGGGACCGGTGGTGGGCCGCGCACCGCGACATACAAGGTTACCTGACATGGGGCAGCGACTGGGATAACAGACCGGGTAACTTCGACGATGGCTCGCAGGGAACCTGGCAGGGTGCGATTTTCGAGTCGGGTTTGGATAACAGTCCGATGTACGACGGAACGAGTTATAACCATGAGACTCATCTGCTGGAGTTTGCCGATGTGGGCTTGATGGGGATGTATGTTGCCGATTGCGATGCGCTGGCAAAGATCGCGGATGTGCTGGGCAAGACGGATGAGGCTAAGGAGCTGCGCGACCGGAGTTTACGGTACGGGGCGAAGCTCAAGACGATGTGGGATGAGCCGGCGGGGATGTTTTTGAATAAGAATCTGCACACGGGCGAGGTAAGCCGTCGACTGTCTCCGACGAACTTCTATCCTATGCTGGCCCATGTGGCGACTGCGGAACAAGTGAAAGTTATGGTGGAGAAACATCTGCTGAATCCTCAGGAGTTTTGGGGCGAGTGGGTGATTCCTTCGATCGAGAGGGACGATCCGGCGTTCAGAGATCAGAACTACTGGAGGGGGAGAATATGGGCTCCGATGAATTATCTCGTCTATCTTGGGTTACTTAACTACGATGATGCACAAGTGAGGAAAGATTTCGCCGATAAGTCATATAACTTATTTCTCAAAGAGTGGAAAGAAAAGGGACACGTCCACGAGAATTACAACGCGATCACCGGCGAGGGCGACGACGTGAATTCGAGCGACCGGTTTTATCATTGGGGTGCGTTGCTGGCCTATATCGAATATATGGAGTTGAGTCAGGCGACGGGCGGACCGGGCAATTAGAGGATCTAATCGTCCCTCCGGGAGATTCGGGAATTCGGGTTCGAGGATTGCCTGGGGGGAGTGTTTTGCAGTTCTCTCGGGGGCTAAAACCCGGGCGATGCCGGGCGACGGATGTACGGGCTTAGGCCCGTACCCTTCTACGCCCGTACCCATCACGGATCAACACCGAAGACGATGATGCCAGGGCGGGAGGGCTGCGGCGGATGTTCCCTGGTCATATCGTTCTGTCCGCGTGTGTTGACCACTTTGATCGGCTATCGGCGCGGAGGGTTGCTCTGGAGGCGAAAAAATTCGGGAAACCGGTACGCGCATCCTTTGGGTAAGATGTCGCCGCCAGCCGGGCCGATGCCGTAATATGGCTGCCGAGGAAATCTTTACGATGATTGGCTCACTGAAACTGCGCACCCCCCTCTTTGTTTTGCTGATTGGAATCGTTACCACACTGCTTTTTGCGGGCCGGGCGTCCGCGCAAACTCTTCAAGAAGAGATCAAGCTGACCCAGGAAGTGGCCAAGGTCGCGGCCGACCTCGAACCCAAGTCGAGCGAAGTAATTGAAAGGCTCACGATGCTCCGCGAACTGCCTGACGGCACGTGGAAGATGCACTCGGGCGACCTGGTGCATGGCGAGGCAGCGAATCTCGACGAAAGCGATTGGCAGCCGATCGCGCTGGACGCCGATGCGCCCAATGACGCGGTGTGGTTCCGGCAGACGTTCACGATTCCGGAGACGCTGAACGGGTACGACCTTACCGGTGCGCGGATCTGGTTCCAATTCCATGCCAATGCCAACGGGCCGATGCCGGAGATCCTCTACTTCAACGGACGGCGCGTGGCCCTGGGCGACGATCTGGAGCCCATCGTCCTGTTCGACGACGCCAAGCCCGGCGACAAGGTTGTGGTGGCGGTGAAACTGTTGCACACGGTGGACAAGAAGGGATTTCACGGCGCGACGCTGCGCATTGACTTTCCTGAGGGACGGCCGAGCCCCGAGGATCTGCGCACCGAGTTTCTTTCCGCTGCGCTGCTGGTGCCTTCTCTGGCGCCCGGCGACCAGAGCAAGGTGGCCACTCTCAACGGCGCGATCCAGAGCGTGGATCTGAGCGCGCTGAACGCGCACGACCAGGCCAAGTTCGACGCCAGCCTGAAGGCTTCCCACGAGAAGCTTGAGGTGCTGGAACCGCTGCTGTCGCAGGCGACCTACCATCTGACCGGCAATTCGCACATCGACGCGGCGTGGCTTTGGCCGTGGACGGAGACCGTGGACGTGGTGAAGCGAACGTTCGACACGGCGCTGCAGTTGATGTACGAGTATCCGCAATACACGTATACGCAGTCGGCTGCGCAGTACAACGAATGGCTGGCGCAGAAATACCCCGACATGAATGCGGAAATCAAGCAGCGCATCAAAGAGGGCCGCTGGGAGGTGGTGGGCGGCATGTGGGTCGAGCCGGACCTGAACATGCCCGACGGCGAGTCGCTGGTGCGGCAACTGCTGGTGGGCAAGCGCTGGTACAAGCAGGCCTATGGCGTGGACGTGCGCATCGGCTGGAATCCGGACTCGTTCGGCTACACGTGGCAGCTGCCGCAGATCTACAAGAAGAGCGGCGTGGATTATTTCGTTACGCAGAAGATGACGTGGAACGACACGAACCAGTTGCCGTTCAAGCTGTTCTGGTGGGAGTCGCCCGACGGGTCGAAGGTGCTGGCGTACTTTCCGCATGACTACGCGAATGACAACCTGAACCCGGTGCGGTTAGCGGCTGACCTGGTGACAGCGCGTCAGCGGTCGACGGGCATGTTGGAGATGATGGATCTCTACGGCATCGGCGACCACGGCGGCGGACCCACGCGGGCGATGCTGGATGAGGGATTCCACTGGGCGGGACCAGACTCGAGCGGCGGGGGGCACGTCATCCCGAAATACCAGTTCGGCATCGCGCAGCCGTATTTCTCGACTGTGGAGAAGGAAATTGCGCCGGAGAGCAAGACGTGGAATTACCAGTCGATTGCGCAGGGATACACGCCCCCGCCTGCGGTTGAGGGTAAGATTTCGATTCCGACCTGGAAGAGCGAGCTTTATTTCGAATACCACCGCGGCGTGTTTACTACGCAGGCCAACCACAAGCGCAATATGCGCGTGGCCGAAGAGGAGACGCTCAATGCCGAAAAATGGGCGTCGCTGGCCTGGCTGGATGGTCGCACATATCCGGGCGCGGAGTTGACTGAAGATTGGAAAAAGGTGCTCTTCAATCAGTTCCACGACCTGGCGGCGGGGTCGGGCATCGGCATCATCTACAAGGACGCGCAGAAGGACTACGACGTGGTGCGTTGGTCGACCAATGAGATCAGTCAGAAGTCGCTGGATACGGTCGGCCAGCGCGTCGACGCCAATGGCACGGGGATTCCGGTGCTGGTGTATAACCCGCTGGGATGGGTGCGGTCGGGCGATGTGACGGTGCATTTGCAGTTGCCGAAGCCGAGCCCGGCGGGGATTGCGGTGACGGGAGCCGGGCCGCAGAGGGATGCGTTCGACGCCGATGACATGCCTATCGACAAGAGCACGGGGGTTGCCGAGGTAAGGGTGCATGTCGACGATGTTCCAGCGCTTGGATACAAGGTGCTGCACCTGAGCCAGGAACAGATCGGCAAAGGGATTACTCCTGACACGCAGGCGCACGACACGGCGGATTCGGCGACGCTCGAAAACAAGGCGGTGCGCGTGACGGTGGACAAGAAAACCGGATGCTTCACCAGCCTCTACGATAAGCGGGCGGGATTCGAGATGCTGGCCGCGGGAAGTTGCGGGAATGAGTTGCAGGCGTTTAAGGATACTCCGAAAGACTACGACGCGTGGAACATCGATCCGGGAACGCTCGACGTGCCGCCGACGAAGCTGGACGAGGCCGATTCGGTGGAGGCGGCGAAGGATCACTTCGGCAATCCGATCATTCGCGTCACACGCAAATGGCAAAGCTCGAAGTTTGTGCAGACCATCAGCATTCCGCAGGGCGCGGATTATGTCGACGTGCTGAACGATATCGATTGGCACGAGACGCACGTGCTGCTGAAGGCGGCGTTTGCGCTGGCGGCAACTTCGCCCTTTGCAACCTACGAGATTCCCTACGGGACCATCGAGCGGGCCACCACGCGTAACAACTCGTGGGAGAAGGCGCAGTTCGAGGGCGCGGCCATGCGGTGGGTGGATTTGGGCGACGGCCAGCACGGGGTGAGCTTGCTCAATCAGACCAAGTACGGATACGACGCGGTGGGCAATTTGCTGCGCATCTCGCTGCTGCGCTCGCCTACGTGGCCTGATCCCGATGCGGACCGCGGGCACCATCATTTCCACTACGCCGTGTATCCGCACGCGGGCACGTGGAAGGAAGCGCTAACGGTGCGCAAGGGGTGGGAATACGACTATCCACTTCAGGCGGTGGTGACCACGGCTCATGCGGGCGCGCTGCCAGCGGAACACTCGTTTGCTTCGGTCAACCCGGATAACGTGGTGCTGACGGCGGTGAAGAAGGCCGAAGACGCGAAGGGGTTGATCTTCCGCGTGTACGAGTGGGCGGGCAAGGATGCGACGGTCGAATTCCACGTGCCGCCGGGCGCGACGGCAGCGACCGTGACCAACCTGATGGAGGAGGCGGAGGGAAGCGCGCTGGCAGTTGATGGCGACGTGGTGAAGGCGCCGATCAAGCCATACGAGATTCTGACCATCCGCGTGGATTATCCGGAGGGCGGGCCGAAGGAGCAGTAATTTCGCGGGAAACGCACTGGCCTGGGAGGAAACGCAAACCATCTGGCCGCAGTGAGGCTGCGTTGTTCGTCGCCGGCTGTCGTTTGCCTACAGCTGGCTCAGAATGAGCACGGCGCGGGGCCGTCTCCGGCATAGGATCGCGAGTGCCTTTCAGGTCGAGGGTCAATGCAAGTGTGCCCTCATGTAGAGTTTGTAGTCATCTTCGTGAGTGATCCGAAATCCAAGCCGTTCGTATAGGTTCAACGCTGGATTTATCTTCATGACCGCCAAGGTCACTGTTTGGGAACGCTGTTCTGCTTGCTTGAGGAGCCCTTCGATGACATGCGTACCGATACCTTTCCTCTGCATCGCCGGAAGGATGTAGATGGATCCGAGAAAAATCGCGTCGCGCTCCTGTCGTTGCTGAATCCAACCCACATCCGTCCCATCGGTGGTGATTATACTGACCTCCTCGGGCTTAAACCATTCTGCAAAACTGGCCTCTTGGCGAGTCTCGTCCCAGCCGAAGTGGTGCTCGATGGCCCAACGCATGGTTTCGAAATACAAGCGGCGCGTGAAGTCGAAGTCACGATCCGCGTATGCGCGAAGATGGACATCCATTACCGGAGGCTATCAGTTTACGGTCCTTGCCAGATCAAGCGCACCGCTCGCGAAGTGCGCGCGGCATACAGCGCTTTGGGTAAGAGAACAATCAACGGCAAGTGATGGCGTGGCTTTGATATCCTGCCGACAGGGAGCTTGCGGAATGAGTATTTCTTCGCCTTTTGTCGTTTTTCCGGTTATTGTAGTGGTTTTCTTCGCGTGCATTCTGTTTGGCACCAGCTCGAAGGAAGACGGGCACGAGTCGGAGGAGTCGACGCTTCATAGCGCCACCCATCCCGATCCAATGTGAGCCGGTTTTTTTATTACTCGGGCTTGTTCGTGTTGGACTTCGATGTCGTCGTCGGTGTGGTTTGCGGCACCGCTGGCGGCTGAGTCGCAGGGGCTGGCGGTGGGGTCGCCGGGGATGGCGGCCGTTCGGTCGAACCGGTCTGCGGTTGAGGCGCATTTGCGGGCGGTTGAGTCGCGGTTGCTGGAGGCTGGGTGCTCGAGGCAGGCGGCTGACCTGCAGCCGGCGGAAGCTGATTCGTGGCGGGTGGTGTATCTTCCCGTGCCCCTGTGGCCGCCGGCTTCGGCGGCGGAACCTGAGCTGCGGAGGTCTGCGGAGGTGTCAGGACGGGCGTTGCGACCGGCGTGATGGGCATGTTCAGCGTCTGCACTGTTGCCGGATCGTCGCGCAGCTTGATGTAGAGCGCTCCGCTAACCGGATGTGGCACAGTGAGCTGTGTTCCCGTGAACTCCTGTGGTACATCCACTTCATTGGTGAAGTCCGGCGTCGCGCTGATCGCTGTTGCCAGGAAGAGATTGCTTCCATTCAGCGTGCAAGGCTTGGCTGGGGAGCGGGGACAGCGGAGTGTGCCGAAGCCGGGCTCGCGCACCAGGGTTCCCAGTGGGACCCAGTCGCCCGCCTCACCCTCCGCCGAAATAGGGCGTGCGCGCAGCGGCCCGAAGGCCGAGGGCCCGAACTTGGACATCGGATCGACGATCCCCAGTGCGGTCTCGGAGTCCTCCAGCATCAGGCTGCCGTCGGCCACCGAGAGGGTTGTCTGAAAGCTGCCGTCCGCCGCGGCAACTTCGACCTTTTCGTTGCGGGGAAAGTTCGCCGGCGTACGCGATTTCAAGAAGAAGACCAGGCGGGCATCGATGGGCAGGTCGTTGGCATTGCCAAGGTGAACGAGCGAAGGTGATGTGTTGGCCTCGTCCTGCACGCCTTCGCTGAGCAGCGTCACTTCGGGCCGCGGCGGGTCAACGGTCACCGGCACCTTGAGCTGGCGGCCATCGAGCAGCTTCACGCTGGCCATGTAGCTTTTGCCGCTCTCCAGGCCGGCGGTGGATTCGCCGGTCTTCATGTCCAGTTTGTCGTAGTCTTCCACGCGCTTCAGTCCATTCGGAGTGAGCGTGATCCCATTCACGGTGGCCTTTTCCACTTCGTCGAGGCGCGTGCCGATCAACTCGGCGCTCGGGTCGCCGGAGTCGAGCGTGAGCCGGTCGAGCGAGGCGGCCTGAGCGTAGGCCTGCAGCGATACGGTGTCCGGCTTGGCCAGGCTCCACTGCTGAACTTCGAGCGTGATTGGGCCGGGCGAGGCATTCTTCATGGGCACTGCGACTACGAGAGTCTGCGGCTTGGGCGTCTTCCAGGTAAGCTTGAGCGGATCGCCATCGCCGACCGCCTCATCGACGTTTTCAACACAGGCCGTGTTCGCGCCGAGAAAATGTAGCGTATCTTCCCGGCCGACGACCAGGGCCGACTGATCGGTGGGCTCGAGAATCCACTTGCCGGGTTCGGCCGAGCGGAGTTGGAAGCGCGGGCCCTCCCAGTCGTCGAAGCCCCATTTGCCTCGCAAGACCGCGGTGAGGTCGCCGCCGGGAAGCGACGGGGGTGGGCTCTTGAATACCAGGCCGCCAGCCGATGCGACCGGCGAAACGGGCAGATCGATGGGGCCGGTGCTGGATTCGATGTGCAGCACCAGCGAATGGCTCAATTGCGTGGCAAAGACCAGCGGCGCATTGCCGGCTTCAAGTGTTACGCCCGGCTTTTGCGCGCAATAGGCTTCCGCCGGCCCGGTGGGCTCCAGGACCGGCGGCTTGGTCGGCCCCACGGGCGGCAGCGCCACCACGATGACAGACTTGGGGTCCCGGAACGACGGCGGAAAGTTCAGGTGAAGATTCAGCGTGTCACTCTGGGGTAGGGCCAGCGCGGGAATGTATTGGAAGTGCGCGGTGTGCAGCGATGAAAGAATGCGCGCCATATCGAGAATGGCGCCCACATAAGGGCTGTAGATGCCGGCTCCAACCGCATTAGTATAGCTGAGCTGGTTCATCAGGTCGCCGGCAGCGCCGTTGGCCAGTTGCGTGATCATGCCCTGGGTGTTGGAGTCATCGAGCACAATTCCATCGGTGTGCTGGGTAAGGCACGGAACCTGCTGGTCGGGCGGCTTGTTGAAACAATCCTGATTGACCTTGATGCCGAGAGCAAGAGCGGCCGTTTCCGCGCGTTCCTTGAGCACCTTGGGATCGCCGCCCGAGTCGGACCTGACCTCGTTCAGGTAAGCGTCCAGGCGCATGCGGTCCCAGCTGGCGGCCTGCAGATCCTGGGTGGCGCGAACAAATGCGCCCGGACGGTCATGGACGGCCTTCTTCAATGTGCTGAAGTCGCCACCGGTTTCAGGGGCGAGAAAGACGATCGCCTGCTGCGCCTCATCGGGAACAGTGACGAAGACGCCCTCTTCGCGCACGCTGCGCGACCAGGTTTCCACACGGGTGAACCACTCCGGGGGCGGAGGATTGGTAATGCCGCGCAGGAAGGCGACCACCAGGACAAAGTGGGTAGATTGGCTGGCCGGCAGGTCGGGATGAATCCAGAGCCGGTCGCCGGGCAGCAGGTTGGGAACCTGGCCAATGGGAAGGGTGACATCGCCTCGTTTGACGTGCACATCTACCTTGGGACCGGTCAAATCGAAGGCGGGGGCGTCGGCAAGCAGAGGACACGTACACAACAGGCCGAGCAAAAGCAAAAACAACCTACGGCACATGCTTCTATTGTACGGATTCTCGAGTCTACAAAAAAGCCTTTCGGCGGCGCAACTTTTTGGCGAAATGCTTCGTCTAGCCAACGGGTCCCCCTCCTTTAGTTGGCTTTTCGATTGATATCCGAGCAGTGGCTGGCTTTTGGGATAATGACCCGGGGCCAGGCATGCATGATGAATCGAAAAAGGTTTGGAGAAGCGCCCCAAAGCATGCTTAGGGGCTAAACACAGTCCTAAAGAATTGATTTCGCGCGGGCTGAACAGGGTACTCAATAAACTGGATATTTCGCGCGGAATCGATGGTGTATGCGCGCCAACGGTGATGCCGTTGCAAAACCATCTTCGCGGACAAGGCGAAGTTCTTACGCTTCAAACTACGCCAATGCAGATATTTGAGAAGAAAGCGCATATTTGGCTTTTTTCGGTTACACTGTTCGATGTACAAACCAGATGTAGTTGGGCTAACTAGTATTTCTTGAGTCATGTGGGGTCGACAAGACAAGTGAAATGGGTGTTTCCCCCCCGAGGAAGCGCCTCCCGCGTCTCCTGAACGCCTTACATCTCTTCGAGAAATCCTTGAACGCGCGTGGAATTGCGGTTGCCTCGGATTGGACGAGGGCTTATTGCGATTCCAGGCTTACTGTAACCACCGGGTCAATGGAAGGCAGTGTCGCGATGTCCGCGTCAGCTTCCACACCACCGACAGAGGTTTGTCGCTGGAGAACCCGGACTCCGCCTCGGCGACGAAAGCAGTCGTTGGGGGACGCTGGTTCTCGCTACAACGACGAAAGAACGGCCGCGAATGTGGGATCCGGCGGGAGATTGAAGGGTGCAGCAATGCAGAAATTGCTATAACCGCTATGCGGCAGTGGAAGATTTTATCCTCTGCGGAATCGCCACTTAGAAGTCAGGTTCCATTATCCCCCGCCCTGAGCGGGACAACGTAATTGACGTAAACCGGGTTCGGATCGGCCCGGTGACGGTGAAGCGCCGGAGTGGCGAAAGGCGCTCTATTTGGAGACAAATATGAAATCGATGAAAGCTGCGCAGGGCAGCGTAGATGTAAGCAACCTGAGCATTCCCGAAGCGGAAGAGATTATTGAAGAGGCGTTGAACGATCTGGGGTTCTCGGAGAATCCCGGACTGGCGCGGGCTTTGCGTTTCCTTGCGCCTCCCGGATACCAGGCGATCGTGGAGCTGTGCAGCGAAAACGGCCGCAGCAAGCGCCGCAACGCATCGGCGGAGAGCTGGTCGCCGGAAGAAGATGAGGTCCGAATCTATTTTGAGCGCGCCGACAGCGACGCCGCGCCGCGCGTTTCGCGCGTGAGTCCACGGATTGCCGCCGAACACGGCCTTGACGAGGATGAGGACAGCCAGCAGGCGATCATTCCCTCCGATCTCGATGCGCGGGTGAAGGAGCTGTGCGCCGCGCTGGCCGAGGCGGAGCGGGGCGGGCATGCCTTCATCGCGCTCAAATGGTTCCGCGACTCGTTTCTTCCCCGCAAGGCGTTCCGGTGGAACCAGCATCCGGAGTCGCGCCAGGCGGTGCTGGCCGAGGCTATCCAGCGCGGCGTAGTGCTGACCAGCAAGATTGCCAACCCCAAGACTCCTGCCTATCCGACGACCACCATCCGTCTGAATCGCGCCGAGGCAGGGATTCCCGAAGAGGCGCAAAGGTTCCATCCGGTCGCGATTCACGGAGACTCGATTGGCGAGGCGATCGAAGAGGAACGAGGGAGCCTGTGAGTTGTTATTTCCTGGAATCGACGGCTTTTGCCAAGCTATTTGTGCAGGAGCCGGGAACGGACGCGCTCATCCGCCTGATGGAGGCCGTCGAGGATAATCGTAAGCTCATCTCCGCGGCCACGCCGCTGGAGGTTTACGGGGCCATCCGGCGCCGCGAGCGCACCGGCGCCATCTCGGCGGAAGACGCGACGGCGGCGCTCGATATTCTGCGC
>JBAUBR010000042.1:0-7216 GCA_049676965.1 Occallatibacter sp.
CGCACCCGCTGCTCCGGCGACAAGTAACTGAACATATCCGCTTGCTGATGATCGATTCCGCGCATGGTTCCTTCTTAACCCATCACGCTGTGGATTTGAAGTTACTTTTTCAGCACCCTGCTAGGCCCGACGCGGGGCGAGCGCTTCCTTACTGGCTATGCATCGAAGGCGCACGGTCTGGAGCTTCGAGCGGACTTTGATCCCCCGGTTTGGGCGGCCTTGACAGCAGCGTTTCCGGAGGGCTCATTCCTCGTGGGGCTGTCGTCGATTCTTTGGCGGGAGGCCTGGAAGTATGGCGAGCGTGCGTTCCGGTACTGCCAACACGATGTCGGCCATGCGCTCGGGTCGATGCGATTCGCGGCGGCTGCCCTCGGGTGGAAATTCCGCCTCCTCGACCGTGTGGGTAACGCCGCCGTGGCCCAACTTCTCGGACTCGACCGCGAGGCCGACTACACCGGCGCGGAGCGAGAGCATCCCGAACTCGTGGCGCTCGTGGTCAGGGAGAAATGGGCCAGCGACCGGGGCCTCTCCCTGTCCAAAGAGTTGGTATCCCAGGTGGCCACTTCTCGATGGTACGGCACGGCTAACGTGCTGAGTCCCGAGCACGGCGTCGATTGGCCAGTGATCGACCAGGTGGCTGTCGCCACCACGAATCAGGGAAACCACACAAATCCGAGGATTGCGGCCAACGAAGAGTTCTCCAGGTTCCCTTCGGAGGAAGAGCTCTTCGGGGCGCCAGTTCGGTCCGGAACCTTCACTGCGGAAAAAGTCATCCTGGGGCGCAGAAGCGCGGTAAGCATGGACGGAGCCACAGCGATTCCCGCGGCGACCTTCTTCCGGATGTTGGCTCGCCTCGTACCCACCCGAGACGGCCGATCGATTCCGTGGGACGCCCTGGCCTGGCGTCCGCGCATTCACCTGGGTCTCTTCGTGCACCGCGTGAACGGCTTGAAGCCTGGCCTCTACGTGCTCGCTCGGGATCCGGAGAAGGTGGAGACACTCCGGCAGGCGATGCGGCCTGAGTTCGTGTGGCTACGCCCTCCGTCGTGTCCGCATGGTCTTCAGCTCTACCTGCTGAAAGAGGGGGACTGCCGCACTCTGGCTGTCAACGTCTCCTGCGGTCAGGACATCGCGGGGGACGGGGCCTTCGGCCTTGGTATGATCGCCGAATACATGGAGAGTTTGGTTGTTTATGGCGCCAGCTTCTACCGCAATCTCTTCTGGGAGGCCGGCCTGGTGGGCCAGGTGCTGTACCTTGAGGCGGAAGAGGCGGGCATTCGTTCGACCGGGATCGGCTGCTACTTCGATGATCCGGTTCACGAAGTGTTTGGCATCTCTTCGCGCGATTGGCAGAGCTTCTACCATTTCTCTGTGGGTGGCCCAGTCGAGGACGGACGCCTTATCACGTCGCCTGCGTACAACTTGGGGAAAGCAGGATGAGCACCCCGACATTCGAATTAGATCGGTCGCCTGCGGCGTTCATTGCGACGTCGGAGGTGGATTGAGCTCAACTTCCTGCTTGCCGACAAGGCCTCCACTTACACGGAACGGGCTTCTCAAGAAGATTGCTGCGGCACCCAGCCGGAAATGATTCGCGGATGAGCCGCGATCAGGACTACTTGACTTGGTGCTTGGCGTACTCTTCGGGCGTGAATTTACCGCCATTCACGTAGCTTTCGTTGAGCTCCGTATACTCCTTCCACTTCTCGGGCAGGTCATCCAGTGCAAAAATCGCCGAGACGGGGCAGACGGGAACGCATGCGCCGCAATCGATGCATTCCACGGGATCAATGTAGAGCTGGGGAACGTCGTCGAATGTTGTCCGGCCGTCGTCATAGGTCGTGTTCTTCTTGGGGTGTATGCAATCCACGGGGCAGGCATCGACGCACGCGGTGTCCTTTGTCCCAATGCAGGGTTCGGCAATGACATATGCCATGGGTCACCTCCGATGTCTTTCACCGTATGCCTGCCACAAAGAAGATTCAAGTGTGGCCGAGGTGAACTCGTGGCGTTTGGAACAGACGATTGAAAAGCTTTCCGCAGTCACTCTGCGAGCCTTAGCTGCATCCGCAGGTCTGTCCCTGCCAAGCCGATCTACCCTCTTCGACGAGGATGGGAACTGCCACCAGCGCAGCGACGGCGTCGAACCACGCGATGTGGAAAAATGCGTTCACGGCGAGTCCCACTAATGCGATCAGTGCGAGATAGGCACAAGTGGCCGACTGCGCCGCGTCTGCAGCTAAGGCTGCGTTTCCGCTGCGGTGAGCTTCCCGGCGCTTCATCCCTGTTAGGACGGGCATAGCAAGCAGTGCGGCGATTGTGATGCCGATTCCCGCGCGGCTCGTTCCAGGCCGCAGCCTGAGAGCTAAAGATGTAAGGGCCGTCCCCGCTACGACAAGAGCGAGAACGAACAGAAGCACTGAAGCTGTGCGGGTCGCCTTGTGTTCCGAAATTGACACGCTTGGAACCCACTGCAAGAGCACCACGGCGGCGGACATAAGCTCCACAAGGCTGTCAGCACCAAAGGCTAGCATTGCGGGGCTGTGTGCCGTGATCGCCGCATACGCGGATACGCCGAACTCCACGAACATCCATGCCAGTGTGACACCCTGAAGCCAGAAGACCCGAGTTCGCGGCTGCGCCTTCGGAGCACATGCGGCAGCAGCCTTCGTGGGCTGAACACCGATCTGTACGAGTTCCGGCATCTGTTCCATTCATGATGTCAGGCTCTCGGGAGAGGCGCAAGGGCGCGGGCCACCTCCAGGGCTAGCTCTGGAGCTTCAAACTGCACACCACTACCCAGTGCACGACTTATTAAGCTAAACCTCTGCCGCTGGACGGCAGAGGTATTGGCTCGAATTTGCCGATCTCGCACGATTTGGGGTGCCGAAGAGGGTGCTGACATTCATCAATCGTTTTGGACCGGGCATTGGTAAGCGGAAGACGACTTTGCAATACTAATCTGATTCAAAGGAGACGCAAAAATCGGGCATGAGGGAGCTCCATGAAACAAAAGGCTCGGTACGCTTCTCTAGTGATCGCGATTATCCTTTCTGCTATGTCACGCCTCGACGCACAAAGTCCCACTCCCGCTGAGGTTCAAAGCATTGCGGAAAAAGCCTACATCTACGCCTATCCACTCGTTTTGATTGAGGCGACGCGGGCCGCGATGCCGACCGACCACCTGATCCATGTTTCCGCGTTTCCGGATGCTAGCTTCCGCACGATTGTGCGGCCCAATGCCGACACACTTTATTCGACGGCGTGGATTGATGTTTCGAGAGAGCCGATGTTGCTCCATGTCCCCGACTCGGGCGGGCGCTTCTACCTGCTGCAGTTCATGGACGCTTGGACGGAGACCTTCGCCGATCCGGGAAAACGGACGACCGGCACCCGAGAGACATGGTTTGCGATTGTCGGACCCGGCTGGACCGGTAAACTCCCGCAAAATGTTGTTCGCTACGATGCGCCGACGAACCTTGTCTGGCTGCTCGGCCGGACGCAAACCAACGGCGCATCGGACTATGACAATGTCCATGCTTTTCAGCACGGAATGCGCCTGGTGCCGCTCAGCGAATATCCAGGCCAGTATCTGGGCCCGGACCAGAAACCGATTACGCCACCGATGGCTCGCCCCTCTGCAACCGGGCCCACCCCGCCCGACCAGGTGAAGGCCATGGAGCCAACCGCATTCTTCACGGCGTTCGCTCAGGCGATGAAGGTAAATCCGCCGCATGCCGGTGATACAGCCATGGTTGGTGATCTGGCCCGGATTGGGTTGGTGCCAGGGCAAAATTTTGATCCTTCCAAATTGAGCCCAGATCAACTCCAGGCTTTGAATGATGGCGCGCATGCCGCAGCGGCGCGGCTTGAGAAATTCGTTGCCACTGGCGCAGCCGTCAAGCCCGGGTGGAGTTCGTTTCAGGGAACTGTTGGCCGCTACGGAACCAACTATATGGCGCGAGCCGTGACGGCCCGTGTTGCAGTTGGCGCGAATCCTGTCGAGGATGCTGTGTATATCGGTAGCTCAGCCGACGCAAGTGGAAAGGCCCTCAATGGCTCGATGCGCTATCGGATGCATTTCGAACCGTCGAACCTGCCTCCTGTGCTCGCATTTTGGTCCGTCACCACCTACGACAAAGATGGCTATTTCATCGCGAATCCGATCAACCGGTACGCCATCGGCGACCGGGATCGATTGAAGTTCAATCCAGACGGGTCTCTCGATCTATACATTCAAAACGAGAACCCCGGCCCAGACCACGAGTCGAACTGGCTGCCCTCCGGAGATGGCCCGTTCAATCTGATGCTGCGCTTATATTGGCCGAAGCAGGCCATCCTTGATGGAAGCTGGCACCCGCCCGCGCTCGAACGAGTGCCATAGAGCCCAGATCTCTGCCGTTGCACGGCACAGGTCGCAATCTGCTTCATTCCCAAGCTACTGTCCGTCAGCAACCTACGGAGACTCGGGCGATCTGAGGGTGCTGGCGAGGGTGCCGATCAGTTCTCAATTAGCGCGTTGGCGATTTACCGACTCTTGAGGGCAACTCGTCTTAAGATGACCGGCCGAACATAACTCACTTCAATGAACGAAGTCGACCGCTCCCCCGCGCGGGAATGCATTTACCAGGGAACAACGCCTCCCGTCTCGAAGAAGCCACCAGTCGGAGCATCATCCGGGGCAAGAGACTGGCGGACAGTTTCGGATGCTCCTTCTTCGACGGTTTGGGTGCCACCGTTGCCGTTCATATCAGTAGCCGTATAGCCAGGATTGACCGTGTTGACCTTGATCGGAGTGTCTCGCAGTTCCCAAGCAAGTTGCACAGTCATCATATTGAGAATCGCCTTGGAACCGTTGTAGCCCAGCGGTTTGAAGGCAGCGAATGACCAATTCGGATCGGCGTTCCAAGTGAGCGAACCTAGACCACTCGAAACCATCACAATTCGGCCCGATGCGGCGTTTCGTACCAGCGGTAACATCGCTTGCGTAACTGCCAGCACGCCGAAGAAATTAACGTCGAGGACATGGCGAACTGCATCAGGATCGGCGACACTCGGCGGACCGTCACCCTTAGCGACCACACCTGCGTTATTGACGAGGATGTCGAGCCTACCGTACAGCGCACGGATCTTTTCTGCAGCCTTCGCGATGGCTTCCGGTTTAGTGACATCCAACTCAATGAAATGCGCGTCGGCTCCTCCCGCTCTCAACTTTGCCGCAGCCCCTTCCCCCAGTTGCGGATCGCGTGCGCCTACAAGCACGGAAATGCCTTCCATACCAAGTTTCCGTGCCACCTCAAACCCAATGCCCTTATTTGCGCCCGTGATCAAGGCGATTTTCCCTTTGTGTCTCTGCGCCATGCGGTCTGCCTCCTGCACTTGAACTATTGGAGGAGACCAATTAGCAGGAGGATTCAAAATGCAAAGGGAGGATCGCTCAAGGTCACCTGACGATAACAGCCCTCAGCGCGCTTCCAGGAAAGACTCAGGTTTGAATGAGAACCATTTTAAAGTCCCCCCTTTCGCACGAAGAGAAAGGAGGAAAACGAGTTCAAAATTCGTCCGATTCCCGACGACTCGTTGACAATGAAGCATGAAACTCACGTCCGAAACCTTTGAAGCTTTGCTACAGTGCCCTACGAAGGCCTACTCAATCCATCATCGAGCTCCAGCTGAGTCTCGTGCGATCACGGAACTGGTGAAGGGTTATCAGGAAGCCTGTCGTTGTGACATTTCCGCGAGACTATGTGCGACCGTGCCCCCAGACCGCCTGTACGTCGGGACACCATCTGTGGAGACTTTGCGGCAGCGCCGTTATTCAATTGCTCTTGAGTGCAATTTTGAAACTTCATCCATTCAGGCAAGAGTCCATGGTGTCCGCCTAAAGACCGGTAAAGACGTGGATGGAACCAACTGTGTTCCGTTCCGCTTTTGCTCGGGTGAGAAACCATCGAATACTGACAAACTGCTGTTGGCATTTGACGCCTTTGCATTCTCTCAAGCCACCGGAATGACTCCACTCGTTGGCGAACTCATTTCGGGCCAACAACTGCGGAGTAGCCGCGTCACGCTGGCACCGCTCTATGTGAAGGTCGGATCGATCTTGGAGTCCGGCACTGCGATACTGTCATCGTCGGAACCTCCCCGCGCCATACTGAACAGACATTGCAGCGAGTGCCAATTCGCTTCTCGGTGCACCTCCTCCGCAAATGAAGCTGACGACCTGAGCATCCTTTCCAAGATGAGTGCTAAAGAACGGGAGCGGTATCACGACAAGGGCATATTTACACTCACGCAGCTCTCCCATACTTTCCGGCATAAAAAGCGTACGAGCCAACAAAAGCATGACTTTGCGCTGCAATCTTTGGCTCTTCGGAAAAATCAGGTGCATGTGCTTGGCAAGGTCGCGTGGGACGATGCGGGCACTCTTGTGTATATCGATGTCGAAGGCGACCCGGACCGCGGGTGCTACTACCTAGTTGGCCTTCGATTCGAAGAATTGGGAAAGATTGTACATCGCTCCTATTGGGCTAATAGCCCCAAGGACGAACGAAAAATATGGGCGGAATGCGTCAGCACGCTGAACTCGATCAGTGCGCCTCGCTTGGTCCACTATGGGAGTTATGAAACCAAGTTCTTCCGGGAGATGAAGACGCGCTATCCCGGCACCGCGGAGTCGAACTGGCTCGATTCGCTGATCGGGTCCGCTGTCGACTTGGTCTCTCTCCTCTATGGCCGGGTCTACTTCCCCGCGTATTCCAACGGCCTGAAGGAGATTGCGCGGCATCTCGGCTTTCGCTGGTCGGAGCCGGAAGCCTCGGGGCTGGCCGCGCTGTACTGGCGCCGCCAGTGGGAAGCCTCCCAGGCGCCTCATCTAAAAGAGAAGTTGCTCATCTACAATTCCGAGGACTGCGCCGCCGCGCAAACCGTCGCAGGGGCTCTCTCAGCGCTTTCGCGATCCCTGCCCGCCGGGGCTACAGACTTTGTTGACGCCACGACACTGAAGCGCGAATATCCGAAGCAATTCGGGAAAATCGACTTTGCGCTCCCGGAATTTGAGCAGATCCATGCCGCCGCCCAATGGGACTACCGTGAGTTTTCGGCAGGGGTGCGTGACGCGATTTAGCAGACCTTGTTACGTTCAGTCAGCCGCTGAGGTCGGCTGATATTGAACGATAAGAGTGCATCCCCTATCCCCGAGCCAATCTTGCAGTTG
>JBAUBR010000043.1:0-14587 GCA_049676965.1 Occallatibacter sp.
AGCCGTGCCGCAAATGCGCAATGAAATCGAGGGCTTTAGCCCCTGCGGGATCGCCAGTCGATCAGCGCATATTTCCTTGTATAGCAATGAGGAAACAGGGCATTATTTTTGCAGCCTTCAATAGCCCAGGACATTGATCACTTAATCTGATCCACCGAATAAAGCAAAACCGGCGTAGCTTATAGCGTGACATGAGCTACTCGCAGTCTCATGATGTTCGCGCTCTCGTCACGTCCGCAGCGATTTCAGCACCTTTGCCGTCGTCACCACCTGGCCCACGTGCCGCTGCGTGTGATCGGCCACATGGATCAATGCCCCGCCGATTGAGGTCGGCAATTGTTTGCGCCCCACGCCACGCGGAGTATTGAAGTCGGCCGTCGCCAGCACGCGAATGCGCTCCGCGGCGCCGCTGAACGATGCCTTCACCACCACCAATAGCTCCGCCAGCGTTCCGTCACCGCTCTGCTCGGCTTTCAGCGCCGCCAGTTGCGCGGCGGAAAGCTGCCCGCCCTCGGCATAGGTGAGAATGCGATCGGTGGAGCGCGCAATGTGGCGCAGATGAAATGCGATCGAATTCAGGCCCAGCGGCTGCGAGTGAATCTCGGCGTCCGTCAGCCCTTCGGTCCATTTGGTGAGATCGTCGAGCGCCAGATCGAGTGCGTGCAGCACGGCGCGGCCCGCGGCGGGGACGTCGGCGTGCGTGCCGCGCAGCCACGGCTCGATGCAAGGCGAAGGATTTGCGATCTCGCTCATAAAAACAGCCGTCGCGCTACGAATCCTCTCAATTAACTCGCTGCCTTCACACGCACCACGGTGATCTTCGCAAATCCCTCCTCGAACACCGGCGGCTTGAGCTTTTCCGCCATCTTGCGCATCACGTCTTCGCTCACCGAGCGGTCGCGCTGGCGGTTGCGGTCCAGGCAGACTTCAAGCGGAACATCGAAAAACACCGCCTGCACCTCGTAGCCAAAGCTTTTAGCCATCTTGATCCACTGCCGCCGTTCGTGAATCGACAGATTGGTCGCATCCACGTAGTTCCAGGGCATGCGCGCGATGAGACGGGCGCGCAAGAGCGAACGCAGCGTAGAGAACACCAGCCCCTGGTAGCGCTGCTCCTCCACATCGTCGAACAAAATATTGCGCAGCAGGTCGCTCGAGAGCGGAGTAACGCCGCGCCGCCGGAACCACGTGGTCTTACCCGAGCCGGGCAGGCCGATGGCCAGCACCACGTAGCCCTTGGGCGCCTGCGCCGAGCGGTCGGCGGGCTGCACTTCAGGCGGTGGAATGGAGGGCAGCTCCGGCTGCGTCTCGACTTCGAGGCGTCCGGAATCCGCGGGCTCGTCCCACACCGCCGCGGGACGAGGCTCCGGCGACCGCCGTACCGGCTCGCGGTGAGCCGTGTGCGCAGGCTGGGCCGGCGCGGGGCGCGGCTCATCCGAATACAGCGGAACCAGCGGAGCGGGTTGATTCGATGGAATTTCCTGACCGATTTTGCCAGTGGATTCTGAAAGATTGGGAGCGCGCCTTGACCGTCTTCTCATGCCGAATTGAACACCTTCCCGGTGTTACCCGAATACCATATTTGCGCCAATGGCTGCAAACGATGTGCACCGCATCCCAGACTGACCCGATCCCGGAAACGGAAACTGGCGTTGACCGCCTGCGGCGGAACACAAGAGGATTGGCCGAGGTTTCATTTCGTTCGCCACTGTGTCGGATGTTAGGATCAAGGGTTTGGTGGAATAGCCTCTTGACCTCTAGTACTACGGTTGTAGTTCGAAGATTCCGGAGGGAGCAGTGGGCTTGAGCCCACTGAAAAAGCGCAAATTCGAGGGGCCTTTAGGCCCGGACTTTTGCCGATTTCCTTGCATTTGAATGAAACACAACTGTAGCACCAGACGACCGCCGAACGAGCTTTCAAAACCCATGCCATCAACCACAGCCTCATCGACCACGAAGGAGAATCACACATGGCAGTAAAGGTTGGCATCAACGGCTTCGGCCGGATTGGCCGCAACGTTTTGCGCGCCGCGCTCGGGAACTCCGAGATCGATTTTGTTGCCGTCAACGATTTGACCAGCCCGGCGACGCTGGCGCACCTGCTCAAGTACGACTCGATCCTGGGCAACCTGCCCAACGAGATCGGCTCGGGAGAAGATTTCGTCACCGTCGACGGCAAGAAGATCAAGGTATGGGCCGAGAGGGACCCGGCCAAGCTGCCCTGGGCCGACGTGGGAGCGCAGATCGTGATTGAGTCGACGGGCCACTTCACCGACGCCACCAAAGCCAAGGCGCACCTGGGCTCGACGGTGAAGAAGGTCGTCATCTCCGCGCCCGCCAGCAACGAGGACCTGACCATCGTGCTCGGCGTGAACCAGGACAAGTACGATCCGGCCAAGCATAACGTGATCTCGAACGCCAGTTGCACCACCAACTGCCTGGCGCCGGTGGTGAAGGTGATCCTGGAGTCGACGGGCCTGGTCAGCGGCGTGATGACCACCATCCACAGCTACACCAACGACCAGGTGATTCTGGATTTTCCGCACAAGGACCTGCGCCGCGGCCGCGCCGCCGCGCTGTCGATGATTCCCACCTCGACCGGCGCCGCCAAGGCGCTCAAGCTGGTGATCCCGGAGACCGCCGGCAAGCTGGATGGATTTGCCATCCGCGTGCCCACGCCGAACGTATCGCTCGTCGACCTCACCTACATCGCCGAGAAGCCGACGACGGAGAAAGATCTCAACGCGGCGTTCAAGGCTGCATCCGAAGGCAAGCTCAAGGGCATTCTGGGCTACGAGACGCAACCGCTCGTCAGTTCGGATTTCAAGGGCGACAAGCGCTCCTCGATCGTCGACGCGCCGCTTACGAAGGTAGTAGGCGACAGCGTAAAGGTGCTGAGCTGGTACGACAACGAGTGGGGCTACTCCAACCGCATCGTCGACCTGATCGGCTTCCTCACGTCGAAAGGCCTGTAACGGCAGTTGTCAGGGGTCAGGTTTCAGGGATCAGTTTCTGTTGTTCCTGAGCCCTGGCCCCTTATCCCTGACCCCTGAATTGCCATGCGCCAGAACATCAGCGGCGGATCACCCTACGAGCCCATCATCGGCTTCTCGCGCGCGGTGCGCGTTGGAAACTCCGTTCATCTTGCCGGCACCGGCCCAGTGGGTGCGGACGAGCAGGACGTGGAAACCCAAACCCGGCGCATCTTCGAGATCGCCGCTGAAGCGCTCAAGAAGGCCGGCTCGTCCCTCGAGCACGTAGTGCGCACGCGCATGTACTTGACGCGCGTCGAAGATTGGCAGGCGGTGGGCCGCGTGCACGGCGAGTACTTTGCCGACATTCGCCCCGCGGCCACCATGGTGGTCGTCGCCAAGCTGCTCAATCCCGCGTGGCGCATCGAGATCGAGATGGACGCTGTCATCCCGGATGTCCCAACCGGTTGATTGATTCGACGTGGTCACCGTCACAGACCAACGACCAAGGTCCCTTATCCACTAATCGTTGATCTTTGACATCTGATCTCTGATCACTGACCACTGATCACTGTTTCTCAAGGAAGGCGCATTCCGATGCCCAAGCTTTCGATTCGCGATATTGACCTGACCAACAAACACGTCTTCATCCGCGTCGACTTCAACGTGCCGCTCACAGAAGACGGCGCCACCATCACTGACGACACGCGCATCGTGGCCACGCTGCCCACCATCGAGCACGCACTTCGCCACCGGGCCAAGGTGATTCTGGCGTCGCACCTGGGACGTCCCAAGGGCAAGCCGAACCCGAAGTATTCGCTGCGCCCGGTCGTCGACCGCCTGCGCTCGCTGCTCGACAAGCACATCGGCGAAAGCGTCAACGTGGCATTCTCGCCCGATTGTATCGGCGAGCTCGCGCAGGAGCTCTCCCGCCAGCTCGAGTCCGGCCAGGTGCTGCTGCTTGAAAACCTGCGCTTCCACGCCGGGGAGGAAGCCAACGATCCCGCATTCTCGAAGGCGCTCGCCTCGCTCGCCGAGGTCTACGTGAACGATGCCTTCGGCTCCGCGCATCGCGCCCATGCGTCCACCGAAGGGATCACGCACTATCTCAAGCCCGCGGTTGCCGGCCTGCTGATGGAAAAGGAGATCACTTACCTGGGCAAGGCGCTGGAGTCGCCCGAGAAGCCCTTCGTAGCGATCATCGGCGGCGCCAAAGTCTCGGACAAAATCCTGGTGATCGACAACCTGATCTCCAAAGTCGACACGCTCGCGATTGTCGGCGGCATGGCCTATACGTTTCAGCGCGCGCTTGGCGTGCAGGTGGGCAAGAGCCTGCTCGAAGAAGACAAGATCGGCACCGCAAGTGAAGCGATCGAAAAAGCCGAGGCGAAGGGCGTGCGCCTTCTGCTGCCGGTCGATAACATCCTGGCCGACAGGTTCTCGCCCGACGCCAAGACGCAGCAGTGGCCCTGCGACCGCGACTTCCCCGCCGATTGGCAAGGGCTCGACATCGGCCCCAAAACCATCGCCGAAATCAGCGAGGTTGTCTCCACCGCGCGCACCATCGTCTGGAACGGCCCCGCCGGCGTGTTCGAGTTTCCGCGTTTTGCCGTGGGAACCAATGCCATCGCCAAGGCGGTCGCGGCCAACTCCGCTGCAATTTCCATCGTCGGCGGCGGCGACTCGGTCTCGGCCATCAACAAGGCTGGCTATGCGGACAAGATAACGCACATCTCCACGGGCGGCGGCGCCAGCCTGGAGTTCCTCGAAGGCAAAAAGCTGCCGGGAGTTGAAGCGCTGACAAATAAGTAAGACAGAGATCGGAGAGCAGAGATCGGAGGCCGGAAGTCAGAGACTGGAACTGGTTGCATAAATGCGGTCCAGCCAACGAGGGGAGTGCCGGCAGAGGCTAAAGAATCTCTGAATAAGTCGTGGTTTTGAAAGGGCACGGCTTCAGCCGTGCCGCAAGTGGCGCAAAATGAGTGCGGCTTTAGCCGCTGAGGGAAGTCAAGTCGATTGTTCAGAGCTTCCCTAAAGCCCCCTTGTTCGATGAGGCTTCTGCGGCGCGACTAAAGTCGTGCCCTGTTACAAAACTATCTATGCAACCGGTTCTAGGAAGATCGGGAGGCAGAATGAGTATCTCATTACTATGGCGAGTCTTGTTCTATGGCTGGACCGCCTCTGAGATTTACGTCGCCATTGCCACACGCACCAGGCGTGGCCACGGGAAGCGGCTCGATCGGGGATCGATGGCAATCTTGTGGGTGACTATCCTGGCCTCAATTTCAGTCGCGGAATGGATAGCAGGTACATCGCCGCAAAACATGTTCGGAGGAGCGCACTGGTTGAAGGTTGCTGCCATCGCCATTTTGGTTGCGGGCCTCGCCATCCGCTGGACGGCGATCGTCTCTCTGGGCAAGGCTTTCAGCGCGAACGTCGCCATTCGAGATTCACAAACGGTCTATCGGTCGGGCCTGTACCGGCTCGTGCGGCATCCATCCTACTCCGGACTGCTGCTGGTGTTCGCCGCCGTTGCGCTGCACGAGCGCAACTGGCTGGCCGCGTCGGTCGTGATGGTCCCCACCACTGCGGCTCTGCTTTACAGGATCCATGTCGAAGAGGCAGCCCTGCATGATGCATTCGGGGCTCAATATGAGTCGTATAGCAGCACGACGAAGCGGCTTATTCCGGGCATTTACTAGAACAAGCCGCATTGAGTGCGGCGAGCCCGACTCTGCATTCAAGCCTACAGCGGTTCCAGAATTGCTGTACCCCGGAACCACTGCTGCTGAGTGGCATTTTCCTCAAGAAAATGCCACCTTTCGCCGCCCTCAAAAGGGCACGTGAATTCTGGAACCGCTCTAAGCCGCGGCGTTCAGCGCTTTAATCTGGCCTTTCCTTGCAAGATCGAGGAGTCTTTCGTCCGCGGTCACCAGCGTCGCGCCCAGATGCCGCGCTGTCGCCACCAGAATCCGGTCCGTCGGGTCGGCGTGCATCTCGAATGGCAGATTCGAGCACGCAACAGCGATTTCCGGCTCCAGCGGAATGAGCAGGACGCCCGCTCTGGCCAGCGCTTCTCGAACCCACTGCATCACGTCGCATCCCAGCTGCACCCTGTTCTTGGCCACCAGCAGCGCGATCTCCCAGGGAGTAATCGCGCTGACGGCAATCCTGCTTTGTCGCGCCGCTTCGTTGAGAACCGTCTTGACTCGACGACCGAGCCTCGGCCCTTCTTCGACCGACCAGATTAAGGTGTGCGTATCGAGCAGCAGGAGCGGCTTTCGATCAGCCTCCGCGGCCACAGTCACTTCATCGCCTCCCACTCCACGTCAATCGGGGAGATGATATCCCCCATCCAAACGACGCTGCCGCGCATTGAACCGACGAAATCGCCGGGTTCCGCAACTGGGCGCACCTCCGCCACCGGCTTCCCCCGTTTCGTGATAATCAGCGTCTCGTGCTTCTCCGCCACTTGATCCAGCAATTTCAGGCACTTCGCCTTGAACTCGCCGGCAGCGATTGTGGTTGCCATTCTTCGCAATCCTCCCATAGTCACTGACTATGGTCATATTCTACCAAAATCCTGGAATGCGGCTATGCGCTTGTGTGTTTATCTGTTTAGGTGTAAATTCGAAATGAAGAACAAATGTCCACCACTGCCACTCGTTGGAATCTTGTCGTATCCAAAGAAACCGACATTGCCCTGCGCCAGTTTCTCGCTTCGGAAGGCGGCGGGCGCAAGGGCGATCTCTCTCGCTTTGTCGAGGAAGCCGTGAAGGAGCGCATCTACGACATGACCGCCCGGGCAATCAAGAATGAGAACGCGTCCAAGTCCCCGGAAGAGATCGAGGAAATCGTCGAAGAAGCCCTGGCCTAGGCCCGGCGTAAGTAATGCTGGTGGTGCTCGACAGCAACGTATTTCTCAGTGCCATCCTTTCGCCTGCCGGCATTCCTGCAAAGTTGCATGAGGCTTGGCGGCAAAAACGATTCGAGCTCGCCACCTGCACCGAGCAGATCGACGAAATTCGCAGGGCAAGTCGTTATCCGCGCTTTCGCGCTGCATTGCAACCATACCGATTTGGGATTCTGATCAACAACCTCAGTCGCGCACGGGTGTGGTCGCAGCCACTCCCCAATCTTTTTACGGCGAACGACCCGGGCGACAGCTTTCTGCTCAACCTCGCCAAGGCCATCGAAGCCGACTATCTTGTTACCAGCGACAAGCGTTCTCATATCCTGAAGATCAAGAAGGTGGGCGGAACGAGAATTCTCACTCCGCGCCGTCTTTGCGACGACGTCCTCCATCTCTAAGAACCTGTCCAGAAAGTAAGCGCTCTGAAGGGTACGGGCTTCAGCCCGTACATTGCGAGCTGATTTTGGCCTCCGGCTTTAGCCGCTGAGGGAATGCAAACTCCTGATAAATCTTCCCTCAGGGGCTATTGAACGCTGCAAAACAAATGTCCGGTTCGGATCACTCTGGAAATCGCGGTCTTTGAAAGGGCACGGCTTCAGCCGTGCCGCAAATGCACAATAAAATCGAGGGCTTTAGCCCCTGAGGGAATGCAAGTCAGGCGGGACAACTGCACTCGTATGGTTGCAAGGGAACAGGACATTACTTGTGCAGCATTCAATAAAGCCCGATCATTTGCAGGCTCTGACGTACGAGCTAAAGCCCGTACCCTTCACGCAAGATGAAGTTTTTGGACAGCTTCTAAGCGCGCTCATTCGATCCGCAGCGCAGCCATCGGATCGACCCGCGTTGCCCTGATGGCAGGCACCCAAATGGAGAAGAGGGCGACAACACTCAGCACCAGCGGCGTTGCAATGAACGATACGGGGTCGAGGGGTTTTACTCCGAAGAGGAAGCTGGAAAGAAAGTGCGTGAGCCAGAAGGCGCCACCAGCGCCGATGAGCACGCCGATGAGCGTCAGTGTCATTCCCTGACGGAGCACCATATTGCGAAGATTCGATGCCTGCGCGCCGAGCGCCATGCGGACACCCAGTTCCTGTGTGCGCTGTTGAACGGAGTAGGACATCACCCCATACACGCCAATCGCCGCCATGAGCAGCCCGGCAAACCCAAAGACAGTCAGCAGCAGCATGTTCAATCGCTGGCGCGCAATATTCTCCGCTTCCAGATCCTCCATGGTGCGGATATGCGCAACTGGGAGGCCTCCGCTCGCCTCGCGCAGAGCTGTGGAGATCGGAGTTGTCAAAGTGCGAGGATCAACCTGGCTGCGCACAAACCACCAAAGCGGAGCTACCCGCGAATTGAGCGCCGTCTCGAGGTCCGGCATCTGCGCCAGCGGGATGTACATCATGGGAGTCGGATCGCGATTGGGACCACCGTCATGCGTGTCACCAACAATTCCGACAACCTGACGGGAGCCTTCGGCAAAGGCCGGCCCGGCGCCGGCGCCGATCAGGATTCGATCTTTGAGTGGATCGCCATTGGGCCAATACTGGCGGGCCATGGCCTTGTTGATGACAGCGACGCTGGGTGCCGCAGCATCGTCCAGTTTCGTGAAAAAGCGGCCGCGCAGAAGCGGGATTTTGAGTGTGTTGAAGTAGCCAAAGGAAATCGAGCAAAAACCGGCTCCGCCCGTAAATGGCGAACTCCCTTTGGGCCGGCCCACGACGTCAAAGCTCATCCCGAAGCCGCCGGCCATTGGCAGGCAATTGCTCACACCTGTATCGATGACTCCGGGAACTGCGTGGAGACGATCGGTTCCTTCCTGGATGACCTGCGCCACCGGCGCCGTCTTCTGAAACCGGTCGCCGCTCACCGACATCGACATGCTGATCACGTTGTGCATCGTGAAGCCGGGATCGACAGCTTCGAGGTTCATAAAAGTGCGAATGAGCAATGCCGCCCCGACGACCAGCACCACCGTGAGCGCCATCTCAGCGATTACCAGCGCGGAACGAAGCTTGCCGCTGCGAACGCCAATACTGGCGTGACTGCCATTTTCATTCAAGGCGGCTGCGAGGTTCGCCCGCGATGCACTGATGGCGGGAATCATGCCGAAGACGAGTCCGGTGAGAATCGCAATTCCCAGGGTAAAGAGCAGGATATGGAGATCGAGGGTAATCCCTGCGCCATCCTCGCCAATGCGGGGAATATCGCCGGCGTTCATTCTCAGCAGCAGACGGACGCCCGCAAATCCGAGTCCAAGCCCGATCAGACCGCCGGTGAGAGACAGCGCCAAACTCTCGACAAGGAGTTGCCGGATGATCTGAGCGCGGCCGGCGCCGAGAGCGGCGCGCGTCGCAAACTCCCGCTTGCGTGCGGTGGCTCTTGCGAGCAGAAGATTTGCCACGTTGGCGCAGGCGATCAGGAGTACGAAAGCGACTGCTCCCAGGAGAACGAGAAGCCGAGAGCCGGTGTCGCCAATCACCTCCTGCTGGAGGGAGACGACACCGAATCCGCCTCCGGGCGGCAGCGAGTCGTCGCCATACAACCTGCGAAACTGGTCCGCGACCAGCCGCAGTTGGGCGTTGGCCTGAGGGCCCGTCACTCCCGGCTTCAGCCGTGCACTCGCCGTGAAAAAGAACACCATTTCCTTGGAATTCAGATCGAACTGGAAAGGCACCCAAAGATCGACCGGTGCATCGGTTTGAAATCCCGGTCCAATCACACCGACGACGAGATATGGCTGGCCGTCGAGTTGAATCGTCGATCCAACTATATGCGGATTGGCCCCGTAGCGGCTCTTCCAGAGGCCATAGCTCAACACCGTGACGTGACCGCCATTGGGACTATCTTCCGCCGCGGTGAAGGTGCGTCCGGCAATAACCGGCGCGCCGAACATCGCAAAGTAGTCAGCCGAGACGTGAACACCCTCCACCTGCTGCGGATGATCGCTTCCCGTGATGTTGAGTCCAGCTCCCCCAAAATCGTAGGCGGCGACCTGCTGGAATATGCTGCTCTGCTGACGCCACAGATTGAACATGGGAACGCTGGCCCCCGGAAGACTACCTCGCGGGCTCGTATTGACCAGCGAGACCAGTTCCTGAGGGTCGGGATACGTAAGCGGCTTGAGAAGGACGGCGTCGATCACCGAAAAGACCGCCGTGTTCACGCCGATACCAACCGCAATCACCACCACGGCAATCACGGCAAAGCCAGGCGCTTTCGCGAGGGCGCGCAGTGCGAACCGAAGGTCCCGCCATAGGTCTTCGATCCAGGGAAGGGAGCGGTAACGCCACACCCGCTCACGAACCGTTCGCGGATTGCCAAAGCGCACGCGCGCTTGCCGGCGTGCCTCCTCGGCAGAGAGCCCGCGCGCCGCATTCGCGTCTTTTTCATGGTCGAGGTGCGATTCGATCTCCTCGGCGAAGTCCCGATCCTTCCTGCCTCGATCCTTAAATCGTTGCAAGCTCATCTCCGTTTCCCTCCGCTTATTCGAACGATTCGCCCAGAATGAGGCCGATGGCGCGAGCCATTCTTCGCCATCGGCCCGCCGCCGCGTTCAGTTCCTTTCGCCCCTTGTTGGTGAGCCGATAAAACTTCGCCTTGCGATTGTTCTCGCTGACTCCCCACTCCGAGCTGACCCAGCCGCGGTCCTCGAGGCGATGGAGTGCCGGATAGAGCGATCCTTGCTCGACTTCGAGCGCATCCTCCGAGGTCCGTTCGATGGCCTGCGCAATCGTATGCCCATGTGCCGGCCCCAGAACCAGCGTGCGCAGGATCAGCATGTCCAGCGTGCCCTGGAGAATCTCTCCGGCTTCGGGCGGCCTCTTCATGACCATGAGCGCTCTCTCCACTCGAATGACTATGCAAAAGGCATCATACTCCACTCGAATGGCTATGGGAAGCGCTTGGCATTTTTTCCGGCAGATTGCCCGCTGTCGGTCAGGACTCTGAGTGGATTGTCGCCAAACAGGAGATTGCGCGCACCCTGCCATGTCAATCTCAGAGTTGCCAACTTGGTAACCCTCCCGGAAAGTGGTATTCCTCTGCGCCGTGACACGCAGGCTCATCTCGCGATACGCTTGGAATTGGCGCGCGTAAGGACGCGACCGAGAAGCATCCAAACCTCTATGCCCATCCAAACCACTTCCAAGATCTGGCACAACGGCAACCTCATTCCCTGGGAGCAGGCAACGATCCACGTGATGAGTCACGTGATCCACTACGGCTCCAGCGTGTTTGAGGGGATTCGCTGCTACGGGCAGCCGCACGGGTCGGCGGTGTTCCGCCTGCCCGAACACATGCAGCGGCTGCTGGACTCGGCCAAGATCTACCGCATGGAGATGCCTTTTACGCTCGACGAGCTGTGCGCGGGGGTGGTGGATGTGATCGAGTCGAATGGCGTGGCGCCGTGCTATATCCGGCCCATCGCGCTGCGCGGCTACGGCGAGATCGGGGTGAACCCCAAGGGCTGCCCCATCGAGGTCTATATCGCCAACTTCCCGTGGGGCAAATACGTGGCCGGGACCGGCGGCGCCGATGTGTGCGTTTCAAGCTGGAACCGGCTGGCGCCGAACACCATGCCGGCGCTGGCCAAGGCGGGCGCCAACTACATGAATTCGCAACTTATCCGCATGGAGGCCGACACCAACGGCTACGCCGAGGGCATTGCCCTGGACGTGAACGGACTGGTGAGCGAAGGGTCGGGCGAAAACGTGTTTATCGTGCGCAACGGCGTGCTGTACACGCCGCCGCTGGCCAACTCCGCGCTTTCGGGCATTACGCGCGACAGCGTGCTCACCCTGGCGCGGCACCTGGGACTGCCGGTGATCGAGCAACCCATTCCGCGCGAGATGCTGTACATTGCCGATGAGGTTTTCTTTACCGGGACGGCGGCGGAGGTGGCGCCAATCCGGTCGGTTGATCGCGTGCTGGTGGCCGACGGAAATCCGGGGGAGATCACGCGGCAGATTGCCGACGAGTTTCTGGGCATTGCCAATGGGCTGAAGCCGGACCGGTTTGGCTGGTTGACGCCGGTGAAGGTGAATGCGCAGGAACCGGTGACGGCGTAGGATCGGCATTCGTGAGATCCCACCCTTGCGAATCGCCGCGGCGACCGTCGCAAGGATGGGGCACTCAGGCTGGTCGATCGCGAGTCGCGGACCATCCGTCTCGCCTGGATGCGCCTGAACAGAACTGTTTGGGGTTGCGAAGCGCTGCCTCGAACTGAGCAGGAGGAAGCGTGAAGTCTTACGTTTTTCGCGTCGTTCTCGAACCGGATGAAGATGTATGGCGCGCCTGCGTTCCCGATCTTGAATCGCGAGGCGCTGCCACCTGGGGCAAGACGAAAGAAGAGGCTCTGAGAAATATCAACGAGGTCGCGCAGATTGTTATCGAGTCGATGTTGGAAGACGGGGAACCGCTGCCAGCGGGAATTACCGAGGTCAATGAGCCGGTTATCGCCGTCAATGTATGAGCATCGATTATTCGAGGCTCCGATCCGCAACGGCGCGACTGTTTGCCTCGGCGCTTCACGAGGATGGTTTCGAATTGCAGCGCCAAAAAGGGAGCCATCGCCATTACCGTCATCCGGACGGTCGTCGCGTAACGCTCTCTTTCCATCACTCTTCGGACACGTTTCCCATTGGCACGCTGAGGAGCATCGTCGAATTGCAGGCACGTTGGACCGAGGACGACCTGCGCCGGCTGAGACTGATCGGCTGAGTCCACCTCACCTGGAAAGTCACCGCGCGTGAAACCCGACATGACAGTGCGGTTGGCGGGCCTGGAGCTGGCCAATCCCGTCATTGCCGCCAGCGGAACCTTCGGTTACGGCATCGAGTTTGAAGAGATCGTCTCGCTCGAGCACATCGGCGGCTTTGTCACCAAGGGAATCTCGCTCGAACCGATGGCCGGCCACAAGCCGCAGCGCATTGTGGAGACGGCAGCGGGAATGCTCAATGCCATCGGGCTGCAGAATCTCGGTGTCGATGAATTCCTCAGCCGCAAAATGCCGGCGCTGGCGAAATATCCCAAATGCAAAGTCTTCGTCAACGTCTTCGGCTACACGGTTGCCGATTACCTGGCCGTCATCGAGCGGCTCAACCAGGCCGAGGGAATCGCGGCGTATGAGCTGAATGTCTCCTGCCCCAACGTTCATGCCGGCGGCATGGCCTTCGGCGCCGATCCGGGATCGCTCGAGTACCTGGTGAGGCGCGCCAAGGATGTAGCCAAGCGGCCGCTCATCGTCAAGCTCTCGCCGAATGTGACCTCCATTGCGCACATGGCCAAAGTTGCCGCCGGCGCGGGAGCCGACGTCATCAGCCTGGTGAACACCTTTCTCGCCATGTCCATCGACAGCGAGACGCGCCGGCCGCGCCTGAGCAACATTACAGGCGGGCTTTCCGGTCCGGCGATCAAGCCCATTGCCCTGCGCATGGTGTATGAGGCCGCGCGCGTGGTCAAGGTTCCGATTCTGGGCATGGGCGGGGTTGTGACGCCGGAAGATGCGGTCGAGTTCCTGCTGGCCGGGGCAACCGCCGTGCAGGTGGGCACCGCCAGTTATGCCGATCCGCGCGCGACCGAGCGGCTGGCCAAGGGCCTGGAGTCCTGGTGCCGCAGCCACCAGGTGGAGCGAGTGGCCAGCCTCACCGGAGCGTTGGAGATTCCGAAGGACTAACATTACGTTCGGCACTCCCAATAGTGCCAAAAGAGTAACGAGTCCCGTGCATTTCGGTCATGCGCGGCGGAGCCGGTGTTGTCATAGTGGTTTCGGGGGACTCGCGGCACGGGCCCTGAAGGCATTTCGACTTCGCAAGGGGGCCGATGGCGGAGCACGATCAGAGTGTACCTGCGCGGACGGTGCTGCTAACCGGCACCAGGACCTCGGTGATCCCCTCGCGCATGGCGATCCGCTTTGCCGAGGCGGGATGCCGGGTTGCTGCGCTCTATCCATCGACGACCCACCCGCTGGCCAGCACCGCGGCGGTCGCAAGCCATCATCACTACAGCATTGTCGATCCGCTGCAGTCGCTGCTGGCGGCGTTGCGCGAAAGCCGCGCGGACATGGTGGCGCCCTGCGACGGGCTGGCCGTACGCCATCTTCATGCGCTCTTCGCAACGCTGCCTGCAACGGAAGAGGGCGCAAAGGCCGCTGGGATTATTCAGCGGTCGCTGGGCGACCCGGCCGCGTACTTGCTGGTCGACTCGCGGCACGAAGTGCAGACCGCGGCACGCGCGGAAGGATTGACCGCGGCCGAATCGTTTGCTATCGGGAGGGCCACCGATCCGGAATCGATCGCGCAGGCGCTGCCGTTTCCCTGGGTGCTGAAGGCCGACTACGTCGTTGGAGGCACGGGAACACACGTTGTGCGGTCCATGGCCGCGGCGCGATCTCTCATCCGGCGTGCCGGCGCGCCGCCGAGCCTGGCGATGGTGCTGGGCCAGTTGCTTGTGGACGGTGACCGCGCGGCAATGGGCGAATGGCTGCGCGCCATGCGGCCCGGAATCTCCGCGCAGCGCCCCGTTCCCGGCGTGCCCGCGACCACGGTCGCCGCCTGCTGGCAGGGCGAAGTGCTGGCGCTGATCTCGGTGGAATCGGTTTCGGCGGCGGGCGATAAATTCGACCCGCCGGCAACCGTCCGCATCATCGAGAACGAAATGATGGAGCATACGGCGCGGCAAATGGCGCGGAAGCTGGGGC
>JBAUBR010000044.1:0-23908 GCA_049676965.1 Occallatibacter sp.
GCTTGGGCCGCATCGTTTTTCCCCGCTTTCCAGGCCATTTGCTGCGCCTTCAGGGAAATTCTAGACCATAAAACAACGCGTTTCATCAGGTTTTATAGGAGTATTACCTGTTTTTCAGGATCGACTATCTATCCGTGGTATCGTGCTGTTCCGCCTTCAGCGAGCGCCGATCTCTCGATGTTTCCGCAACGGTTGCTGATGTCGAGCCCTACAACCATCGGCTGGCATTCGCTCGGCATGGAGTGGAAGGAACATGTTGCCTGGATTGCCCCGATGTCGATCACCATGGTCGCGTTCGTCTTCATCCGCTATGGTCGCGACCTCAGGAATCACAGCCAACTTCGCGCCGCGGTGCTTTGTTTTACTTTGGTTTCGTTTCTTGCCGCGGGCATTGCCGGGTTGTTCGGCGCGCTTATCAATAAGCAAGCGCCGGTCCAGGGTGGAAATACGATGCGACTGAGCGCCGGAGGAGAAAAATGAGCAAATCCAGTTATGTTGACACAACTGTCGCTCCTCAACTGTCGAACGGTTCCGGAGCGGCTGCTATCCTTTCGGCCGGCATCGGAACCTTTGTGCTGGCCGTTCTGGCGATCGCCTCTGATAAGTCAGCTTATATAAAGAAAAACCTTAATTTCTATGCGCCAACGGGTCCTCTCTCCGGCGTAACTACCGTAGCTATTCTGGTCTGGATTGTTATCTGGTCCTTTCTTGAATGGCGCTGGCGAAGGAGGACAGTCTCCATGGCGCACATCGGCGCCACTGCTTTCGTCTTACTGGGCTTGAGCCTGCTGCTGACATTTCCTCCATTCGCTGACATTTTCTGAGTACGTGGCCTTCGGGCTAAGGCAATTCGGAAAATGCCATCGCACCGCATCCAAACCGAAAACGGAAACTGAAGTTAACCCTGACTCTCCACTTCATAAACGGAGAGACTGCTGGCTCCGCCATGCGACAATTCCGGTAGCGCGCGAAGAGATGTGGGGTTGGGGTATATTCTTCATGTCCCTTGCACTTCACATCAACCAGTAGTTCTTCTGCATTTGCTACACGCCGTATGCGATCTACGGGCGCGCCCGGGCGGCGGCATGAGGAGAAAAGCACCCGTTACCGGGCCGAAGGATAAGAACATGAAATATCGCTCTGCGCTAATGAACGCGGGCCTGCTCATTGCCGCGAGTTGCTTTGCTCAGAACGTGGATACGGCGAACCTCGGAGCGCTGCATTGGCGGCTCATCGGTTCATTTCGGGGTGGCCGCGTGAGTGCGGTTGCCGGCGTGCCCGACAACCCCAACGTCTACTACTTCGGCACGCCGGGCGGCGGCATTTGGAAGACTACGGACGCGGGCCACGTGTGGAGGCCCATTTTCGACGAGGAACACGTTGCCTCCATTGGCGCTCTCGCTGTTGCGCCGTCGGACTCGAAGACAATCTACGCCGGGACGGGCGAGCAGACTCCTGGCAACGGCATCTATAAATCAACGGACGAAGGTGATACCTGGACGCACGCCGGACTCGAAGACACGCGCTTCATTCAAGCCGTCATCGTCGATCCGCATAACCCCGACATTGCGATTGCGGGAGCCAATTCCATCGGCGTGTATGTCTTCTCGCGTCCCGCGCCGACCAGGACTTTTTCGACTGCGAGAGGTGTCTTCAAATCGGATGATGGCGGAAAGACGTGGAGACAAACTCTCAAGAATGACGAAACGGCTGGCGTCTTCGACCTCACAGACGACCCCGATAACCCGAGCGTGCTTTACGCATCGCTCTACGTTCCCGCCTCGGGGTCGAAAGAAAGCGGCACCGAGGCCAATTCTCTGATCTATAAGTCCACCGACGAAGGGTCTACCTGGCAACCGCTCGCGACCAAGGGCCTGCCGGAGAAGGATCGCGGCCGCCTCGGCATTGTTGTCGCTCCAGGAACTAATGGGCAACGAATTTACGCGATTATGGATCAAGGCTTCTTCCGCTCCGACGACGGCGGTGCAACTTGGACGCAGTCGACGAAAGACCCGCGCATTCTAGGCAGCGGCTACTTCAGCCGGATCTTCGTCGATACGAAGAATCCCGACATACTTTACGTCGCCCAGACTTCACTTTATCGCTCGACCGATGGCGGCCGTACTTTCGCGGCCTATGTAGGCGCGCCTTCCGGCGATGACTTCCACGTGCTTTGGATCGATCCCGATAATCCGAATCGTCTGTTTCTGGGCGTCGATCAGGGCGCAATCATCAGCGTAGACGCGGGCAAGACCTGGAGCTCGTGGTACAACCAGCCGACCGGCCAGTTTTACCATGTCATCACCGACCACGCCTTTCCGTACCGCACTTATGCCGCGCAGCAGGACAGCGGCACGCAGTCCGTGCCAAGCCGCAGCGACTACGGCGAAATTACTCTGCAAGACACTTACTCCGTGGGCGGTTTTGAATTCTGCTTCATTGCTCCCGACCCTCTCCATCCCGACTGGATTTATTCGGGTGGGTGGTACGGCACGGTGGTTCGATTCGATCGCAAGACCGGCCAAACCACTACCGTTTTTGAGAAGGGAGACAAGTACCGCGTGGCCCAGATGCCGCCGCTGTTCTTCTCTCCGCACGATCCGCACACGCTTTATCTCGGAACTCAATATGTTCTGAAGACCTCGGATCAGGGCAAGACCTGGCAACCAATCAGCCCCGACCTGACCGAGTGGAATCACATCGACGAATCCGAACACAATCCTGACAAGCCTCACCCTCCTTCGATCGAAGCTCTGGCCGCATCCACGATCGACAACGGTGTTATGTGGGCCGCCACCACAAATCGAATCGTGCAACTGACTCGGGACGGTGGCGCACATTGGCAGAATGTCACTCCGCCCGGTCTCACCGCGCCATCGCAGATTCTCTATGTAGAGCCCTCGCATCATGACGCCGCTAGGGCCTATCTCACGGTTGGATCAAGCCGCCAGGCTGTTCCTCCGTATATTCTCCGCACTCACGACTTTGGAGTTACGTGGCAGCCGATCATCGCCGGTCTGCCGGCCAACGAAAGTGTTCGCGTGTTACGAGAAGATCCGGTCCGCAAGGGACTTCTCTTTGCTGGAACGGACTCCACGGTTTTCATTTCTTTCGACGATGGAGATCACTGGCATCCGCTCACTTTGAACCTTCCCGCCACACCTGTCACCGACATGGAGATTCACGGCGACGATCTGGTCATCTCTACCTATGGCCGCGGGCTCTGGATCCTCGATGACATCAGCCCGATTCGCCAACTTACTCCTGAAGTACTCGCATCGGCGGTGCACTTATTCGCGCCGGCTACTGCGCTCCGTGTTCGATGGGACACGAATCAGGATACTCCCCTGCCCATTGAGACTCCTGCTGGAAAGAATCCGCCGGACGGCATCGCCCTCGATTACTACTTGAATGCACCCGCTGACGATGCATCGATTACGATTCGGGACGCAAGCGGCAACATTGTCAGAAGGTTCATTAGCACTCCGAGCGAACCGAAGCTACCGCCGGCAAATGTCCCCGAGTATTGGTTTGCAACGCCCCACGGAGTCGATGGATCGCGCGGGCTGCACCGCTTCGTGTGGGATTTGCGGTACGATGCGCCCACGATTCTGCCTGCGGGCTATTACGGTCCAATTCTCCAATACACCGAATACACGCTGGCTGACCACGCGATTCCACACGAAACGCCGCGGCAGCAGCCGCAGGGTCCGTTGATCGTACCGGGCCAATATACCGTCGAGCTCACAGCGGGTGGTCACACGGTCCAGCAGCCGCTCACTGTTCAACTCGACCCGCGCGTGCACGCCACCCAGCAGGACCTCGAAGCCCAACTGGCGCTGGCCCGCCGCATCCTGAGCGGCATCCAGGATTCGTACAGCGATTACAAGGAGCAGAAGACACTGAAGGTGGCACTGGAGGAGCGGGGAAAGACCGATCCAAAAGATGGCGCCAACATAGAAAAGCAAATCGAAGCAGTCCAGGACGGCACGAAGGCTGCCCCCGGTATGGGGCCGATCAACCGCGATCTTGTCCGGCTGCTCAATAGTGTCGAGTCCGGCGATCAACATCCCACGGAGCCCCAGATCCAGGCAGTCGACGAAACATGCGAAGCCCTGCGCAAAGCCACGAACCTTTGGAACGCGCTCAACGAGAATCTTCAAAAGCAGAACCCACTCAACTTGCCAGTCGCGACCGATCCCCCCGCGGTGGGCTGCGCTCATTGAAAAGACAAGAGCGTTGTAATCGCAGATCGAAGGAAATTTAGAAGTTCAGGCGGCCGCCGATCTGCGCGGCAAATGGAATGCCTACTGTAGTGCCCGGTCCGAAGAAGTCTCCCAACGCGCCGCCGGCCAGGCGCAACTGGTTCGGGCTGGTAATCGGCGCGGTCATTGTGCAGTCCGCGTTGGCGCAGATATCGGTGATATTGCCCGCCGCTGCCTGCGCCGCCGGCACCGGAAGCGAGGCGATGTTAGTTACATAATTCGCGCCCGAATTATTGCGGTTGAACAGATTGAAGAACTCGATGAACGGAGTCACTGACCACTTCTCGCCGAACTTCAACGGGCGGCTGACACGCAGGTCGGTTTGAATGTATGGCGTTCCCCGGAACTGATCCAATACCGTGGGAACGCCGTTGATGGCAATCCGCTCGCGATTGTCTGCTGTCGTGATTGTGAAGGGACGCGCACTCTCGGCCTGTGATAGCCCACTCACTTCAAAGCCCGCCGGCGCGTGCCACGTACCGGCGAGAACGAATCGCTGGCGAACGTCCTCGCCGGAAGGGCCGTAGTCGCCGGGACCGAAGGGGTCGAGCGGATCGCATACGCCATTGACGTAATCGAAGAGCTCTCCGAGCACGCAACCCCAGGTCTGCGCCTTTGACAAAGTGTAGTTTGCAACCAGGCTTAATCGCCGGCTTACATTTCCTTGCAAATGGACAAGCAGCCCGTTGTAACTGGAGCGATTGTCGGAGTGAAAGACATTCACATCCGGAACAACCGCGGCCTGAGCGGAGTCGCTGCGCGCAAGCTCCGGAGTAAAGAGGTTCGTGCCCCCAATATAATTGTAGGCGCGATACGCGTGGTTGCCTTGTTCGTGAACATAGTCGGCACTTAGCGCCCAATTCTGGCCGAAGCTATGCTGCGCGCCGCCGGAGATATGAATTGCGTAGGGAGTTCTATATCCCGGATCGATAAGATTGGCGGCGCCTCCGGAAGCGTCGCCGAGAATGCAACCGGAGTTCTCCTCGCCGCCGGGATTCGTGACCGGATCGACGCACGTTCCATGAGGCTCGTTGACGGCCTGGAAAGCTGTTGCCCATCCATTCTGCGCGAGATCGTTGAAGTAGAGACCGAAACCGGCGCGAATCACCGTAGTCTCTTTGCTCCCCGGCGAATACGCCAAGCCGATTCGCGGGGCAATTTGCTTGCGATCGTCTCGAGGGGTTCCGTTCACCAGGGGAATATCCAGCGCAGCGAGCGTGATGTAGCCCGGATTCTCAAGCTGGCTCTTTCCTGAACCGATAAACAACCCATAAGTTGTCGAATAGCGCAATCCATAGTTGACGGTCAATTTGTCCGCGGCCCGCCAGGAATCCTGTCCATAAAACGCAAGGCGCTGAATATTTTGCGAGAAGCCTCCACCGAGGCTAGAGGTTGTAGCTCCTGTTTCCAGATCGGCAGTAAACTGCGCCGTGTTGTTGACGTAATAGGTTGGGTTCTGCGGAAACTGGTAAAGCGTCTCGGTGTTCCCCGGGAATGCGCCCCCAAGTGCAGGCTCATGAACGAAATTCACGCCGAATTTGAGCGCATGGCGCCCATGCTCCTGGCTCAGGTCGTAGCGGAACTGATATTTTTCCTGGTTGCGTTCGGACGGGAAGTAAGTTATCGGCGTGGCAAACTGATTGTCCCCGAAGGTTTCAAAGCCGGAGACCGTCAGCGATGTCGAACTGAAAGGAAACGCCAGCGCGAAACCCAGATCGGAGTTACGCGTCTGCGTAAGGTGCAGGCCGCTCGCATTGAAGAGGATCTTACCCAGTAGCGACGGAGTAATAGCATATTGATCGGCGATTACAAGGCTGAAGTAGTTATTATGCGTCAGCAGACCGGTCGAAGGAAGCGTGCCCTGCTGCACGAGGTCGTTGTGAGTCGTGTAGCTGTCAACCGAGCCGCGCAGATACCATTGCGACTTGGTTGACTGGGCCCAGTCGACGCGCTCGGATGCGAAGTAATCGCGAAAAGGTATGGGCACATTCGCCGGCACGGCGATCGAACCGACTTCCGGAATCAATCCCTCCGAAGCCAGATCGGCGAGCGCATTGAACTGCTTAGTGCTTGCCGGACTATAAGCAATACTCGCGTCTTCGTGAACACCTTCGAATGCGGTGAAGAACCAAAGTCTTTCCTTGACAATCGGCCCTCCCACCGTTGCGACGTAATTTTGCCGTGAGAAGGGCTGCTTGGGATTGGGCGACGGATTCTCGATGGGAAAGCGGGCATTCAATGCCGCGGCCCGCTCGTAGAACGCGGCGTCTCCGTGCCACTCATTGGTGCCGCTCTTCGTCGTCAGCATGACGGAACCGGCCGTCGTGCCACCGGTGTCGGCATCCTCCTGCGACGTCCGGATGGAAAACTCCTCGACGGAATCCGGAGAGAAGTTCTGCAGGAAGCCGCCGATGTAATCGTCCGAGTTATCCCCTCCATCGACGGAAAGTTCGTTGTTCAGCCCGGAGCTTCCGCCGGTGGAAACTGCGGTGATGCGCGCCTTGGTGGGGTCGGAGGGCTCAACCGGCTCGGTTCCGGGAGCAAGATAGGCGATGTTAGCAAAACTCCGCGCCGGGAGCGGTAACCCTTCAAGATCCTGGCTTGTAACTATGCTCTGGTGAACCTGGCTGGCAAGGTCCAGGGGCTGAGCAGTTATTGATGAACCTTGCGCGCGCACCTCGACGGTTTGGGAAACCACAGACGGTGTCATGGTTACCGTTATGTCGCGAACAGAACTGACTGCGACAGGCACATCCGCGAAAGCATCGGCAAAACCTTGAGCAGTCACGCTGACCCTGTAGGTTCCCGGCTCGAGGTCGTCGATACGGAAGTTTCCTTTACCGTCGCAAAAGGCCTTGCGCTCAATCGACGAGGCATTCAGGCGGATGGAAATTGCCGCCGAAGCGATGCGGGCGCCGCGAAGATCCTCAACCACACCGCGCAGCGATCCGCCGAGGGTCTGCGCAAGAGACAACGCCGTCGCCAGGCACAACGTCGCCAGTAGAATCGCAGTCCTCATGTCCATGCGCCCCTTCAATATGGATATGGGAAAGCCGTGGCGGCGTCAACTATTCTTCGCCCCGGCGATTTTCTCTCCCGGTCTCCGGCTGCATGAATTGCCGGGAAATCCATTAGCGCGAACGGGTCAGGGTGAGGTGAATCGCCTGAAAATCGCAGGGCAATAGGTAAAGGAATTGTAACAGCGGTGCTGAATGTTTAATCGAAATTACCTGGGAGCGGCTCTGCTATCTCAGCCGGATATAACCCTGAATGAAGCGCTCGTTGCCGGTGCGAAAAAGTTCGCAGTGCTTCTGCTCGAGCAGCCTGCGGATTCGCCCTCTGACGCTGGAGAGCGCGTTGCGCGGCTCACCCTTCAGCGAACTGCCGTTACGGCGAGGACTCGCGCCTATTGCTCTCTGGCCTCATAGCAGGAGCGCCCCGGAGTACAACGGGAGAGATGCACATAATGCTCATCGGGGCCAGCCGGACCCATGGTGCGCAGGCACCAGTACGTTGAGCTGGTGTCGAATCCCGGAATCCAATTCTCGACGTCCTGGGGCGTCATGCCGTAGGGGTTCTTGGTGCGCAGGCATTGGCAGGGCTGCGGGCGTTCAACGGTAGTGCTCATTTTGAGCTTCCTTTCTGCTCGCCGCGGCGAGCCGCGCAAGCTGCAGCGCGCCAGGATTGCAATTAACCGACAGCACTGGGGTCGCGATCCATCTGTCCTGCGGCCAGCAGAATCGTCCGGTAGATAGCCACTGGAAATAGCTGCACTTTGTATGCGTTCATTGAGAGCGGCATGGCGCCGGTCATCGAGGCTTGTCCGGCGGCGCGCGCCGTCTCCATCGTGATTGGCTTGCCGGTGAGTGCGGCTTCCGCCTCTTTCGAACGGCGCACCACCGGCGAAGCAGCCCCCATGGCGACCACCGCTCGCTTGCAAACATTGCCATCCATCTCGAGCACAATGCCGGCATCGGCGATCGCCCAGTCGTGGCTCTCTTTCTCGCCGTATTTCTGGTACGCAGAGCGCGTGCCCGCCGCGGGTTTGGGAATGTGAATCGCGGTGAGCAGCTCGTTGTCGGCCATCACATGAAAACGATGCGGGTTGGCGTCGGGACGAACGTAGAAGTCGCGAATCGCCACGGTGCGCTTGCCCTTTGCCGCCGACGTGAGTTCGACGCTGCCGTCAAGAGCCAGCATCGCTACCGCGGCCGACGACGGCGCAACCGACGGGCAGGTGCCGTAATCCATGACGGCGTGATACTGGTTGAGTCCGGAGAAGGCGAAGCAAACTTCTTTGCCTTTGCGCAAACACTCGAAGTCGGCGGAGCGGAAGTACCAGCACTGCAGTTCCTGCAGGAGGTTGCCGCCAATCGTGGCCATGTTGCGGATGTGCGGCGTGGCCGCGCTGCCGCAGGCGTCTGCCAGCACCGCGTAATCCGTGCGGATGCCGGAATCGTCTGCGACTTCGGCGAGCGTAGCGAGTGGTCCGATGGTCAGACCATCGGATGTCTGCTGAATTCCGCGCAGCTCGGAGATGTTGCGAATATTCACGAGACGGCTGGGAGTGTCGGTTCCGTTCTTCATGCGGTCGAGAAGATCGACGCCGCCCGCCTTCACCACCGCGCCATCCTTGAGCTGCGAGAGCGCGGCCTCTACGGTTGTGCAATCTGCAAGAGCGAAGGAATTCATATCGACTCCATCATCTGTTGCGGCTGGTTGAGAGCTGCGAGCACCACGGCCGGCGTCATGGGCAACTGGCGGATGCGGACGCCTGTGGCGTTGTAAACGGCGTTGCCGATTGCGGCGCCAACCGAGATGATGCCCGCGGCTTCACCGATGCCCGAGGCGTCGGTTGAGCTTTGGCCGATGTAAACCTCGGTAAGTTGCACTTCGACTTCCGGCACTTCGAACGAGCCGGCGATCTTGTACTTGTCAAGGTTGGCGTTGACCATGAGCCCGTAATTCGGATCGAGCAGCCGGTGCTCGAGCAGCGTATAGGAGATGCCCTGAATCACGCCGCCATTGATCTGGCTCGTAACCTGGCTTGGATTGATGGGACGGCCGCAATCGTGCACCGATAGCACGCGCTTGACGCGAATGCGCCCGGTCTCGGTGTCGACCAGGACTTCGGCAACATCAATACCGCCGTATGTATCCACTTTCTTAGGCGCGTAATCGGGAATGCGCGTGGCCTGCGCGGTGACCTGGTCTGTGTTCATCTTTGCCGCGGCTGAACGGAACGCCATCGGCTGGAACTTGCCCGAAGCACTGCGCACCATGCCTCCGGTGAGCGTGAGATCGCTCGGGGTTGTGCCCAGCGCCGGCGCCACGCTGGCCAGGAACTTTTGCGAGGCCTGCCAGGCGGCGTCGCGTACCGCGGGAGTGAGCGATGCTGTCGTCACACTGCCGCCGGAGTTCGGTCCGACTGGATAGTTGGTGTCGCCGATCTTGACGGAGATTTTGCCCGGCGGCACGCCGAACTGCTCGGCAAGAATCTGCGCCAGCACAGTCTTGATGCCGCTGCCGATGTCCTGCACTGCGGAGAGCACTTCGACCGATCCATCTTTGTGCACGCGCACTTCAGCGGAGGAGTTCATGCTGAGGTGCCGGTACCAGATGGACTGCGAAAGGCCGACGCCGCGCTTGAACGGGCCCGGGTCCGCGTTGGGCTGCGCATTGCGCGACTTCCAAATAGCGCTGTCACGAATGACCTGGCGCTGCACGCGGCGCACCGGATTTTCGTCGATGCGGTCGCGAAGATCGATCGGATCCAGATTGAGCTTCGCGGCGAGCTCATCGATCGACTGCTCCAGCGCGAACGCGCCCTGCGGATGACCCGGCGCGCGAAACGCCGCCGCCGGACCGGCATTGATGAAGACGTCGTTCTCTTCGACGTGCAGCGTGGCCCACTTATACAGATTGGCCGCGGGACCGGCGCAACCGGCTCCGGTGCCGCAGCCCGCGGTGCCGTAGCTGATAAGTTGAATCGCGGTGATCGTGCCGTCTTTCTTCGCGCCGATGCGCAGGTGCTGATCGGAGCTGGGGCGATTGCCTACGGAGAGATGCTCTTCTTCGCGGTCGAGCATCAGCCGCACCGGCGCTCCGGTCTTGCGAGAAAGTATCGCAGCCACCACCCCCGGATTGCCCGCGCCGAACTTGGCGCCGAACCCTCCGCCCATGTATTCGGTGATCACCCGCACCTGCGTCATGGGCAGCTTGAAGTATCCAGCCAGCTCTTCGCGCACGCTCGCCGTTCCCTGCGTCGATGCGTATACGGTAAGCAGTTCCGGCTTCCAGTCGGCGACCACGCCGTGCGTTTCGAGCGCGGAGTGGGTCTGAACCTGAGTGACGTAATGCGCATCCACAACTACGTCAGCGTCCTTGAATCCCTGCGCTGCGTCGCCTACTTTGCGCACCGCCGGCCCGTGCACGTTGCCCGTCTGGGGAATGCCGCCTGCGCTGCCGCCGCCGCCCGCTGTGCCCTCCTCGTCGGCTGCTCCGGGAAAGACCAATGGCGCGTTGGCCGCGCGCGCCCGGTCCTGGTCGACGACGAACGGCAGCGTGTCGTAGACCACCTTCACCTTTGCGGCCGCATCCTCCGCGGCCTGCGGCGAAATTGCGGCCACGGCGGCGATGGGCTGCCCCGCGTAGCGAACGACCGGATATTTGGATTGCTCCAGCTTGGGATCGCGGAGAACGGCGCTGCCCAGCAGCGTCTCGATCACGTGCACACCCTTCACGCCGGGATGCGCTTCCGCAGCCGAAGTATCGATGGACACGATGCGAGCGTGCGGGACATTCGAGTCGACGAAGCACGCGTAGAGCATTCCCGGCAGTTGCACGTCGAATGTGTAGCGCGCGCGGCCGGTGACCTTGGAGTAGCCGTCCCAGCGCTCGATCGGTTTGCCGATATATTCGAGATCCTTATTGATCGGCAGCACCGGCGGCTCGCCGGCGGGAACGGTACGCTCTTCTTCGCGCAGCGTGAAGCCGGGAACGCCGATCGGCATGGTCACGGTCTTCGTCACGGTGGCTGCCGCGTCGACAGCCGGACTTAAAACGGCGCCGGAAACGGGATTCGAAATCTCAGTCGCCATACGATTCTCTCCAATCGGGGTCCCTAACGAACCGCTTTTGCTCGCTGGGGTTGCCCTAGGCCTTGCTGGCGTCGAGCGTGGCCGCGAACACTTTGGGATAAGTGCCGCAGCGGCAAAGATTGCCGGAGACGGCGCGCCGCACGTCGGCCTCGGTGGGGTGAGGATTTCTCTCCAGCAGCGCCGCGCAGCTCATCACCATTCCCGGTGTGCAAAAGCCGCACTGCATGGCGTCGTGGCGCACAAAAGCCGCTTGCAGCGGATGCATCTTCTCGTCGGCGGTAATGCCCTCGATCGTGGTCACATGCCGACCCATCGCATCGAGCGCCAGCGTCATGCAGCTGTTCACGGGCATCTTGTCGAGCAGCACCGTGCAACTGGAGCACACGCCGCGGTCGCAACTGATCTTCGTTCCCGTCATGTTGAGCTCGATGCGCAGGGCTTCGGCCAGCGTGGTGCGCGGCTCAATGCGGACCGTGTGCTCCTTGCCGTTCACCGTCAACGTTACGGCGACGGGCTCGGGGCCGAATTCCTTCACACCGCTCGGAGCTTGCGCGGCCGCTTCCCGAGAGAAAACCTGCACGCCCTCGAGCAGCGCAGTCCCGGCAGCGGTAACGCCTGCGCCTTTCAAAAAGCCGCGGCGGGTGATGCCTCCTGGCGTTTGAGCGGCCGATTCATTCTTTGGTGGTTCGTGGCCTGACATGCCTTCCCTCCTTTAACTGGCGGACGAGCGAAGAGGAAACTAGCTTCTGACCGCCATCCGGACCGGCGATTCGAACTTGAGGACGAACGAGTGCAGGTTGTCTTGCCGATGAGAGGTTTGCAATGCTTCCGCGAGGCTCGTTTTCTCGCGTCTTCGATCCCCTATTGAGGAAAAGCCCCGAGCGGGAAGCAAGGGAAAACAGCAACAGTATAGTACCGCCGTCTCAATATGAGAAAGATTTGTCCATGGAATTGCGGCTGGGAGCTCGACAGGAGAACAGCACATCGAAACGCGCGCTTTTTCTATTCGGTTTTATATGAATTGATGCGATTTAACGTCGGACGATTGCAGTTAGAATGACACTCCCGGGAAGAATCGAGCGGCCGGTTCTTGGCACGTTGACGCGTCTCAGGCCGTTCGCCTGGTTCGCGTGTGGGAAGACCGTCGGTGAATCGCGTGCCCCGAATGGCCAGTGTCGGAGGCAAGCTGGCGCGAGCTCCGTGCCCGGCCCCTGCGCCGGTGCACCACGGCGGGGCGAAGCGTTGCGCCTACGCGGTGCTCGGCCACACTGGGATGATCGGAATACTCGGGGTCCAGCATCGCTATGACTGCGACCGCGCGGGTGCGGTAAAGCCTGGCCCACTGGCTGTGAATCAGCGACTCCTGCACGGCCTTCCAGTATTTCGCGTCGGAGGCAGCCGCATTGCGCAACGAAAGCGCGGCCTGGTCGGCGCCGGCGCTCACCGAGCCGTTGACCAGATTGAGAAACTGCGTAAATTCCTGTAGGTTCACGCCCATCTGGTAGACGAGCTGGCTCATCGCCATCTGCTGCGAGGCGGTCAACTGGTCGAAGTATCGGCAATAGGCCTTGGCGTTGTAGATGGCCTGAATGGCGGCCACGCGCAGCAACCTGGTCGCATCATCGTCGCTGATCTGGGGATCCAGGCTGCCGATCTTTTTGCGATACCTGAGCTTGCTCCACGCCGCGAATCGTACATGGTACTGATCGAGAATCGTCTGCAACCGGTTCGGATCCAATCCCGCGGCCTGCCAAAGCTCGGCCGAAGCCGGCTCGAGGAACGGATGAGGATTGAGCGGATCGAGCTGCGAGTGCTCCCTGGCGGGCAGGTCGAGGCTGAAGCCGGCGCCGATCAGCGGCCGCCCCGTCTTCGGATCGGGATACGCCGAAAGCACCCATCCTTCGTGCCTGCGATCCCGGAGAATGTCCATCAGTTCACTCAAATCGAACTTCACATCGGAATCACGGAATCCGCGGAGAAGCTGAACGGCAGGGGCGACATCCGCGGTTGCGGGCGGCGAAGAAACCGCGGGAACCGCTGAATTCGCGGGAACTGAAGGAACCGCGGGAACCGATGAAGCTGCCGGAGCGGGAGAAGCCTGAGGAGCTATGATATCGGACGGAGACTGCTGCAGTTCACCCTCGGGTTGTTGCGGCGCTGTGGGCGCGGTTTGTCCCGCCGCCGCAACTGCCAGCGCGGACGTCATGATCGCAATGCTGAAAAGCCGCGGCGTGGTTCCCATGTCCTGGAGGATTCCTGCTTTTCGGGTAATGTACAACTCTCTACAATGCCTGAAAATATTTGGGCAGGCAATCACCGAAGAGTGTCATGTGTGCAGAAAGTAATTAGGATCTGTTGATGCAATCCGCGCGACGGTACTCGAAGACAGCCTGCCTGGGGAGAAGACATTTCCGGCGAAAAGGTAAAAAGCACCCCGGTTTACATCGTATATTCACATTTCCCTCTTATTGTCCGTGTAAACGAGGTGATCGATGACGGACGAAGTCTCCGACCTGGACCAGATGCAGGCTGCTTATAAAGAGGCAGTTGACCGCTGGATCACCGCCATCCGGGAGGAGGAAGCGCTCGCTTCCGGCATCCATTCCGAGGCGAACATCGACGAATGGGAAGCCGCCCATTTTCGCGAAGAAGCTGCCCGTGAAAAGGCAAAAAGCGCGAAGAAAGCCTATGAAGACGCTCTCCGGATGAAATTTTCCAATTTCTAGCCAACGCATTTAATATGGTGACTCCGCCCAGGCAATCCGGTGTCAAGGGCAGACGCCTGTTTCACGACCAAAATGAATCACGAAATCGCCTTTGAAATGGCCTCGTCCAGCGTGCGCTTCGGCGCGGGCGTTACGCGCGAAGTGGGAATGGATCTCACGGACCTGGGAATCCGCGGCGCCCTGGTGATCACCGATCCGACGCTGGGGCATATGCGTCCGGTCCAGACGGCGCTCGAATCGCTAGAGGCGAATGGCATCGCTCATACGCTCTTTGACCGCGTGCGGGTCGAGCCCAACGATGAGTCCTTTCTCGATGCGATCGCCTTCGCCAACGAGTGCGACTACGAGGCGATTGTGGCGGTGGGCGGTGGATCGACCATTGACACGGCCAAGGCGGTAAATCTCTACACGACCTATCCGCCGGAGGATTTTCTCGACTACGTGAATCCGCCCATCGGCAAGGGCCTGCCGGTGCCGGGTCCTCTGAAGCCGTTGATCGCAATTCCCACCACGGCGGGCACGGGCAGCGAAACCACCGGCGTGGCGATCTTCGATTTGAGCCGGATGCGTGCAAAAACCGGCATCGCCAGCCGCCGGCTCAAGCCCACCCTTGGATTGCTGGATCCCGAAAACACGCGCAACCTGCCTGCGCAGGTGGCCGCCGCGACCGGTCTCGATGTGCTGAGCCACGCGGTCGAATCCTACACCGCGTTGCCGTACTCGGATCGCCCCTTGCCGGATCGGCCTCTGCTGCGGCCCGCGTATCAGGGATCGAATCCCATCAGCGATGTGTGGTCGCTCCAGGCCATGCACATGGTAGCGCGGTACCTGGTGCGGGCGGTAGAAGACGCTACCGACGACGAGGCGCGCGCCAACATGATCCTGGCCTCGGCTTACGCGGGCATCGGATTCGGCAACGCCGGCGTGCACCTGCCGCACGGAATGTCGTATCCCGTGTCGGGCATGGTGAAAGGCTATTTTGCAGCCGGATATCCCACCGATCATGCGTTGGTGCCGCACGGATATTCCGTCGTGCTGAACGCTCCTGCGGTGTTCCGCTTCACGGCCAGCGCGAATCCGCAGCGGCACCTGGAGGCCGCCGAAGCGCTCGGCGCCAACGTATCGGGCGTGCGACCCGGCGACGCGGGAAAGGTGCTCGCGGACCGCATTACCTGGTTCATTGAGCGGCTCAAGCTGCCCAACGGACTGCGCGCGCTGGGCTACACTTCGTCCGATATCCCCGCCTTGGTTGAAGGCACTCTGCCGCAGCACCGCGTCACCAAACTCTCTCCGCGGCCTGCCGGCGCTGAAGAACTTGCCCGCCTCTTCGAAGAAGCCCTGGTGGCGTTTTGATAACTCGCCTCCCTGTGAACAGGTTGTCTGAAAGCCCGAAGTCGCGTCGATTCGGCGGCGTGGACTCGACTTCACCGCTTCCTACAGAAGGTCGGCAAGGATGCGTGAGGCGTCCTCCAACGAGGCGTATTGAAGCTTGTACCCGGGAGTTAGAAAGATCGAGTTAAGGAAGGCCTCGAAGCCGGCGCGCGCAAAATGCTTCGCCAGCACCATTCCCCCCTCATTCAGCATGCGAAGCATGTGCAGCGGAGATACCGTTTCGACCTGCGCGGGAGCCGCCGGGCGGTAGCGCGGGAACACGATCCGCGCAAGATGGCCCGGGCCTTGAGAGCGGCGCTCGTGCAATGGGTGCAGCAGGCGGATTTTTTGGCCGTCCGAGCGCAGGTGAACAGGCGCAGCGTCGAGTTGCGGCCAATGCGGCCGAAGGATGGGCCAGCTCCCCTCCTTGACACTGATAGGCAGGCGAAGGCGCGAGACAGACAACGTAGCGAGATGGAGCAAGGCCGGCTCATCGGTGAGAAGATCGAATCCCTGCGCCACGAGATATGCGGCGAGGGTGCTTTTGCCGTATTCGCGCGGCGCACACAGCAGGACTCCGCAATCGCCTTGAGATACCATGGCAGCGTGAAAGGCGACATCGTATGTGCCCTCGGCATACAGCAGCGATCGCGCCGCGTGCATCAGCCCCAATCCAAGCTGCCGCTCCTGTTGCGAGGAAAAGAATTCGCGGCCGTTGACGCAGATTGCCCAGCCGCTCTCCTTCCGTTGCGCGGAGAGGCGGAAGCGCGCCGGCCGCGTGGAGGGCAGGCAGTTGCGAAAGTAGTCCCGGCAAAGGTCCTCTAATTGACCGGCAAGGAATTCAAGCAATATCGGAATGCCATCGATTTCGATATTTGCGGCTCCCGATGGTGCAATTTGAGAGGGCTCGATAACGGGCCAGTCCGCGGAAGCATCCTCACCGGGGAAAACTCCCTGAGAGAGGGCATAAATAGCTTCCACAGCGCCGCTTGCCGGGCCGGCTCGATCACCGCCTCCCAATCGCTTCAGATCGTCTATTTGAGCACCGGCGTCAAAGGCAAGATACGCGGAGACTCCGGCGGCATCGAGGCCGGCAAAGCGATTCTTCGCTTCCGAGTAAACCACTCCCTCTTCGCCGAGCAGATAGAGCCACTGGCGCGGGCATGCGCTGGTTATGCGCTCGAAGTCGGGAATCATTGCTTGCGGCGGCTCCTGAATTCCATGCTAGTCATGGAAACAGGATTTGCCATATCCGCGACGGGCCGTATTTCCTGAGTACGCGAAACGGCCTCACCAGGAGCATCAGCCCGCGCGGAACCCGGTGGCCGTCCGCCCATTCATAGTCCGAGCCGGTGAGTGCAAAGTAGCGGGTGCGATAGCGCCATCGGTGCAGCGCGCTGGGCTCAGCCTGCAGATAGAACTCGCGGTGGTCTTTGAGCGAAACCTCGAGGTTCTCCGCGAAGAGCCTCTCCGCGGCGCGGCGCGCTCGCATGGCTGCCTGCGGTGATGCGGCAATGACTGTATCCAGGGCTTCAGGAAGCTGCTGTGGAAACACGATGCGCACAACTTCGCAACCGATCAGCAGCCACGGCTGCAGGCCTTTTCGGCGCGCGCGCTCCATCAGGCTCTCGTAGCCGCGACGCTCGAACCTTTGCAACGCGTGCGCGAGATCCAGGATCCAGATGAAGCGCGAGAACCCGTGTTTCAAACCGTGCGCACAGAGAAAAAGAACGAGGTCGTCTTCGTCCATAACGCGAATCGGCCTGCCGCGGAATTCATCGCGGCGGGAACGGGCCCAGATATCATTCAAATCGAAGGAGCAGAACTGCGGCGAAGCAAGCTCAAAATGCAATTCGACGGAGAGCCCCTTGCGGCGAAATTTCCGCTGATAGTCGCCGATGGGGCAGCCAATGAAGCCCTTGTCCAACAAGAATGCCTCGGCGCGCTGGAAATCGCGGCGGCGCACCAGCAGATCCAGGTCAACCGACGGGCGCAATGCCAAATCTCCATAGAGAACCGCAGCCATTGCAGGGCCCTTCAAGGGAAGAACCTCAATGCCCTGCAGCGCGAAACCGTTCAGCAGACTCTCAAGCTCCGTTGCCAGATTCTCTGTAGAGACCCTGCTTTCCTGGACCGCACCCGCGAAAAAGGCCGGCATTTCCACGCTGCTTTCGAGCAGTGACTTATAAATTATGGCAAGCACGCCGTGCTTCAACGCCAGGCGCAGCAGCGCATCCCAATTTGTGTCGTCGGGAACCGTAAATGGCAGATTGCGCAAGCAGGTGATGAGCAACGCGGCCTCGTCCGGCGCCCGATCCGGTTCTGCCGAAGCGCTTTGAATCTCTGTGGCCGAAGCTCCCAAAACTGACATGCCATTCTCTCCCCCGAGCAGCAACTAATGATTGCCTTTGTGCGTCAGGGTAAACGCGCAGGCGCATTTCGCGGCGCGAGGGGCTCGCGCAGGATGCCAATCCCTTCGACGGTTAAGGCGTGCTATGAATATCCTGTCCCTGCCCCTTCGAGGCGAACAATAGCAGCGGAGCGGCGACAGCAGCGTATTTGCCGTACCGCGCGATGAGCTGGCGGCGGCTCGGAGCTTCCGGCCGATCCGAATCGCCGCCAGAAGACGACGGCGCCGCTTGCTCGCTCGTTTCGGCGGGCAACTTTTCTTTTTCCTCGTTCATATATTTGTCGACCTCCCTTTTTCTTCCCAATTACGATTGCAGCCTATTGTTCACGCTGCATCGGCTCGCCGTCATGGAGCGGTGACGTTGGCAGAAGTGCTTGATCCGTAATTACTGGCGCCATCTGGCGTGTAAGTAGCGTTGAGGCTATGGCCCCCGGTAAGCGAGAGCCCGGTGTAGGGCGTCGAGATCTCCGTTCCGTCCAGCAGCACTCCAGTGTTGTTGCTGAAGCAGTTGGAAACAATTACATCCGGCGTACCATCGTGGTCGATATCTCCCACTGCGGCGGAGTACGGGTTATTACCCACAGTGAAGGGTCCGCTCACCGTGTAGCTCCCTCCGCTCGAACCGAGCAGAAGATCGACGGTGCCATCGGTGTAGTTAGAAACCACCAGGTCCTGAATTCCGTCTCCGTTGAAGTCCGCGAAGTTCACGTCATCGGGCCCATTGCCGACTGGGACGATGGTTTGCGCGCCGAATGAGCCGCTTCCATTGCTCTTCATTACGCTCACAGTGTCATCCTTGTAGTTAGCCACCGCCAACAGCAGCGAGCTTCCCGAGCCGGTGATCGCCAGGGCCTGCGGCCCCGAGCCCGCGCCGCTGCCCACGCTGATCGTGGATGCGGTAAAGGTCCCGTTCTGGTTATTCAGCAGCGTGGTCACCGTTCCAGCGTGGTAATTCGCTACCGCAAGGTCGGAGTAGCCGTCCCCGGTGAAGTCGCCGGCGCGGATCGCCTCCGGATCCGACCCCACGGCGATGGGCGTGGCTTGCAGCGTGAGACTGCCGGAGCCGGTGCCCAGCAGGATGCTGACGGTGTTATCGCCCTTATTGGCCACAGCCACGTCCAGCTTGCCGTCGTCATTGAAGTCGCCGGTGGTCAGCGAAGTGGTGGTATTGGTGGCCGAGCCGATGGTGTAGAAGGTGGGGCTCCCAAATGTTCCGTCGTCGTTGCCGAGAAGTACGGCGATCTGGTTGGTGTTGAAGCTGCCGACAACAATATCCAGCGTGCCGTTGCCGCGCAGGCTCACCAGGTGAGCCTCGGCTGGACCGAATCCGGTAGCGATGAGAATGTTCGTTGCTGCCTGGAAGGTGCCGTCGCCGTTGCCCAACTGCACGCTTACCGAGTCGGTCTGGTAGAGCGACGTGACCAGGTCGAGATTTCCATCTCCGTTGACGTCACCAAGCACCGTCCAGTCCGGAAGAGTGTTGGCGCCGGTGCTGATGGTCGTCTGCGGGGCCAGCGCCGCGATCGCGTTGGTTGTATTGAGCGTCGTGGAACCTGCGACTGGACTGCCTGAAGTCACATCGTTGAAGGCGAGCTGACCGCTGGGCGCGGTAAATCCAAAGCCGATCACGTCGATGGTTGCCGAGGTCGAGTTCAGCGACGCGAAGAATGTCTCGGATCGGCCGTAGACGGTGAAGTCAACCGTGGTCCCGCTGGCGGCATAATTCGTGTCGCCGCTGTAAGTGAGCGCCAGCGAGTGGCTGCCGGTGGCGATGATCGTGGGAATGATAATCGTAGCGGACCCGCTGCTCAGCGTCACTGCGCCGGGCGTCCCGCCATCGAAAGCGTAGGCCACGGTGCCCGTCGGCGTAACTCCGCTTCCGGACTGGGTTACCGTTACCTGGACGGATCCGCCCTGGAATTGAATTGGCTTAGTGGGAGAAACTACGCCGGCAACACTCGCCGTGCCTTTGGAGACGCCGATCGTAATAGACGTGTTGGCTGCCGCATAATCCGAGGTGCCGCTAAAACTCACCTTGAGCGTATGGGATCCGGGGCTGACCAGGTTGAACGGACCGGTGATCTGGTAGTCGTTATTCGATATCAGCGTCACCCCGTACCCGGTGGACACGCCATCCACGGTCACTGTGAAGTCGCCGGTTGTGATCCCGCTGGCGCCGCTGGGGTTGAATTGAACGGTGAAAGACGAAGGCTGGCCATACAGGAAGGTGGTGCCGGGAGACGCGGAGATCGCTACCGAGGTCGAGATCTGATTGACGGTGATATCAACGGTCACCGTCTGGTTATCGACCGTGGCTGTGGCGCTGCCCGCGCCGGGGGCAGTGCCTGTAAAGACCGAGCTTGCCGTTCCTGAGCTGGTCGTGGTGCTCGTGGGGTTCACGGTTCCCAGCGTGCCGCCGAAAGTGACTGCAGTGCCGTTGGGAACGCTGAATCCAGTGCCACCCGATGAATTGGTGTCGATAGCGGCAGTCAGGTCAGAGGTGCCGCCCACGTTGATTTGCGTAGCGGTTGCGCTGATGCCAAGCACCAGCCAGGGATTGAAAGTCACCGAGGCATTGTCGCCTGAGACAGTTGACGCATTCACCTTATCGCAGCCGGTCGAGCCTGGTCCGGCGTTGCAACCCCACCAATTGTTCGTCGCCGTGCCGGCGCCCCCCTGTTGCCAATAGCCGCTGCCCGCCGCTGCGGCGGTGTTCCCCACGATGCGGGAATTCGAGACTGTCGTCGGGCCGTCGGCAAAAATCCCGCCTCCCTCGGCGGTCGTTCCCAGGGCCTCGTTCCCAGTAAAGGTCGAGCCGCTGACGGTGGCAGTGTCGCCCGAAATCGAGAGCGAAATCTCCAATCCTCCTCCCTGCGTGGGGACGGACGATGAGGAAGCTGCAACGGTGTTGCCGCTAAAGGTGGAATTCGTGATCGACAGGCTTCCTTGGACGTCGTCCAGAAAATTGATCCCAGCTCCATATCCTGAGTTGGTCGATGACGATGCTACGGAATTGTTCAGGAACGAGGAATTGGTGATCGTAAAGCCCGGCCCGGCCATGGCCACTCCACCACCCTGATTCCCGCCGTCGGCGGAGTCGGCCTCTGTATTGCTCTTCACCACCACGCTGCTCAGACTGAGACTGTCGCCCGTAATACCGCCGGCGATCAAGGCGCCTCCACTGAAGGGGCAATCAAGACCGCTGGAGGTGCAGTTTCCTCCGGTCAGCGTCAGGTTCGAGATGGTGAGGGGGATATCGCCGACTTCAAGCTGATCCTGCTCGATGACGCGATCGATGCCGTCGGTCTGCTCGATGATCGTGGCGCTTGTACCCGCTCCGACGATCGAGATGTTCGCGCCGGAGCTGAATCCCACCTGGAGCTCTCCGGACTCGGATTGAGATAACTTGCCGGCGAAGGCGTTCAAGCTCAAATCGTACGTCCCCGCCGGAACGTTGATGGTGTATGTCCCGGCGCCGGAGTTGTTGACCGCGCAGACGGCGGCGCGCAAGCTGATGGGGGCGCTCACGTTCGAAACTGTAACCGTGGAGTTCTGGCCACACGCGTTTTGCGGATCGGAATCGGAAGTCGTCGTGACGTTAACGGTCGGGTCGGCGTCGGCCCTTATTAAGATCGGTTCAGGTCGAGCCGAGGTCAGGACCACCACGTCCCGCGACGCGTCGATCTTCTGCGGCATGGCCAGCGCAGCCACTGGAGAGCTGGGGAGCAAAATGCTCTCGCTGGCTTTCGTCGTCTTTCCGGACGTTTCCAGGATGCTGAGAAGATTCCGCGCGCCATCGAGCACCAGCAAATCTTCGGTTGGAGAAGCAGCCAGACGCGGCGAATTGAAGGCCGAAGGCGAGACCGCCGTGGAATCGGGGGGTCCGGAGTCGGGCAGCGTTTTGGCGACGGTCCAGGGACCCAGGGATTCCGGGTCGGGTCGCTGTTTTCGCTCAGCTCTCAACTCGGCGCGGCGGCTGCCGGCATCCGCAGCGGTAAGAGGGCGGGTGTCCAGCGTTCCATGCTGAAGGATATGAACGCTGCCATCCCTGGCCAGAACGGAGATCTCCATGCGGCCATCGCGATCCCAGATGAAGTTGCCTGGGGCCAGGGCCTGCGCCTCGAACGGAAGCGCAACCATCTCGGTATGCGGCCTCGCCGACAACGCGTTATAAATCACCACAACATTGGACCCTGCTGTTACCGCCAAGTCTGCTCCGCCGCCCAGGTCGCTCCAGGCCACGGAATCGCCTCGCTCCGGCAACTTGAGAGCTCTGCCCGCGATCAGCCCCCGTGAACTGGGTGCGAGTATCTGCAGCTTTGCGCCGCTAGGACCCTCCATGCTGACCGCGACGTGACCATCGCCGGTAACCGCCAGGGCGCTCACCGCGCCAGCCAGAGGCACCAGTTGCGGAGCCAGCAGTCCTCCCTTTCCATCCCCGGCCAGCAGGTAAAGACGCCCCCCGCGCGAGGCTACCAGCACGTCCTGATGGGCGTCGCGGTTGAAATCGCCGGTCACCAACACATCCGGCGACTCGGGAACCGCAAACACCCGGGCCGTGGGCAGGAAGGAATCCGGAATGTTGCCGCGCATCGCTTTTTCGTACATCGCTGCATCGGTGGGCGCATAGGCATCGGGATTGCCCAGCAGCAGGGTCAGCACTCCGCCATCCTTGGTCGCGTATCCGGCCACCACATCCCTGGCGCCGTCCGCGTTGAAGTCCGCCGAGGCAAGCATCGTCGGCGTCGCACCACCGCCCTCGAGGGCTCTCACCGCCTTAGCAGCTCCCGTGTACTTAAGCTTCAGACTCTGCGGGCTCCTGAACCTGACCAGGGGCTTCTCAGCCCTGGTGCCCTGCTCCGCTTGCGCGGCCAGGCGCACGCCCGATAGCAACGGCGTGGCCAGCAGACGCGGCTGCTCACCGGGAAAATGCAGGTGCAGCGTGGAGGCCCGCTGCTGTGGCAAACTTTGCTGGGCAAAGGCCATGCCGTGGCACGGGATCAAGCTTGCCGCAGCAAGCGCAAGTGCGAACGAAGAGGGGAAAAACACCGGACCGGGAGTCGGCTGCGATGCGGGCATTCTTGAGCCTCCAGTTCCCCGCGGTTCGATTCGCGAGGGAGACGATAACCGGGTCAGCAACTCGAAAGACGGCTGCTGCAAACCAAGACCTGGGCTGAAGGGGAAGGCATTCAAAGTCTAATCCACGGGACCACTCCGCTGACGATCGGGAATGGGGCCGTAACTAAGAATCAGAGCAAGTCTCCCTTAGCGATTGGAGATTGTCAATGCAATTCCTCTAAGAGGTTTTTTATCAGCGAATTCTGAAAAAGAATGCTAGTTGCGCAAGAAAAGGGTATAGTACCTTCTACCTCCCCCACTTGGAGGATATTTCTATATGAACGTTACCCGGCGGCTATTTCTGCGAAATGCCGCGTTCACAGCGACCGCGGCAAAGCTTTTACCAGTTGCTTTCGCTCAAAAACAACTTATTGGTCACGATAAAACCTTTAACGAGGAAAATCTTGCCGCTCTGGATGACCTTTCCATGCAGTCGTTCGAGGCATACATCGGCTCCGGTTTCCGCGCCAGCCTGAACAGCAAGCCAATGGGCACCCTGGTTCTGCTCTCCGTTGAGGACATGAGCACCAAGACCAAGGACGCACCGGATAGTCCGGCCTTTGCTCGCCAGACTGGCCAGGTTCTGCGGCCTGCGCGCGAACCGGCGGCGAATTTCTCGCTGCACTTCAGGGGCTCGGAAGCGGTTTTCCCCCAGGATACATATTTGCTGTCGCACGACTGGCTGGGAACTTTTCCGCTCTTCCTCGTGCCCTCCGGACTCTCCACCCGGCGGCCGACGTGCACGGCGGTCTTTAATCAGCTTGATCCGCCAGGCGGCAGGAAACCGGAATAGATTAGTCGATCCTGAAAAACAGGTAATACTCCTATAAAACCTGATGAAACGCGTTGTTTTATGGTCTAGAATTTCCCTGAAGGCGCAGCAAATGGCCTGGAAAGCGGGGAAAAACGATGCGGCCC
>JBAUBR010000045.1:0-43054 GCA_049676965.1 Occallatibacter sp.
CGCCCTCACCGCGGCCCGCAATGCCGCCGATGATGGCGCCCAGCACCGCTCCGCCGAAGGCGTTACCCACCGTCTCACCGGCCTTGTTGGGGCCTTTGACCTTGAACTGGTCGCTGTCGATCGGATAGTTCTGCCCGCCCAGGTCGAGCGAGGTGAGCTTGAGGGCCAGCTCCGGGCTGCCGCCCAGTGCTCCCGCCTTCTTTGCATCGGTAACGACGCCGTGAACGGTTGCACCGCGCGGAATGGCCAGCACGCCGCCGACGGCCACATCCTGAATCAGCGTGAACTGCACCGCCTCGCCGACCTTGGCGCGCTTGTTGTTAATCGATTCGACAGTCCTCACCTGCACCAGCGTCCCTTGCGGCACCGTCACCGGGCCAGTGGCCTGCGTGTAACGCGGCGCCGGGGGCGGCGGCGGTGGATAGGGATATCCGTAGGGCTGCTGTTGCGCATAAGGAGACGGCGGAGGCGGGCCATACGGATATTGCGAAGGATATTGCGGCGGCGGATAAGGCGCGCCGTACTGGGGCCGAGCCGGCGGCGGTGGCGGAGCCTGAGCCTGGCTCGGAGGAGCCTGCTGAGTATTGTCCTGCGGGGCGGGAGGCGCGGCCTGTGAAGGCGCCTCAGCCTGGTTGTCGTCATCCGGCTGCGGCGGGGTGGCATCGTTGGCGGCGTTCGCCGCCTCCTGTACGTTGCCGACCTTCAGGTTGTTCTGCACCTTGGACACGCCCTGAACGTGGCTGGCGATGGATCCCGCCAGTTGACGGGAGGCATCGCTCGAAACCGTTCCCGAGAGCGTAACCTCGCTCTGAATAGTCGCGGCGGTGATGAGATCGTTTTTGAGCGCGTCCGACGCGTCGAGGGCGTGCACCACGTCCATTTCGATCTGTCCATCGCTGCGCTGCCCGCTCGCCTGCCCGTTGTCGGCCTGCGCGGCCGGCGGTGCGGCGTCGGAGTTCTGCTGCATCGCCCTCGCTCCGCAAAGTGTGGTCACCGCGGCCAATGCGAGCGCGAAGGGGAACAACTTTTTGAGCGTTGGACCATTCATCTTCATTTCTCCTCTACCTCAAGAGCTGCTTTCGGCTCAATGATTTAGACGTGCGGAGCCGAACGCGGTCGCTTTTAATAACACAATTGTAGATAAAAAGTTCCGCGCTGACGAGGAGTTTCGGCTCAAACCGCCGGCGGTGCGGCTGGCATCGGCTCGAGGCCCCAACTCGAGTCCTCTGTGCCATTTTGGCGCTACGGCGGGCCTCTCATATCCATCCAACTCAGGGGAGGATCTTCATGGCGGAGCGGTTGAGGTATGGAAAGGCGTTCCCAGACGGGATTCATGCGCTGTTGAACCTGGGAAAGACGATCGGCGCAAGCGGCCTCGACGAAAAGCTGCTGCACCTGGTGTACACGCGGGCGTCGCAACTGAACGGCTGCGCGTACTGCATCGATATGCACACCAAGGATGCTCGCGCGCTGGGTGAGACCGAGCAGCGGCTTTATGGGCTTTCGGCGTGGAGAGAAACGCCGTTTTATACGCCGCGGGAACGCGCCGCGCTGGCCTGGACCGAGGCGCTGACCAATATCCAGCAGGGCCACGCGCCGGATGCGATCTATCAGGAAGCGCATCGCGAGTTTGGCGACGCCGACCTGGTGAAGCTGAGCCTCGCCATCGCCTACATCAACGTGTGGAACCGCATCGCCCTGGGGTTCAAGACGGAGCCGGGGACGTATCAGCCGAAGGCGCGCGTCGAGGCGTGAGTGAGCACGGAGCTCGAGGCTCAAACGATTCGATTCCGCAGCCGTTGGAATTGAGACCTGGGGCTGAGTTCTCAGAGGCGGGCCGGTCTGAGAAACCGATGGCAGTGGGTTAATTTGAAATATCCAACCCTTCAGGGGCTGAAGCCCGCCGTGTTGTGAATGGATCAAATGTACGGGCTGAAGCCCGTACCCTTCACGCTGATCCACTGCGAAACCGACGGCGCGCGCTTGCAACCCGCCTCGATATTGTCTATTCTGTCTTCGGCCTTGCGAGGGGCCGTCGGTCCGCGCAAAGGGCGCAGCCCACTCTCCTCGAGTTTCGATCCAACCTGACTTCCTGCCCGAAAACTGCGCGGACAACGGGCGTTCACGGAAGGAAGGTTCATGTGAGCAACGCTCCCGATCGTCTTGTCTACCCAGCGGCCAAACTTCCCGCCCGCGCCAACCTCGAACACTTGAAAAACGAGGCCAAGCAATGCCTCAACTCCCTGCGTGCGCAAAATCCCGAAGCGCGGCTTTTCCAGGCGCAGTTCCTGGTCGCGCGCAGCTACGGTTTTGCAAGCTGGCGCAAGCTCAAGTCGTACGTCGACGCCTTGGACGACTGCGTCCTGCAGCTCATCAATGCAATCCATGACGGCGACCTCAAAACCATTCGAAACATCCTGGATAGCCATCCGGACCTGGTGAATGCCAGCGCCGACGTGCATCCGCAAATGCGGCCCAGCGACACGCTCGCCATTCGCTTGATCCACATGGCGATTGCGGAGGCCAGGATCGACGTGCTGCGGCTCCTGATTGAACGCGGCGCGGACCTCAATGTGCGCAACGCCGAAGGCCGTTTGCCGTTGCACGACTGCTTCGAGCTTGACCACGACGATTACGCGACGGTCCTGCTCGACGCCGGCGCAATGCCCGACGTGTGCGCGGCCGCAGTTTATGGGCTGTACGACCGGCTTGAACCGATTCTCAAGAGCGATCCCGGAATGGCGAACGATCTGACCACTGGCAATTCTCCGCTGGGCTGGGCGGTATATGGCCGGCAACCAAAGTCGGCGGAGATTCTCTTTGCACATGGCGCTCTAGCCGATCGGCCGCCGTACGATTCCCATGTATGGGGCCGGCGTCGGGAGTCGCATCGACAGTGGTGACGCCGGTGCTGCTGGAACACGGGGCGAACCCAAACTGGCGCGATGACGAGGGCAACACTCCGATCCATCGCGCGATCCAGAGCCGACTGATTGTCGATCCGGCGAAGTTCGTCGAGCTTCTGCTCGACTTCGGCGCGGACGCCAGCATTCGCAACCGGGAAGGACGGACGCCGCTTGAAGAGGCAGAGATCCTTCTTCAGGCCGGAAAGAACGCGGAAACTTATTTCCCGGTGCGCGCCATTGGCCCCAAGGGGCTGGAGCAAACCATAGAGATTCTTCGCTTGCGGATGGCGTAGCGGAGTCAGCCCGAGATTTCGGGCAGCCGATCGCGATAGCGCAGAATGAGCGGAGCCAGATTGCGCGCGTCCCAGTAGCGGGGTCCGTAGCGCTTGGGATCGGAAAAGCTGCGAAATATCCAACCCAGTCCGAGGGAGTCGGCCCAGCGTGGAATGCGGACCTGGTCGCCGGAGAGAAATGCGACGGCCGCGCCGATGCAATGGATGGCGGGCCGATAGCCGAGATTGCGCTTGAGGTAGATGCCGAGCCGCTCTTGCGTTCCACCGCCAAGGCCGAGAACGACGTGCCCCGGCCGGCGCTCCTCGATCCGCCGCAACAATTCCTCGTCTTGAATCGTACCGGTGTACATCGGCGCGACGTAGGCGTCCCGATCGGTGGCCGCAATGCCGATCCTGTCGAGCCAGGCGCGATTGCGGTCAAGCGCGACCTTGGTGGGCATCACCCAGAAACTCGCACCCGGCTTGCGGAATTCCTGCCGCTCGATCAGCGCGCGAAGATATTTCAGGCCGGAGAGTTTGCGAATGCGATCGCGCTGCAGGAGATTCCACACCAGCACCATCAGGGCGCTGTCGGGAATGGCGAAATCGGCTTCCAGGAGCGCCTCGCGATAGCCATGATCGTGGGTCAGATTCTTCAGCGCGGGCGCGGCGGGAACCACCACGACGCCGCCGGTGTGGGAGACAAGGTCGATCGCGTCCTGGGCATCGCCGACGAGGAAGCGAACGCCTAAAATGTGCTGAAAACGAGCATTAGGAGCCATGCTTCTCCTGACCTGCTCAATCGGGCCCTTGCTAGAGTGGTTTTCCTGTTTCCTGATCATACAACATCTGAGAAGCTTCCTGGATGCGATGAAGAATCGTATCATCCCGAGAGCGCTTTGTCAGGCAGGAGAATCCAAAATGGAAATATTCTACTCACCCCTGCTGGCTGGGGTGAGTCCGGCTCAACGCGTGACGAGCTGTTTGTGCGCCGCGTCGGCCAACATCTGCCCTTCGATCCAGGCAAAGGTCTTGGCCATCCCATCGTGCAGGGGAATGGAAGGCTCCCAGCCGAGGTATTCGATCAGCAATGAATTGTCGCTGTTGCGGCCATGCACGCCTGTAGGAGCACTTAGATTGTAATTTCGCTTGAGCTTGATTCCGGCCAGCTCCTCGACGATGCTCACCAGTCCATCGACCGTAACCAGTTCGCGCGAGCCGAGGTTTACCGGCTCCTGAATATCGCTGTTGAGGATGTCGACGACCCCTCGCGTGCAATCGTCGATGTACATAAAACTGCGGGTCTGGCGGCCGTCGCCCCAGATTTCGATCTCATGGCGGCCGGAGAGCTTGGCTTCGATAACCTTGCGGCAGATGGCGGCCGGCGCCTTTTCGCGGCCACCGGTCCATGTGCCGTAGGGGCCATAGACATTGTGGAAGCGGACGATGCGGGTTTCCAGGCCGAAATCCTCATGGAAATGGCGGCACATGCGCTCCGTAAAAAGCTTCTCCCAACCATAACCGTCCTCGGGGTTGGCGGGGTAGGCGTCGGTTTCCTTGAGCGGAACGACCTGGTAGGATCTCTGCTTTTCGCCGTTGTAGACGCAGGCCGACGAAGAATAAAAGAAGCGCTTGACGGCGGCATCGCGCGCCGCGACGAGCATGTGGGTGCTGATGAGGACACTGAGCATGCAGAGGGCTTTATTGTTTTCGATAAAGCCCATCCCACCCATGTCGGCGGCGAGCTGAACGACGGTGTCCATGCCCTGGACCGCTTCCTGGCAGGCTTCGCGCAATTGGAGATCCAGGACCAGATTCTCGGCGAGCGGATTCACCTGATGCCACTCGTCGAAGGGCTTGACATCGACCGAGCGAACTTTCGACGCTCCCGCCTCAAGGAGCCTGTTCACCATGTGGCCGCCAATGAAGCCACCGCCACCGCAAACTAAAACGCGTGCACCTCGAATGTACATCAGTTGCTGGGTCCTCGATGGTTGAAGTGTGACCGACTCAAGGCAAGCATAGACATTGAGACCCCATTCCGCGCAAATCCACTCTGGCTATTTTGCCTTTCCGTGCCAGTTAAGCCAGTTAACGAATCCAGCGCAACGCTTCATCCAGTATTTCACGGCTCGGGACCAGTATTTCACGAAACGGAAATATCAGGAAACCCCGGCATGCGAAAAAACACAGTGTAACCCATGGACATAAGGGATCGCTGTGATGTTAACAAAAATACCATTCGCCGGGGAGATGACAAATTCGATTCCTGAGATGTCTGCCCAATTCGACGGATACGAGGCGGTGCGGTTGAGGAAGGTTTGCAGTTAAAGTCGGGAAACGGCATGAAGCGCCATCGCATTTCAGGAACCGGTGTAGTCGCGTTCCACCGCCGTCGAGTCGAGGCGATGGAGCGACGGCCATGTCCAATTCCGGCCACGGCAAAGGATTTCCTAAAATGCCGTAAAGCCTTCAATGGAAAAGATCAATCGAAGTCGGAGCCGGTCGGATGCGGATCCGGCAAACACCTTCCACAGCGATTCGGGAAGTGCTGCAGCCGCTCGGTCCGCTGGGGACGGCCACCGTCCCTTCCAGGCCACCGATGAAGACCTGTCCCCGGACTCTGGATCGCGCCGACTCAGCCGCCGTGGATTCGTATACACGGCTCCCTAAAGTGCCATAGCCGCAGGTTTTTGTCTCTGGCGTCCGGCGCGGCCGCGCGGACTGCAGCGTCCGCGGCGCGGCTGCGCTGTTGCGCTTGTCATTGAGAATGCGCGTGGCTCAAGTCGTAGCTTGCACCTACGGTGAAACCTTCCGGGTTCAGCGCATGATGATTGAAGAAATCGGTCCAGAACTGGTATTCGTAGTCTGCGCGCACCCAGACATTGCGCACGACGCGATATTCAGCGCCACCGCCCGGGGCGATGACGGTCCTTGAATCGTGCGTATAGTAGGGATTGTAGATGTCATTGAAGGCGATGTGGCCATATCCGAACAAGAATTTGCCGTATGGCTCGAATCGATCGAAGTGCCTCCAGTGATACATCGGCCCGCCTTCGGCGGTGTCCTCGCGAAGCAAGGGCTGGCTGCCGGTGCGGGCATAGTTCAAGTCGCGGCCTTCCGCCTCGATGCCGAGTCCGTTGAGAAGCCTTGGACCGCGGTGAAAAGTCCAGTCCACCCATGCTGTGGGTCCGCTCTCGTATCCGCTCCAATCGGTGTAGTAGTTGGAATAGGCCACGCCTACGCTTAGAGGAATGCCGCCCTGACTAGCCGATGGCGCAACCTGCGAGAAAGCGGGCAGCGCAACGCTTAGGAAGAGCCCCGCACAAATAAACTTCAAACGCATTCGAGTTTCTCCTTGCAAATTTAGGACCGATTCACCCTCCCCCGAGGCGATCTCCTTGCAGGAGCTTACATCCATTGACGCGAATAGGACAGACAAGTTTGTATGAAATAACGTAAAAACTCCCCAAAAGTTGCACGCGATTCCACCTAAGTTACCGCGGCCGGCATGGTGTTTTGGGGGAATCAAAAAAGTAACGATCCCGCTTCCTGTTCCAATTCCAAAACAAACATCTGCAGAAGTTCGATTCTCGGCCCGGCCAATTTCCGCGCGTTCTCCAGCCGCAGCTTGCCCGGTAATTGGCCGGCTGCATTGCGCAGAACGAGCAGGACGGAAGAAAAAGTTGGAAAGCGCGAATCGCGTCCGATTTTGGCGACCGCGCGCAGCAGGCCTACGGCGCCTAATTGTTCCAGAATATCCGCATCGCGCAACACAATGGCTTCAATACGGACCGGATCATCCTTGGGCTGATGGGTCTGGATGACTTCGGCGACGGCGTCAAGCTTTTCGGCGGGAAATCCCCAGCCGGGAAGCAGCTCGCGAGCCCGCGCGACGGTGTAAGGCACATGGTCCCAGCGCGCCAGATCCTCTGCGGTTTGCGGCCGGTGACCGAGGAAGACTCCGAGATCATGCATCCAGGCCGCGGCGAAGAGAATATCGTCGTCGTACTCCAGTCCCGCGCCTACTTTGGCGGCGAGCGCGTAGAGCCGCGGCATGTGGCCGTATTTATCCACCGGCTGCGCCTCGGCGCGGATATAGGAAACAACGGATTCGCGCCAGGATTCCATGCGGATCAGGAGCTCATGCCGATCATGCTGGTTGATTCGGCCATTTAGGCGAGAGCCGGATCAGGTGCAGCCCACCCCGGTTTTCGACGACGAACATGGGCGCCGCGGCGGGAATGCAGGCAATCGCGCGCGCGGGCAGATCGACTGCCTCGAAGCCAGGTCCGGCGATGCGGCCCGAGCCTTCGGCGGCAAACAAATAAGAGAGGCCGGAACCCAGGCCGCTGCCGGCGCGTGAGTCTGGAGCGGGCAAGCCATCGCTCGCAATCGCATTCTCGCAAGGGATACGCTCCACGCGAAAATATTCCACGTCGATCAGGATGGTTCGATCCGCGAGCTTCCGCGGCGCAACCTTGCCTGCACGGGTGATGAGCCGCGTGGCTTCAAGCGCCTTATCAATGTGCAGTTCACGAGGACGGCCGTAGTCGTACATGCGATAGGTGAGGTCGCAGTTCTGCTGCGTCTCCAGCAGAATCGATCCCGGCCAGACGGAGTGAACTGTCCCGGCATCGACAAAGATCACGTCGCCGGCGTTCACGGGCAGTACTTTGAGACGGGCTTCGAGCGTGCCGTCATGGATTCCCGCTCTGACCTCGTCCAGGGTCGTGCCTGGTTTCAGTCCCAGCGCAAGCTCGGCTCCCGGCTCGGCCGCCAGCGCATACCAGCACTCGGTTTTGCCGCGCGGATCGCCATACTTCCGCGCCATGGCGTCGTCGGGGTGCACCTGCACGCTGAGTTTTTGCGCAGCGAAAAGGACCTTAATGAGTAGAGGCGAGTCCGGCGAGGGAGCTCCGGCGCCCAAGAGCGGTTCCGGCGCTTCGTGGAAGAGTTCACCCAGCTTCTTGCCCGCGTGCGGGCCGGAGGCGACTGAACATTGGTCCCCGGTGAGCCACACTTCGCCGATGGGCTCGTCGTCGGCGACACGATCGAACCAGGGTCGCAGGTCGCAATAGCCCCAGGGGCGGCGATCGTAATGCGGCTCGATGCGAAATGGCGCCCATTGCGAGATTTGGCCGGCAGATGCCATGGTGCTAACTTGAGTCTCCCCAGATTGTGGATGTTTTGGGATTGTGCGATCCGACCGTTGCCGTAGAAACCAACACGCGGCAGGGATGAAGCACCCCGCAATCTCACTCTAGCAGAGAGCCCGGAGTGCGAAGGCCCGGCAGCGAGTGCAGACTGTTCGCACTCGTGCGCACAAGGTCATTGCCAAACCATACTCGTTCAATTAGCCTAAAAGCCACACTTTGAATTATTGTCGCGAAATGCCGCGCCGGCGTGCATAACATGGTTTGGGAGAGAGAACTGCATAGAATGTCGAATTCAGTTTCAATCTGCGTCATCGGGTCAGGTTACGTGGGACTTGTTGCAGCCGTCTGCTTTGCCGAGATGGGCCACAAAGTCACATGCGTGGACAACGACGAAGCCAAGGTGAAAACGCTTTGTTCGGGCGGCGTGCCGATCTTCGAAGAGTTCCTTCCCGAACTGCTCGCGAAACACCTGAATCGCGGCGTGGAGTTCACCACCGACCTGGGCGGGGCTGTGGAGCGCAGCGAGGCCGTATTTATCGCCGTGGGCACTCCGCAGAGCGACAGCGGTGCGGCGGACCTTTCGTTTGTGGAAGCAGTGGTCTCGCAGATCGCGCGCGGCATCAACGATTACAAAGTGATTGTGGAGAAAAGCACTGTTCCGGTCTACACCAATGAATGGATCCGGCGTGTGCTGTTCCGTCATGGCGTGGAGCAGGAGCTTTTCGACGTGGTGTCGAACCCGGAGTTCCTGCGCGAAGGCACGGCGGTCAGCGATTTTTTGCATCCCGACCGCATCGTGGTGGGCGCCAACACCGAGCGCTCCGCCGAAGTTCTGCGCCGCATCTACGCGCCGCTGACCGGCGGCGCATATTACACGCAGACCGGCTCTCTGCCGGGTGCGTGCAGCGCCGCCCGACCGGCGTGTCTGCTGGTCACCTCGGCGCAAAGTGCCGAGATCATCAAGCACGCATCGAACGCCTTCCTGGCGCTGAAAATTTCCTTCATCAACGCAGTGTCCAACCTGGCCGAGAGCGTGGACGCGGATATCGAGGATGTTGCGGCGGGGATGGGGCTGGACAGCCGCATCGGACCCAAGTTCCTGCGCGCGGGGCTGGGCTACGGCGGGTCGTGTTTTCCCAAGGACGTGGCCGCTTTCCGCTGGGTCGCGCAGCAGCAGGGCGTGAACTTTCAGCTCCTCGACGAAGTGTGCAAGATCAACGACACGCAGCGCGAGATCTACTTCAACAAAGTGCGCTCGGCGCTGTGGACGCTGCGCGGCAAGCGGCTGGCAGCGCTGGGACTGGCTTTCAAAAGCGATACCGACGACATTCGCGAATCGCCGGCCATCGATGTGATCCGCAAGCTGCTGGAAGCAGGCGCGTCGATCGCAGCGTACGACCCGGCGGCGATGGACCGGGCGAAGGAAGTGCTGCCGGCCTCGCAGAAGATGAGCTACGCGGAGGATGTCTACGACGCGGCCAAGGGCGCGGACGCAGTACTGATCCTCACCGATTGGAAGGAGTTCGCGAACCTCGACCTGGTGCGGCTCAACCAGGCGGTCCGCTTCCCGATCGTGATCGACGGGCGGAATCTGTACAAGCCGGAGCAGATGCAGGAGCATGGTTTCACCTACGTCAGCGTCGGCCGCCCGGCAAGTTACAATGCGCAACAAGGCAAGCCGCGCAAATTGGTACTGTCTTAGAAGTCGGAAGTTGGCCAGATCCTGAAGTGAAACAAAAATTTCTGGAGTACGAATCATTGAGCATGCGAGTATTGGTGACCGGCGCCGCCGGCTTTCTTGGTTCACATCTCACCGATCGATTGCTGGCTGACGGTCACACCGTTCTCGGCGTGGATAACTTCGCCACCGGTGACCATGAGAATCTGGCTCATCTGACTCGCGAGCCGCGCTTTGGCTTCGAGGAGCGGGATATCTGCGAGCCCTTCGATCCGGGCCCGGTGGATTATGTCTTCAACTTCGCCTCACCGGCCAGCCCGCCGGAGTATCTTCGCCTGGCCATCGAGACCCTTCGCGTCGGTTCGGTGGGCACGGAGAACACGCTCAAAATCGCGCAGATGTACGATGCCGGCTACCTGCAAGCTTCCACATCGGAGTGTTACGGCGACCCGCTCGAGCATCCGCAGACCGAGGATTACTGGGGCCACGTCAATCCCGTCGGTCCTCGTTCGGTGTACGACGAGGCCAAGCGCTTTTCCGAGGCGCTGGTGATGGCTTATTACCGGACCTACGGCCTCAACACCCACCTGGTGCGAATCTTCAATACCTACGGGCCGCGGCTGCACCCCAGCGATGGACGCGTGATTTCGAACTTCATGATGCAGGCCCTGCGCGGTGAACGGCTCACTGTGTACGGAAGCGGCAGCCAGACGCGCAGCTTCTGCTACGTTTCCGATCTGATCGACGGAATCGTGCGGCTTTCGCGCTCCGACGAGCATTTCCCGGTGAATATTGGCAACCCCAACGAGTTCACGATTCTGGAGTGCGCACAGGCAATACTCGAGGTGACAGGCTCGGAGAGCGAGTTGCGCTTCTCGCCTTTGCCCGAGGACGATCCGGCGCGGCGCTGTCCCGACATTGCGAAGGCGCGCACGCTGCTGGGCTGGGAGCCGAAGATCACGCTCAAGGAAGGTCTCAAGCTGTCACTCGAGTATTTCCGGAGCAGCGTTCCAGCCACCCCTTAACGTGCTTTGAGCATAGGATTCTGAGCTCGGCTTAGCGACCATCCGATAAAGATTTCGCTGGAAAGACGCCTGCGCACCGGCGCTTTCCCACCTTCGGGTGAGCACGACTGGCACGGAAGTAGCGCCGCGGCCGCTCTATTGCTGCGCGAAGCCATGTTACTCTGGCCGCACGATGCCCCGACTGCGTGCTTTCTATCTCGCGGGAATGCTACTGTTCGTCATTGCCGCGTCGGCGCGCGGCCAATCGCCGATACTGCGCTCGATTCACTTTGAGGGAGCGCCCGATTACTCGGACGCGGAACTGATGAGTGCAGCCGGCCTGAAGGAAGGCCAGAGCTACTCCTCGGACGAATTGCAGCAGCGGGCGAAGGAACTTATCGATACCGGTATTTTCGAAAAGGTCGATTATAAGTTCGAAGGATCGAAGCTGAATTATTCGCTCAGCCTGGTTGAAGAGAGTTATCCCGTCATCTTTGGCAATGTGCCGCTCGAGAAAGGACCGGCTCTCGATGCCCGCATACACCAGCGGGTGCCGCTCTATCACGGCAAGGTGCCGGCCGAGGGCACTCTTCTCGAAGGCGTGCGGCGCGCTCTCGAGGCGATTCTGGCCGGTGAGGGTGTTCATGCGCACGTGATCGCAACACCCGTCGGCGACGGGACCACGCACAACGTGATCGCGATCAGGTTCAGCATCGACGCGCCCGCGGTGAGGATCGGCAGCGTGCGCTTTGACGGTGTCTCGGACTGGATCAGGCCGCAACTGCAGGGGATTGTGGTCCGTGCGGGGTTGACCTACGACTCGGCGAAATCGGTGGACGAGATTGAGCGGCAGGTCGCGGACTTCTACATCGACCACGGGTTCGCGGCGGTTCAAGTGCGAGCCTCCAGGTCGGACAGGCCGTCGTTTGCCGACGGCGCGATCCGCGTGCCATTCACCGTGACCGTGAAAGAAGGCAGGCCGTACAGATTGGGGACGGTGCAAATTTCGCCGGAGATCCCGATCGACGGCGCGGAGATTGGCCGGCTGATGGCGGCGCGCGCCACCACTATCCCCGAAAGCACATTTATCGGAACTCTGGTTTCTCAGTTGCAATCTCTGCTTAAGGCAAAAGGGTATCTCGACTGCCGCGTAATCCCGCAGCCCGAATTGCAGGATGCGGCAGGGGTGGTCAATTATGTAGTGAGCGCCGATCTGGGAACGCTTTATCGCCTCGAATATGTGAAGTCCGCGGGCGGCAGCCAATAACCGTAGGAGCTCGCGAATAGTTTCCAACGGACGCTCCATGTCGATCCCGTTCGCCAAGCCGATCTACGAAGAAATCTTCTCGCAAACTCTATCATCGGCGGCCGGTTGCGAAGAGAATTAGGTCCCGTAGCAATTCTTGGTACGCCAGCTTACTCCCACTCAATGGTGCCGGGAGGTTTCGAAGTAATGTCGTAGACCACGCGGTTGATTCCGCGCACCTCGTTCACGATGCGGCTTGAAATTCGCTTGAGCACTGCATAGGGCAGCGGCGCCCAGTCGGCGGTCATGCCGTCCTCGGAGTGCACGGCGCGCACCGCGGCGGTGCAGGCATAGGTGCGCTGGTCGCCCATTACGCCCACACTCATCACCGGCAGCAGCACCGCGAAGCTTTGCCACACGGTCGAGTACAGGCCGGCAGCCTTGATCTCGGAGACTACGATGTCGTCCGCTTCCTGCAGCAGCGCCACGCGCTCCGGCGTGACTTCGCCGAGGATGCGCACGGCGAGCCCGGGACCGGGAAACGGCTGCCGGCCGAGGATCTCTTCCGGCATTCCCAGGTCGCGGCCGATGCGGCGGACTTCATCCTTGAACAGATCGCGCAGCGGCTCGATCAGTTTGAGCTTCATGCGTTCGGGCAGGCCGCCCACGTTGTGGTGGCTCTTGATGGTCTGGCTGGGGCCCTTCACGCTGCTCGATTCGATGACATCGGGATAGAGTGTGCCCTGCACCAGCCAATCGACACCTCCCGTTTCTTTGGCAATGCGATTGGCCTCGTCGTCGAAGACGGCGATGAACTCCTGGCCAATGCGCTTGCGCTTGGTCTCGGGATCGGTGACGCCGGCAAGCTGCTTGAGGAATCGCTCGCTGGCGTCGACAGCGACAATGTGGAGTCCGAGTTTGTCGCGCAGGTTGCGCTGCACGTTTTCGAATTCGTTCTTGCGCAGCACGCCGTTGTTCACGAAGATGCAGGTTAGCCGATCGCCGATGGCGCGATGCACGAGCACCGCGGCCACTGACGAATCGACGCCGCCGGAGAGGCCGCAGATCACGTGGCCGGTGCCGACTTTCTCGCGAATGCCGGCGACCGTGCTCTCGATGAAATGCGCCGGGGTCCAGTCGCCGCGCGCGCCGCAGATGAGGAAGAGAAAATTCTTGATGATGGCGGGACCGAGCGGCGTGTGGTGCACTTCGGGATGAAACTGCACGGCCCAAATGCGGCGCTTTTCATTGGCGATGCCCGCGAGGGCGTTGGAGGTAACGGCGGTGCGATGAAATCCGGCAGGCAGTTCGAGAGCCTCGTCGCCATGGCTCATCCAGGCCTGAAGACACGGCGGAACGCCGGCGAAGAGCGGGGTTGAGTCATCTTCGACCGTGACTTCGGCGTGGCCGTACTCGCGTTTGGCGGCCGAGCGCACCTTTCCGCCAAGGTGATGCACGATGAACTGCAGGCCGTAACAGATGCCGAGCACAGGCGCGCCGAGGTCAAGGAGTTTGGGATCGGCGGCGGGGGCGTCCGCATCGTATACGGACGAGGGGCCGCCGGAGAGGATGATTCCGACAGGGTGGTTAGCTCGAATTTCGGCTAGCGGGGCCGTGCACGGAAGCACGACGGAGAAGACATTCTGTTCGCGGACGCGGCGGGCGATGAGCTGGGTGTATTGCCCGCCAAAGTCGAGAATAACGATTGTCTGGGTGTCCACTTTTCATTGTGGCAGGGCTGAGGGCGGGATGTAAAGATTGCTTGGAATATCGGGCATTTACAGCGTAAACACAGGGGGAAAAGCATGGGCAACGAGAACAGCACGGAAATCCTTAGCAGGCGCAGGTTTCTCGGCGCAAGTTCCGCGGCAGTGGCGCTTGCGGCCGGACTGCCGCTCGCCGGCGCAGCGCAGCAGACGCCGGACAAGAGCGGCGACAGCCACACCGGCCAAAACGAGACACAGCCCGGGCCGAAGAACCCCGTGCTGGACCAGGCCGAGCCCGACTCCGTCTATCCGCCAGAGACAGACGCTGGAGGACAGCCGCCCTTCAAGTATCCTTTCAGCTTCGCGCACAAGCGGATCGAGGCGGGCGGATGGACGCGCCAGGTGACGGTGCGCGATTTTCCCATTTCAAAAAAGATGGCGGGCGTGGAGATGCGGCTGATCAAGGGCGGCATCCGCGAACTGCACTGGCACGTGGGCGCCGAGTGGGCCATCGTGACCGCGGGCAGCGCGCGCATCACGGCTGTCGATCAAAAGGGCCGGGCCTTCATCGATGAGGTGCACGAAGGCGACTTGTGGATCTTTCCCGGAAGCATTCCCCATTCCATCCAGGGACTGGAACCGGAGGGATGCCAGTTCCTGCTCGTCTTCGATGACGGAAACTTCAACGAGTTCGAGACATTTCTACTCACCGACTGGCTGCATCACACGCCGCGCGAGGTGCTGGCCAAGAACTTCAACACGCCCGCGTCCACATTCGACAATGTACCTAAGCGTGAGCTCTTCATCTTTCCGCGCGATCTGCCGCGGCCGCTCGATGAGGAGCGGCAGCAGGTGTATGCCGAGACCCTTGCCGTGCCCAACAGCTTCGCATTCCTCGCGAGCAAAATGGAGCCTACGAAGACGACCGCCGGCGGAAATGTGAAGGTCGTCGATCTGAACAATTTTCCGGCGACCAACATTGCCGCGGCCATCGTGACGCTCAAGCCCGGCGGGCTGCGCGAGCTGCACTGGCATCCCAACGAGGACGAGTGGCAGTACTACATCAAAGGCATGGGCCGCATGACGGTGTTTTCGGCCGGCGGCCGGGCGCGCACCATGGATTTTCACGAAGGCGACGTCGGGTACATCGAGCGATCGATGCCGCACTACATTGAGAACCTGGGCACAACCGACCTGATCTTTGTCGAAGTGTTTCCAACGCCCGAATATCAGGACATTTCGCTCGGCGAGTGGCTCGCGCATACGCCGTCGCGGCTTGTGGATCAGCACATCGGCACGGGCGAGGATTTCCTGCGCGGAATTGCCAAGAGGGAAGTGGTGATTACGCCGGAATAGCGATGAATCCTGGAAAAAGGGTGAATCGTTGAACTGAAGCCTGCCTGAATTTCGTGTTTCAATGAGTCCAGGTTCGGAGTAAAAAGGCTGCAGGAGCCACTCGGCCGATGGGCGTTGTAGAGGAGACTCGACAGGTCTTGCAAGATTTTCTTGCCCCGGAATTGCGGGATATCCGAGGAGTTCTCTCAGCGATCGACAAGCGGCTGGATTCCCAAGACAAGCGGCTGGATGCGATTGAAGAAGCGAACCGCGTTCGCTATGAGAGCATTGTCCAGCGGCTGGATTCTCAGGACAAGCGGCTGGATGCGATTGAGGGTGCTAACCGCGTTCGCTTCGAGAGCATTATCCAGCGGCTGGAACAAATTCAGCAATCCTTCGCATTCGACAAGCGAATATCGAGCCTCGAATCGAAGAAACGGCGCTCGGCTTAGGGTCGCTTCCCGCAGCCTTCACTTGCTCTCGTTTTTGTAAACCGCTCCGGCCTTCATCACGAATTTCACGTCCTGCAACGTGCGGATGTCGTCGAGCGGATTCTTTTCGACGGCGATGATGTCGGCCCATTTGCCTTGCTCTATGGCGCCGGTTTTGGCGGTCCAGCCCATCAGGTCGGCGGCATTGACGGTCGCGGTTTGCAGAGCCGCGAGCGGGGCCATTCCTAACTGATTCACGTACACATCGAGCTCGTGCGCATTCAATCCGTGCGGATAGACAGCGGCGTCGGTGCCCATGGCGATCTTTACGCCGGCTTGCATGGCGCGCTTGATGTTGCTCTTGGCCACGGCGCTCACGTCGATCATTTTCTGGTGGTAGAACGGCGGCAGATTGCCTTTCTCGATCATCCAGTCTTCGAGATAAAGCGTGGGCACCAGATAGGTGCCGCGCTTCTTCATCTCGGCGATGGCTTCGTCGTTGATGTAGCTGCCGTGCTCGATTGAATCAACGCCGGCCTCCGTCGCCCACAGGATTCCCTGCGCGCCGTGCGCATGCGCGGCGACTTTGCGGCCGAGGCGATGCGCGTCGGCGACGATGGCCTGCATTTCCTCGAGCGTGAACTGCGATGCCTGCGGGTCGTCGCCCTTGGAGAGCACGCCGCCGGTGGCGCAGATCTTGATCAGGTCGGCGCCGTACTTGATATTCTGCCGCACCATGTGCTGCACGGCGGAGATGCCGTCGGCCACGCCGTCGCCCACCGCGTGATATTGGATGGGCAGCAGGTTCTCGTCGCAATGGCCGCCGGTGATGCCGATGAGCGGGCCGCTGACCTGCATGTGCGGGCCGGGGACCTGGCCTGCATTGATGGCGTCGCGCAAATCTACATCGACAAATCCGTCGGCGCCCACGTTGCGGACAGTCGTTATCCCGGCGAGCAGCGTGGCGCGGGCGTTGGCCACGCCGTTGATGGCCTCCTTTGCGGACGTCTGGGTCAATTCGTAATAAGGATCGAAGTTCGGATTCATCGTCAGGTGCGTGTGCACGTCGATCAGGCCGGGAAGCACGGTCAATCCGCTTAGGTCGATGACTGTATCGCTTGGCTGCGCCGTCGTTTGAGCTGTGGGCGCGATGGACTGGATCGTATCGCCAACAACCACGATGGTTTCGTCATCGAGCAGCTTGCCCGTCTTCACGTCAAGCAGGTGGCCGGCGCGGACCAGGATGCGCTTCGGCGCGGGGATGGTGGAAGGCTGTGCGGGAATGGCGGCAACGGATCCTAGAAAACACAGGGCGACTGCCAGGCTCACCGTTTTCTGCATTCGAATTTCTCCGGTTGGAATGTGTATGCGGAGTGTAACAAATTAAATGAGGCCATCCGCGGACTCCGGCATTTTGCAGAGCGATGCGGGGAGGGGGGAACGGGGGAGGGAAAGGAAGTTCGCGACGGCACTTGTGAATCCGTGTCTATGCCCACTTTTTCCCGAGTGCTTCGAGGCCTGAGCGGCCCAGATCTTCGGGCGTCATTGCTGGGCGTAGATGTACATCGGCGTGGAAGTTGAGGAACCAGGGCTCTGCGAGGACAGGAATCTGCGACGTTTCCTTCAAATCCACCACCAGTATTCCGCAACGATGGCCGTCCCATTCGAGAAAGTAAACAGCCTCCGGCTTCTGCTCATCGAGAATTTGCTTCATCTTCGCGGCTGCGGTTCCGTTCCTTACGTGGGTGTTAAAAGGTTCGTGCGGCATTCGAACGTGCATGATCATGCGCATAGTCATTCTCCATGTGCTGGAGCCGCATTGGAGCTGCGGGCGGCACGCGCGGAAGCATATCACGCAGGCGTAGCAGCAGGCTTGGGTCTTCGAGGCCGCGCGCCGGGCGTGATACGCTGCTAGGCGGCGCAGCTTTGGTCGGAATTGGCGGCGCGAAATCCATCGCGGGCGTCAATGTAGGCAGCGTTGCATGCGTTGCCGGGTCGCCGGATGGTTCCATTTACGAAGGATTCCCCGATGAACTCTCTTCGCATTGCTCCAATCCTGCTGCTGGCAGGAATCGCCGCCGGCCCCTCGGCTGCGCTTGCACAACAGGACGACTCTCAGCCGTCGGCGCCGCAGTCCATCAAGAGCCTCGACCTGTCGGCGATCGACAAGAGCGTCGATCCTTGCACAGACTTCTACCACTACGCATGCGGCAACTGGATCAAGGAAAACCCGATTCCCGCCGACCAGGTGCGCTGGGCGCGGTCCTTCTCGTTGCTCGGGGAGCGCAACCGTTACCTGCTGTGGAAAGACCTGAGCGCGGCCGCCACCGATCCCAAGACGCCGCTCGAAAAGAAATATGGCGACTACTATGCCGCCTGCATGAACACCGATCTCGTCAATCAGAAGGGGTTGGAGCCGCTGGAGCCGGCGTTCAAGCAGATCGCGGAGCTGAACGACGCGCACCGAGTCGCCGCGATAGTGGGCGATTTGGCTGAAAAGGGCGATCCGGCAGCGTTCTTTCGCTTCAGCGTGCAGCAGGATGAAAAGGATTCATCGAAGCAGATTGCGAGCGTCAGCCAGGGCGGGCTTTTGCTTCCCGATCGCGACTATTACATCGTCGACAGCAAGCGCTTCGAGAACATTCGCAAGCTCTACGTGGGGCATGTGACGAAGATGTTCACCCTGGCCGGCGACTCGCCCGACGAGGCAGCCAAAGAGGCCGCGGCGGTGATGCAGATCGAGACCGCGCTGGCCAAGGCTTCAACCAGCCGCACCGATCTGCGCCAGCCGGAGAACCGCTATCACATCTATACCGTCGCCGACTTTGAAAAACTGGCGCCGGACTTCGATTTCGCGGTCTATTTCAAGGACGTGAAGGTGGGACAGTTCGACACGCTCAACGTGGCAACGCCCAACTTCTTCAAGGCTGTGAACGACTTGATCGCTTCCGAACCGGTCGACGCATGGAAGTCTTACTTCCGCTGGCACGTTCTGCACACCTTTGCGCCCAACCTGCCCAAAGCATTTTTCGATGAAAACTTCGACTTCTTCGGCAGGACTCTGCAGGGCCAAAAAGAGCCCACTCCGCGCTGGAAGGAATGCACCACGATGACGGACCGCGCGCTGGGCGAGGCGGTGGGCCAGGACTGGGTGAAGCAGAACTTTCCGCCTGCGGCCAAAGCCAGCATGGACCAGCTTGTAGCCGCGCTCGAAAAGGCCATGGGCGAGGACATCAAGACTCTGCCGTGGATGGGCGATGCGACCAAACAGGCGGCCGAAGAGAAGCTGGCCATGATCCGCAACAAGATCGGCTACCCCGATCATTGGCGCGACTACTCGGCGCTGAAGGTGGAGCGCGACGACCTGATCGGCAACCTGCGCCGCGACGATATCTTTCAGCGCAACTGGAACCTCGGTCACCTGGGCAAGCCGGTGGACGAGAAGGAGTGGGGCATGACGCCGCCCACGGTGAATGCCTACTACGAAGATTCAATGAACGACATCAACTTCCCGGCGGGCATTCTGCAGCCGCCGTTTTTCGATCCCGATATCGATCCGGCGGTGAATTTTGGCGGCATCGGCGTGGTGATCGGCCACGAGATGACTCACGGCTTCGACGACCAGGGCGCGAAGTACGACGGCAAGGGCAACCTGCGCCAGTGGCAGACGGAGGATGACAAGAAGGCCTTTGAGGAGCGCACCAGTTGCGTAGCCGACGAGTACTCGGGCTTCGTCGCCGCCCCCGCTCATGGCGATGTTCCCGAACAAAGGCTGAACGGCAGGCTGACGCTGGGCGAGAACACGGCCGACAATGGCGGGCTGCGCATCGCGTACCTGGCGCTGCTGAACACGCTGGCGGCCGAAGGCAAATCGATCGACGAGAAGATCGACGGTTACACCGAAGCGCAACGCTATTTCCTGGGCTTCGCGCAGGTTTGGTGCCAGAACCAGACCGAGCAGTCGGCGCGGCAGTCGGCGCTCACCGATCCGCACTCGCCGGGCCAATGGCGCACCAACGGCTCGGTCGAGAACTTCGACGAGTTCGGCAAGGCCTTTGGCTGCAAAAAAGGCCAGCCGATGTATCCGGAGAATTCATGCCGGGTCTGGTAACGCGCCCCGTGCGCCCGTGCATTCGGTTTCTTATCCCCTTGCGGATTACGTTTGCCGTTGGTGCACCGTCCAAACTCCATCCGCGCCTGCAGTCGGGTCCGGGGTCGGCGGGCGCAGGATCGTGCGCGTCCGGTTCGGCCGGAGGTAGAGGCCGCGCCCAAGATGAATGACGGCGTAAACTAGGCACAACCTACCCTCGCCTTTTACAATGCAACAGGGAACCCCTCCCAGCCCAGCTCTGCTGTGGAACTAGAAAACTTGGCGCCACACGGCTGACCAGGATGAAGGAATCGCATGAAGTTTACGAAATTCGGCAAGGCACTTCTGGTGAGCGTCCTCTCCCTCGGCGTCGCCGTGGGGATATCATCCTGCATTCAAAGCTATACAGTCGGTTTTTTGTATGTGACGGGAACGGTAACAGCCCAGCCGAACGGTAATGGAATCATCAGCGGATTCAAGATCGATCACAATACCGGCTTTTTGACGCCGATCAATGGGATGCCGATCTCTTCCGGCGGGGCCAATCCGGTGCGCGCCGCGCTCTTGACAGGCTCGCGATTCATGTATGTGCTGAACCGCGGAGTGAACTCCTCGGGCGGCAGCGACTGCACCACCGCCGATCCCTGCCACAACGCCAATATCACGCAGTTTGCCGTTGGCGGCAACGGCATCCTTACGCCGCAGGAGACGTTTTTCTCCCAGGGTGTCAATCCCATCCGGGTGATTCCCGACACTTCAGGCAATTATCTTTTTGTGCTCGATCACGATTCGCCGGACAACTACGCGGCCTACAACGCCAGCAAGAATGGCTGCACGCTGGCGCTGGGCGCGGGCGTCAAAACCTGCGGCGACATCACGGTATTCCAGATCAACCAGACTACCGGCCGCCTGCAACTGGTGGTGAATGCGCAAGTCACTTCGGCCGGGGGCGCGGCGCTGCCTTATTTTCCGGTGCCGGTCAATCCCATCGATTTCACTTTGGCCAGCGGCTACATTCTTGCGCTCAGCGGGACCCCGGCGACCGGCGACTTCGCGTTTCCGTACACCTACAATTCCGGTAACGGCCAGTTGACGGTGAGCCAGAACAGCGAGCAGCAGCTAAATATCCGCCAGGCGTCGAACATTCTGAACAGCTCGGGCTATGTATGGGTGCTGGACAACGAACCGCTGACAGTGACGGTGAATGGGACCTCGGTTTCTTCCGATAGCCAGATTCTGGCCTACTCCATCGGCAACAACGGGGCGCTGCAGGCGGAGGTGGGTGGCGCGATTCCCGACGATCCCTCGCAGGCCAACCCGGTTCAGCTCCTGGTGGAGTCGAAGGGTAAATGGTTTTATGTGGCCAACGACGGGAATAACAACACCACCTCGGACGCCGCCCAGAGCGGCATCTCCGGATACGTGATCAACTCGCCGTTTCAGCCGACCGAGATTCCCGGTTTGCCGTTCGGCACCGGAGCCGGCCCGCAGTGCGTTGTCGAAGATCCCTCCGACCAGTTCATTTACACGGCCAATTACTACGATTCGACGGTCACCGGCAAAGCGCTCGACGAGAATTCAGGCGTGTTGAACGATCTGCGCAAAACCAGCAGTTTCGCGCTAAGCGGCCCGGCCACCTGGTGCCTGATCAATGGCCGCACCGGCTAAACTCCGTCGCTTGACACTCGATGAACCGATTTTTGCGAGGCCGTCAATTACGGCATTTTTCGAAATACCGAATCCGGACGAACGTTGTGCAAGGCCGCCGCTCCTCGGTGTCGCGCCGGCTAAAGGGAAGTGGAATTGGATAGGCAAATTCGAAAAATGCTATGGCCCGCCGACGAAAGATGCGCATGAAGTTGAATAAATCTAGCCAGCTGGTGCTGGTATCAGCGGCCAGCCTTGCGGCGGCCGGCATGGTGACCGCTTGCGGCGCGTTCTCGAACACGCTCACCGCGGACTTTGTCTACGTAACCAGCTCCAAGGCCGCCGGACCCAACAATTACGGAAATGTGGACGTGATGGAAGTGGATTACGAGTCGGGCCGGTTGCGTCACATCCCCACTTCTCCATTCCCATCGGGAGGGCGCGACCCGGTCGCCGAGGCCGTTTCTCCCAACTACCTCAATCTCTACGTTGTGAACGAAGACGACAACACTGTGGTCCAATTCGCCATTGGCAGCGACGGCAAACTCTATCCGCAAAACACCGTCAACACGCCGGGGGTCTTTCCGCTGGCGGTGGCGGTCAGCGGTTCGCACATGTACATTGCGGATACCTACCAGCCGCTGCCGACCTGTTCGCCCGCGGAGCCGTGTTCCGGCTCGGTTGCCGTGTTTCCCTTGTCCTCAAGCGGCGCGCCCGGTGCGGCAGTGGGCAATCCGAGCGGCGACATCGATTATTGGCCGCTCACCGCGCCTTGCAGCCCCACCGACGTGTTGACGCCCAGCGCAATCAACGCCGCGGATTCGGGCAGGTACGTATTTGTGACCGCATACGACACCACCGCCGCCGCGGCCAATGCGGCGTCTTCAACCAGCGCCTGCGACTTGAGCGGGGCCGGGACAGCGCCTACAGGCTATCTCTTCATGTTCGCGGCCAACTCCAACGGAACGCTGACCGCGGTCAAGGGATCGCCGTTTGCAATCGCGGAAACGGGCGCCAGCGGAGCCGGAGTGCAACCGTCGGCGATCGCGAGCGATTCCAACGGACATGTTTATGTGACCGATTACGCGGGGGCTGTCCAGGAGCCTTCGGGTGCGCGCAACGTCTACGCATATACGATCGTCTCCGGTGGTCTGGCGGAGGTAAGAGGGAGTCCATTCGGCGCCGGAAACCAGCCAGCGGCAATCGCCCTCGATTCGACCGGCAGCTACGCGTACGTAGCCAACTCCCTGGACAATACCATCACGGCGTACACCGTCAGCGGAGGAGCGTTGTCGAGTTTCGGAACCTACGCGACCAGCACGCAACCGGTGGCGATTCTCGTCGACCCCAACACCAGTCACTTTGTGTATGCGGCCAACTATCTGGCCGCGTCGGTTTCCGGATATCAACTGATGACCGGCAGCGGCGCGCCTACGATGGTGGTCACGCAAAATACTCCGTACACGGTGGACGCGCAGTCCACCGCATTGGCGGCGATTCCGCACCAGGTGCAGCAATAAGCGCGCCCGATTCGCCATTGAAGCGGCGCGACGTTTTGTGGAGTGACGAACGATGCGGTGAATCGACCGGCGGCGATACGCGCCGGAAGGTTTTTCATAAGCACCCGTAGCGGCTTTTACAATGTATACGGGCCACATAACCAGTTTTCCAGGGGCTTGAATCCGACGGCCCGCGACGAAGGAAGCGCATGAAGTTCAGCAAACCGAGCCAGTTGGTACTGGTCTCAACGATTGGTCTACTGGCGGCCATACTTGTGACGGCGTGTCAGATCGTTACGATCGACGACCTTTACCTTGCGAGCTCCGCCGGCTCGGGCAACTCGAGCGGGTTGATCGACACCTTCGCCGTCGATTCCGAAACGGGCGCGCTGCGTCCGGCCTATTCGCCGGTATCGTCCGGAGGAAATTCGCCGGTATCCTTGGCCGTCACGTCCAATTACCAGAATCTGTACGTCGCCAACCAGGCAAGCAACAACATCGTGCACTTCTCCATCGCTACCAGCGGCGAGCTGTCCAAGCAGGATGCAGTCACGCTGAGCAGTGAAGGCACGGTGCCGGTGGCAATCGCCGTGAATAACGCCGGGACACGGCTTTATGTGGTGTCGGCCGATCTCCCAGGGAACGATCCGGGAGCGGTCCTGGCGGCGTTCTCCCTGAGTTCCAGCGGCGCGATCGGCTCGCCGATCAAGAACGGCACGCTCGATTACTGGCCACTGGTTGTTCCCGGCTATGCGGACGATCTCATTGTTCCCACCGGCGTGGTGGCGACGGTCAACAATAACGCAGTCTATGTCACGGCATACGATCAATCGGCCTACAATCCAGGCGGAACGGCAACCAGCACGGCCAATCCCGGCTGGGTGTTCGGTTTTGGGGCCAGCTCCGGCGGCGGACTGTCCGCGGCCCCGGGCAGCCCCTACAGGGCGGGAGTGAAGCCCACCGGTGTGGTTGCGGATCCCACCAACCGCTTTGTCTATGTCACCGACTATGCTTCGAACGAGCTGATCGGCTACTCGATCGAAGCCGGCTACGAGTTGGAGTTCCTGCTCAACGGCCCCTTCAAGACCGGCAACGAGCCACAGGCCGTGACCATCGATCAGCGGGGACTCTATATTTACGTCGCCAATGCGCTCGACTCGACGGTTTCGGCTTATGAAATCGCTCTCCCTACCGGCACTCCTTCAGCGGCGATCAATGTGACCGGCAGCGCCAGCAATAGCACCGACGCCCAACCGGATGCCATCACCGTGGATGCTTCCCTGGGACGATTCGTCTTCACTGCCAATCATCTCGGCGACTCCATCTCCGGCTTCCAGCTCAACCCCAATACGGGCGCGCTGACGCCAACACTGAATACGCCCTATCCCTCCAGCGCGAGCCCGACCGCAATTATTACCGTTCCCCACGGCAGCCACTCCACGGAATCGGTAACGCCGTAGTTCAAACCCAGTTCCAATGTGCAAAAAGCCCAGCCTTGCGGCTGGGCTTTTTGTATGCGGAAGACGATGCGACGACCGGCCGGCGGGGCGCTGCTCAGTTGCCTGGATTCCCACCTTCGCGACTCGCAGATACGAATCGCGAAGGCGGGGTACCCGCGGCGCTCAACTCCGCTGGCGGGAATATCGATATCGGGCGCGCCTGCGTCTCGTTGCTTCAGCGTCAGGCGTCTCGCCGTTTGCCGGCATCTTCGGGTCCCTTTTCCGGGTACGGGTGAAGGATGGGATCCCGTACATCAGAGCTCGCAAATGATCGGGCTTCAGCCCCTGAGGGAAGATTTTTCAGGAGTTTGCATTTCCTCAGCGGCTAAAGCCGGAGACCAAAATCAGCTCTTAATGTACGGGCTGAAGCCCGTACCCTTCAAAAAGCCTAGTTTCTGCACAGGTTCTCAGATGGGCGTCCGTCGAGATTGGTTGCGTTTCAGTCGGCGGCGGCGGGCGCCGGCGCGGGTGCGGGCATCACGCGTCTTCGCAGCCAGCGCTGCGCGGGCTTTTCGACCAGATGCAGCGCCGCGACCGCCATCGCAATCAGCAGCACGTAGCTGATCCAGGGATCGAACTGGCTCAGGTTGAGCCGGTCGAGCAGGTGCGAGTTATGGATCATGTTCCACAGGTTGAAGTGCAGCAGATAGAGGCAATAGCTGGCCTCGCCGACAAAGACCAGCGGGCGCAGGCCGAAGAAGGCCGATAGAACATTCTCGCCGGCCAGGCCGAGAATAACGCAACCGAACAGGGGCATCAGCAGGCTGTCGTGAAGAAGGGGATAGGGAACCAGCGGGCCAAGCTCCAGAATGCCGATGACCGCGGCGAGTCCGCCGGCCCCGAGCATAAGGCGCAGGCGGGCGGCGCGGCCCACCATCTCATCCAGGTCAGCCAGCAGAATGCCGAACATAAAACTGGCCATGTGCGGCAGGGGCGTGAACTTGAGCACCTGCAGCCACGGACCCCAGCTCCAGCGGTCGGGATGGGCAATGCCATCGGGCTTCAAAAAAATGTAGAGCAGGCCGGGAATCAGGCCGATGAGCCAGACGCCTCCCAGGCGGGCAAACAGGCTGGACATCCGCTCAGCGCGCTTCCAGCTCGCCAGCCAGGGAAAAAGCAGATAGAAGAACCCCTCGGCCGACATCGTCCAGGCGGGAGTGTTCCAGAAAGTCGCAAGCTCCGGTATCCAGCCCTGCAGCAACAGGGGGGTGAGCGTTACACCGGCCCAGAACATGCCATGCGTGTGCGCGCCGTGCTCCACGGGCAGCATCTGCATGCCCACGATGAGGCTGAGCAGATAGATGGGATAGAGCCTTGTAATGCGCGCCGTCCAGAACTGCCCTCTGTTGAGTTCGCCTTTGCGTGACCGCCCGGCATAGTTATAAGCCAGCACGAACCCCGAGAGCAGGATGAAAAAGCTCACTGAAGCGTAGCCCGAGTTGATGACCGGCGCGAACCAGCCGAACGACTGGGGATTGGAAAAATGAAAAAGAACGATGTTGAACGCCGCGAAACAGCGCAGGCCGGTGAGGGCGTTGAGGCGGGCTGGCTTGCGCATCTCCACGTAACTATTAGACGCCGGCGGGCGCCGGGGCGGTTCAGTCCGCAAAACCGGAGCAAGTTTTATTGACTACAAGCCCACACCCAATCCGGAACTGCCAACTGTGAACTACGAACTGTGAACTATGAACTGCTTTTAAGACGTCACCAGCGTGCCGACCTTTTCTCCCAGCACAACGCTGCGGATATTTCCCGGCTGGTTCATGTTGAAGACGATCATGGGGAGGTTATTGTCCTTGCAGAGGCTCACGGCGGTCAGGTCCATCACTTTCAGGCCCTGTTTCAGAATCTCCATATAGGTTATTTCGTCATACTTTACCGCATCTTTGTAAAGTATTGGATCAGCGCTGTAAACACCTTCAACCTTGGTGGCTTTCAAGAGCACGTCGGCCTTGATCTCCATGGCGCGCAGGCCGGCCGCGGTGTCCGACGAGAAGAAAGGGTTGCCAATTCCGGCGGCAAAAATCACCACGCGGCCTTTTTCTAGATGGCGCACGGCGCGCCGGCGAATGTACGGCTCGGCCACCTGGTTCATGAAGACCGCGGTCATCACCCGGCACTGCACGCCGCGGCGCTCGATCGCATCCTGCATGGCGATGGAGTTGATGACCGTGGAGAGCATGCCCATGTTGTCGGCGCTCACGCGGTCCATCTCGCGGGCCTGCTCGGCTACGCCGCGAAAGATGTTGCCGCCGCCGACGACCACGCCAATCTCCACGCCCAGCGCGTGAACGTCGACGATTTCCCCGGTGATGGCCGCGACCTTGTCGGCGTCGAGGCCGAAGCCGCGGGGGCCGGCCAGCACCTCGCCAGAAAGTTTGAGAACGATCCGCTTATACATTCCTTTCCGAGTATCGCATACGATTCGGGAGCCGCGACCGCAAGGAATCTGGCGGGATTGCCCAAATCAGGAATGGGGCGATTTTGTCTGGCCCCCTTTGATTCCGGTTGGCGAAATCGCGCCGCAGCCGTCTCACTATTTTGGTTCAAACTCCCAGGCCCGTTGTGCCATACTTCTTCGGTGGAGTTCCCCCTTTGTGCAGTGTTCTCCATTTCGGGCTCCATGCCGCATTCTCCCGCTTGAGCTTCGTCCTCCTGCTGCTGGTGTTACCTTTCGCAGGTTCTCTGAACGCGCAAGGCTCTGTCGCGGCGATTGGCCAAACCGTGCCTCCGGCGGTCGCCGCCAACGCACAGGAATCCGCTGCTGAATCGAATTCGAGCGCGCCCGCAATTGAGGACGGCCAAATTGCCCGCAGGGATGCCTTGCTGGGGCTGAGCGCATGGGACCACACTCTGCGGGGCGCATTCGAACTGGGAGCGCGGTTGATCCTGATTTCCAGAGAGGCCGCAAGTCCGGCCGATGCCAATGCCATCCTGCCACAGCGGACCATTGCGCTTCGCTTTTCGAGTTCCGGCTCCCCCACCTCACTGGCATCGATGGTCAACGCGTTCCGGCTCGATCAGCTCGCCCGCAATGGAATGAATGTCGGACTGAACTCCGCTTTGGGCAGCTTCCGGGTGACTTACCGGGAGATCTTCAGCGGCCGGCCCAACTCGCTGGGCGGAGGGGTTGGTCAGGCCTCCGCCGCCGCGACGTATACCACCCCCCGGTTCGGCGGTAAGGGAGTGATGGATTTCTCCGCTGCCGCGCTGATGGGCACCGGGTCGATCAACACGTTGATGGGCAGCGGATTTGGAAACAGCGCGATCGGCGGGAACGGACCGGGACGCAAGCCGCAAGATGCCCCGACGGTGGCGATCAAGCTGACGTTTTGAACATTGTTTAGGCAAAAAGGCCCGAAGTTTAAGCTCCGGGCCTTTTCCGTCTCAGTATTGGTGGTTGCGTTACTCCGCCGCAGCTTCTTGAGCCTTGGTTTGCGCGACGGTCCAGTCGGGCGCGCCTACCTTGAAGCGGGCAAAGCGGCGCACGGTGATGTTCTCGCCCAGCTTGCCCACCTTCTGCGCGATCAGCTCCTTGATGCTGATGGCCTGGTCCTTGATGAAGGGCTGTTCGAGCAGGCAAACCTCCTCGTAGAACTTGGCCATCTTGCCGTCGACGATGCGCTCGATGACCGGAGCCGGCTTGCCGGTGCTGGCGGCCTGCGCGCGATAGATCTCCTTCTCACGCTCGAGGTCGTCCACGGTCACGTCTTCCGGCTTCACGTAGCGCGGGTCGCTGGCGGCGATGTGCATGGCGATGTCCTTGAGCAGCTCCTGGAAGTCCTCGGTGCGGGCCACGAAGTCGCTCTCGCAGTTGAGCTCGACAATGACGCCGATCTTGCCGCCGGCGTGGATGTAGCTGCCGATGGCGCCCTCGTTGGTGGTGCGGGCGGCCTTCTTTTGCGCGGAGGCCATGCCGCGCTTGCGCAGCACCACGAATGCGTCTTCGATGTGGCCCTTGGTCTCCTGCAGGGCTTTCAAACAATCGCCCATGGGCGCGCCGGATTTCTCACGGAGCTCTTTCACCAATTTGGAATCAATCTTGTCGCTCACTGTCGTCATCTCTCGTTTTCCCTGTTCTTCATGCGCGGTCATCGCGCGGTTCTCAATTTCAGTTTATCGCGTGCATCAAAAATGGCCGATGAATGCGGGTCGCAAAACCTCAGGGGCTAAAGCCCCTCAGAACGACTTGCTCTTTGCGGCACGGCTAAAGCCGTGCCCTGATACAAAACTCCCAGCGCGATGAGTTTTCCCGCAGCCTGTAAAGACCTATCTTGTGAGGCTGGTCTAATGCACGGGCCGAAGCCCGGTCCCTTCATGGCCTAGAGGCTGCGCCCGTCATCACTTCGAGCTGCCAGATTTACGACTTCGAGCTGCCGGATTTACGGCATAAGAAAAGCGTGGCGCTTGAATGATTGGGCCACGCTGTTCTCGTTGCAGGCGCTCGCCGCGGCGAACGCCCCAATCGATCAATCGCCGCCTTCCGCTACTTCGGCCTCATCGAGCGCCGCGGCTACCGCGGCCGGAGCCTTGCGGATGCCGCTGCCCACTGCCTCGCCGAAGTCCACATCCTCATAGGCGCCGGCCTCGGCAGGTATGCCTTCAACTGCTGCCGGTGTGGGCTCCTCGACCTCGAATGCCTTGTCGCCCACCAGGTTCACGCCCTCGGCCGCCGAATCGGCGATCTTCGACGTGAACAGGCGAATGGCACGCAGAGCATCGTCGTTGCCGGGGATCACGTAATCGACCACCGTGGGATCGCAGTTGGTATCGACCACGGCGACCACGGGAATGCCCAGCTTGCGCGCTTCCTTCACGGCGATGGCTTCGTTGTTCGAGTCGACGACGAAGAGCGCGTCGGGCAGGCGCTTCATGCTCTTGATGCCGGCGAGGTTGGCCTGCAGGTGCTTGCGCTCGCGCTCCAGGCGAATCACTTCTTTCTTGGTCAGCAGCTCGTAGCGGCCATCCACGGCCATCTCATCCAGTTCCTGAAGGCGCTTCACCGACTTCTGCACCGTCACCCAGTTGGTGAGCAGCCCGCCCAGCCAGCGCTGGTTGATGTAGGGCATGCCCGCGCGAGTGGCCTCTTCGGCGATCGCGTCCTGTGCCTGGCGCTTGGTGCCGACGAAAAGAATCGTCCGCCCCTGGCCGCACAGCTCGGTAACGAATTTGGACGCTTCCTTGAACAGCTTCAGCGTCTTCTGCAGGTCGATAATATAGATCCCGTTGCGCTCGCCGAAGATGTACTCCTTCATCTTGGGATTCCAGCGCTTGGTCTGATGCCCGAAGTGGACTCCCGCTTCGAGCAGCTCCTTCATTGTGATCGTGGCCAATGGGCCTCCTTTGTGAGTTGCATTCCGGCGCATTGGGCCGGAATTGATGCCCAATTAGGGCAGAGTGAAAAACCAGGGGTCAGAGATCAGGGGTCAGGGATCAGAACGGAACGCCGCCGGTCTTCTGATCCCTGATCCCTGAAACCTGATCCCTGCAAGCGCTTTAGCGCTTGCTGAACTGGAACCGCTTCCTTGCGCCCTTCTGCCCGTACTTCTTGCGCTCCTTCACGCGCGCGTCGCGGGTGAGCAGGCCTTCGGTCTTGAGCAGCTTGCGCAGCTCGGGGTTGAACTCGAGCAATGCGCGGGCAACGCCCATCTTCACCGCATCGGCCTGCGCGGCCACGCCGCCGCCCTTCACCGTGGTCACCACGTCGAAGGTTCCGGCAAGCTCGGTCAACGCCAAAGTGCGCTTGGCCGAGACGCGCTGCTGCTCGGTGACGAAGTGCTCGTCGAATCCCTTGCCGTTGACCTTCCACTCGCCCGTTCCGGGCCGCAGAAACACGCGGGCGATCGCGCTCTTGCGCCTGCCCGTTCCGTAGTACTGAACTAAGTCCGCCATTCTCTCGTTAGCCTCTAGCTTCTAGCTTCTAGCCTCTAGCTAGAAACCGGGTTGAATCTCAAATGGCCGAGCTAGCAGCTAGAAGCTAGCAGCTAGCAGCTGCCGTTACGCCACTTCCAGCGCCACCGGCTGCTGCGCCTGGTGGGGGTGCTTGTCGCCGCGATAGACCTTCAGCTTGGTTCCCATGGCGAGGCCCAGCTTGCTTTTGGGCAGCATGCCCTTGATCGCCTCTTCCAGGATCTTCTCCGGCTTGCGGGCCAGCAGGCGCGTAAACGACTCTTCGCGCAATCCGCCGGGAAAGCCTGTATAGCGCCGATACTGCTTCTGCTCGCTCTTCAGGCCGGTCAGCCGCACCTTTTCGGCGTTGATTACGATCACGAAATCGCCCATATCGATGTAGGGCACATACTTGGGGTTCAGCTTGCCGCTCAATATGCTGGCGGCGCGGGTAGCCAGCCGGCCCAGCGTCTGCCCGCTCGCATCCACCACGTACCATTTGCGGTCAATATTCTTGCCGCTGGGAACAAAGGTCGACATCTCTCTCCTGCCTCGAAAAGCCAAAAAGCCATTGCGCAGCGGGATTTGCGCCCGCAAGCACGCACTGGGGTCCGGATTCCACCCACTTCCAAACAAATCTTGTTCGGGTGAGGACTGCGCGCATCTGGTTCGGGCGGATCCTGCCAAAGCAACGCCACTCCGACCGCCGATCGCCTGCTTCCGGCAAGGCCAACATAAGGCCCGCCATCCGGATCCGGTGCAACAACACAGACCCCAGGCGCAACACCGCGCAAGGAGTCCAGAATACTCGATTTGCGGGGTGGAGTCAATGAAAACGGCGACTTGCTGTCCATGGCGCAGGAGCGGTGGATCGTCGCGTCGCACCCAACCAGGTCACCCGGCGGCGATTACCGGTTTCCCGCCGGCCCGAAACTCCGGTTTTCCCGCAAACCATAGACAAATACATGGATGCAACATAGGATAAGGCTGAAACTACAGCAAAAATTTCTAGATATACACGAGCTCCTGTGCTTCCCCCAAAAGCCCTTGCGCTTGCGAGATCGGGTTCTCCCATGAAAGCAAGAATATTGCGGGTTATTGTTTCCATTTCTTTATTGGTCATCGGGGTCGCGGCGATTGCCGCCGTGTCTTCCGCCATGACGGAGGGCGCCGCGGGCAACCGCGACTTTATCGCCTACTGGGCGGCCGGCCAGCAGCTCGTTCACGGCGCCAATCCTTATGGCCGTACGGGCGTCCTTCGCCTGGAGCATGCCGAGGAATTCGCCGGACCGCAGCCGCTGATCATGCGCAATCCGCCGCTGGCGTTCTTCCTGGCGTGGCCGCTGGGGTTTGTGAACGCGCGAGTGGGGATGATGCTATGGCTGCTGGCCCTGGTTGCGAGCCTGGTGGCGTCGGTGCGCATGTTGTGGGCATTGCATGGGCGGCCGAAAGACCGGCTGCACCTGCTCGGCTACGTTTTTGCGCCCGTCCTTGCCTGCATCATGGCCGGACAACTCGGCATCGTCCTGCTGCTCGGCCTGGTGCTCTTTCTCTACCTTCAAGAGTCGCGGCCGTTCCTGGCCGGGGCCGCATTGCTGCTGTGCGCGGTCAAGCCGCATCTGTTTCTTCCCTTCGGACTGGTTCTGCTGGCGTGGGCTTTCAGCCGCAGGGCATATCGCATCCTCGCCGGCGCCGGGACAACCATTGCGGCAAGTTGCGCGCTCTCCTTCTTTCTCGATCACCACGCCTGGCCGCAGTACGCGCGCATGATGGGCGCCGCGGGAATTCAGCATGAGTTTGTCCCTTCGCTGAGCCTGCTGTTCCGCATCCTGGTCAATCACAATGCAGTGTGGCTGCAGTTTTTGCCCTCGGCGTTGGCCTGCGTGTGGTCGCTCGGGTATTTCTGGACGCGGCGCGACCGCTGGGACTGGATGGATCACGGCATGTTTCTGCTGCTGGTCTCGGTGGCGACCGCGCCCTATGCGTGGTTCACCGACGAGGTGGTCGTGCTCCCGGCCATGCTGGCGGCTCTCTACCGGGCGCAAAACTCCGGGCGATCGCTCATCCCGTTCGGATTCGCCTCTGGGTTTGCGCTTGTCCAGGTAATGGAGCAGGTGCCGCTGAGCTCCTGCTACTACCTGTGGACGGTGCCCGCCTGGATAGGCTGGTATCTCTACGCAACCTGGGGTGAGCGCAGGCTCTTCCTGGTTTCCTCGAAGGCGCGGAGATCGCACGCCGGGCCGGCTGCGCCAATGGCCAAGCGTGCGGCGATGCGGGCGCAGACAAGGCTGTAGGTCTGTCATTGAAGATATTGGGCGCGCCGGGCGCGTGGAATCCTATGTAGTCTGTTCTTCGCGCGCCTGGTGGTATTCCTTGAGCTTGTTGTGGAGGGTCTTGAGGCTTACGCCGAGAATCTCGGCGGCGCGCGTCTTGTTCTGCCCGGCGGCGTCGAGCGTGCGCAGGATCAGCAACCGCTCGGCTTCGTCGACGGTGGTGCCTACGCGCACCATCACCACTCCCTCATCCACGGCCTGCGCGGCGGGAATCGGCGCCTTGCCGAATCCTGGAGGCAGGTGAACGGCATCGAGCGGTGCGCCGTCCGGGCAGAGGATCACGGCGCGCTCGATGGTGTTGCGCAGTTCGCGCCCGTTGCCGGGCCAGTCGTACGCCATCAGCCGGTCGAGCATGGCGGGGGCAATGCCGCCGACCCTGCGCCCGTGCTTCTGGTTCATATCGTTCAGCATGGTGTCGACCATTGCGGGCAGGTCTTCCATGTGGTCGCGAAGCGGCGGCATGTGAATGTTGAAGACGTTGAGCCGGTAAAAGAGATCGGCGCGCAGATGGCCCTGCACCACTGCCTGGCCGGCATCGCGATTGGTGGCGGCGAGCACGCGCACGTCCACGTCGAGCTCGGTGCGCGCGCCCAGGCGGCGCAGCTTGTGCTCCTCGATCACGCGCAGCAGCTTGGCCTGCGTGGCCATGGGCATTTCGCCCACTTCGTCGAGCAGCAGCGTGCCCCCTGTCGCCAGCTCGAAGCAGCCGACGCGGCGCTCGGCTGCGCCGGTGAACGCGCCCTTTTCGTGGCCGAAGATTTCGCTCTCGATGAGCGTTTCGGGAATGGCTGCGCAATTCACGGCGACGAAGGGCCGCGGCTTGCGCGGGCTTAAATCGTGCAGCGTGCGCGCCACCAGCTCCTTGCCGGTGCCGCTCTCGCCGGTGATGAGCACGGAGACATTCGACGGCGCGATCTGCTCGATGAGTCCGAAGATTTCGCGCATCGGCTTGGAGCTGCCCACCAGCGCGCCCAGCACGCCGGTTTCGCGCAGGCGCCGCCGCACTACTTCAAGCTCGATGGCGGTGTCGCGCTGGCGCGTGGCGTTGCCCAGAATGGTGCGCAGCCGGGTCGCGTCCACCGGCTTCTGCAGAAAGTCGTAGGCGCCCAGCTTCATGGCGTCGACGGCCAGTTCGATGGAGCCCTGCGCGGTGAGCACCACGACGGCCAGGTTGGAGTTGACGCTGGCCCGTTCTTCGGCCAGCCGGGTCAGCAGGCCAAGACCGTCAAGGCGCGGCATCTTCAGGTCTGTGACCACGATGGCCGGGTCCCACGACAGCACTTTCTCCCAGCCTTCGAGACCGTCGCGCGCGGTCTCGGTTCGGTATCCCCAGCCGGAGATCAACTCCGCCAATCCCACCAACGCATGGGGCTCGTCTTCGACAATAAGGACCTTTTCCGCGTTCTGCATATTGAGGTTCGACGCAGCCAGTCCGCCCGCGTCCCAACAACCTTTCTACCACGTGGCGCGCGACAGCCTGTTCCCGGTTCAGTTTGAAAGGGTAGGGACGTTCGCCGATTTCCGCATGCGACAATTTTCCCGGAACAACAAGTAACGTAACTCAAGTTCCCAATGGGGGACCCTACCCGGTACTTTTGCCTTAGTTTCAAGCGGCCAATACGAGGATAGAATCCTGGTAGGGATTCCCGCGGTGATTCGCCACATGGGGCCTCTTTGCGCTTAACGTTGCGCTTCACGAGGAGATGGCGAAGCACTCCGCGCCGCAGCCGGCACCGAGCTCGTGTCGCGAATGTTGAAAAAGGGGGGGAAACAATTTGACGACCATCACGATTTACAAACCCAATGGGGACGATTCGGTGCGCTACATGGACCCGAACAGCGTCCTCATTGAGAACGGGATCTTGTCGTTTTACTGGACGAAAGAGATCTCCGGCCAGAAGCAGAAGATCGTTACCACACTGCCATTTTTGATCCAGCAGGACATGAACGGGTCGCACTCCGACAACGTCGTGTAATTCGCTCACCCCTACGACGTTCCTCATCCCCCGGGAAACGTTCTCCAGATGCGTTGACCAATCGTCATTTCCATTTTGCATCGGCACACGGTTCCGCCGGTCCCTGCATTTTCGCGTCCGGCGCGATTCGTCCTAAACTGAATCCATGCTGGACTACGAGATTTCTCCCGCCGAAGCGGCGGAGTTGCTCAAAGAGAAGAGCGCCCGTTTCATCGACGTGCGCGAACCATGGGAGTTCGCCACGGCGAAGATCGAGGGAAGCGAGCCGATGCCCATGGGCGAGGTGCCCTCGCGCGCTCACCAGGAGCTGGACCCCGAAGAACGGCTGGTGATCCTGTGCCACCATGGGCAGAGATCGCTGAACACGGCCGTGTGGCTGCGCAACCAGGGCTTCGAGCAGGCGCAATCGCTGCGCGGCGGAATCGATGCTTGGTCGGCGGAGGTCGATCCCTCGGTGAAGCGGTATTAGCGTGGCGTCCCAAAAGTTCATTGCGAATCTCTTGAGCTGATTCGACCTGTCAAGCGTTTCAAATGCAGGTCCTTCGACTCGTCGCCGCGGCGACTCGCTCAGGATGACACCATTTTTGAAGCGAACTTTCAGGACACAGTGTTAGCGGCCAAACGTGTAGGTGAGTTGAAACAGGCCGCTGTCGATTCCGGGGTTTTGCGGCGCGGAGTCGGCGTTCGAGATGTGGTGATAGCGATATTCGGCGCGGATCGATTGGTTCCTGGTGCGGTAAAACTCGATTCCCACACCCGCATCGACCGTGAAGTTGAACGAGCCGGCGAAATTGATCGGGATCGGCTGCGTCGAATACATCGTCCCCGCATGCCAGTCGAGAATGGGCTGCAACGCGTGACGCGGCCTGAAGTTCCATTGCATTCCCACAGGCGACAGCGCTTCGCCGATCGTCCACTGGCGGCCGGAACAATAAATGGTCTGCGTACCCGAATAAGTGACGCCGTTTTGAAGCGTGACGCTAAAGCTCGTTGTTTGCGGAGAGCAGGTGACCAGTGGTGCGCCGTTGGAGACAATTGTCTCCACAGTCGGAGTGACCTGCTTGACCACCAGCTTGCTCAGCGGATCGCTCTCCAGCGCCACCGGCAGCAGCTCCGCGCTGTATTGCCAGCTCACTTTGTGGCTGAGAAGGATGCGGCGGTTGTAGCTCCCGCCAAAGTTCAGCAGCTTGCGTCTTTCGGCAATGCCGAACAGGATGTGGCTCGAATCGTTCGAATATGCGCTGAAGATTCCGAAGCTATTCACTCGCGCGTAAGCGGGATTTTCCGGCGCGGTCTGGGCCGCCGCCGGCGGCATCGAAGATATGAGGCAAATCTCAAGAAAAAAAACCCGCGCGCCGCGGAGCAATAGGACCGGTTTGATCTTCGGCAAACAATTCTCCCTGTTGTCGACCGCGCTCGACGGCCGTGGAATGCTACTACAATTGTGAGGTCTCAGAAACCCGCTTCGCCGGAGTGCGCGAATGTCTTCGTCCGCTGTCGATTATGCCCGCCAGAACCACCCCCGTTTTCTCGATGAGTTGAAGGCGCTGCTGCGCATCCCTTCCATCTCCACGCTGCCCGAGCACAAGGACGATTGTCGCAAAGCCGCCCGGACCCTGGCCGATGAGCTCGAGCGCATCGGCATGGAGAACGTGCGGCTGATCGAAACCGAGGGCCATCCGCTCGTCTACGCCGACTGGCTGCACGCCGCGGGCAAACCCACTGCGCTGTGCTATGGACACTATGACGTGCAGCCTCCCGATCCGTTAGACGAGTGGGTCTCGCCGCCCTTCGAGCCCGAGGAGCGGAACGGCAATCTTTACGCGCGCGGCGCGGTCGACGACAAGGGCCAGGTCTACATGCACGTCAAGGCGCTGGAGTCGCTGCTGGCCGGCGACCGCAAGCTCCCCATCAATATTCGTGTACTGCTGGAGGGGGAAGAAGAAGTAGGCGGGGAGGGAATTGCGAATTTTGTTGCAGCCAAGCCGCCGGAGACCAAGGCCGATTTTGCGCTGATCTCAGACAGCGAGATGTTTGCGCCCGGCCTGCCCACGCTGTGCGTGGGATTGCGCGGCATGATCTATACCGAGCTTGAAGTGCGCGGGGCCAAGACCGATCTGCACTCCGGCATGTATGGGGGAGCGGCGCCCAATCCATTCATCGCCGTGGCGCAGATTCTGGCGCGCCTGAAGGACGAAAACGGCCACATTCTTATCCCGGGCTTCTACGACGACATTATTCCGCCCAGCGCCGACGAGCTGGTTGCATGGCAAAGCCTGCCATTCGACGAGGAGCAATATCGAATTCACGAAGTCGGTGCGCGAGAATTAGTCGGCGAGTCCGGCTACAGCGTATTGGAGCGCACCTGGGCGCGGCCCACGCTCGACGTGCATGGAATGCCGGGCGGATTCATCGGCGCCGGCGCGAAGACAGTAATTCCCGCCAAGGCAACGGCCAAAGTCTCCATGCGCCTGGTTCCGGGCATGACGCCGGCAAAATCGTTCGCCCTGTACAAGAGCTACGTGGAGAAGATTGCGCCATTGGGTGTGCAGGTCGACGTCAGGCTGATTCACCAGGGCGACCCCTGCCTGGTGCCGACCGACAACAAGTACACGCGCGCCGCAACCCGCGCCCTGCGTGAAGTGTGGGGCAAAGACACGGTGTTTATCCGCTCCGGCGGCTCCATTCCCATTGTCGGCGACTTCGCGCGACACGCGGGCCTGCCCAGCGTGATGATGGGCTTCGGCCTGCCCGACGACAACCTGCACGCTCCCAACGAAAAGTTCCACCTGAAGAACTTCGAGTTGGGGATCGAGACGCTGATCCGGTTCTTCGAGGAGGCGGGCGGTTGAGGACTGGGGTCGGGCTTTCGAGCGCGGCCGAAATTGTGTCCGACGCGGCAGGATTTGTGCTGGCCGGCGGCGCATCGAGCCGCATGGGCACGGATAAGGCGCTTGTTTCGCTTTCGGGAAGGCCGCTCATTGAGCATTCGCTGGCAATTCTGCACGAAGCCGGCCTTAATGCGTCGATTGCGGGAGCGCGATCTTCGCTCACAGACATTGCTCCAGTGGTCACGGATCCGACGCCCGATCTGGGCCCACTGGCGGGTGTTTGCGCAGCGCTGGCTTCCACGTGCGCGCAATGGGCGGTGCTTCTCTCCGTCGATCTGCCGCTGATTCCCGCTTCTCTGATCTCTTACTTGCTCCGGCACGCGCGCATTACGGGCGCAGCCGTCACCCTCGCTGCGGCGAACGGATTTCCGCAAACCTTCCCGGCGGTCATTGATCGGGCGATGCTACCCGGGCTCTCCGCCGAGCTTGAGGCCGGCCGATCGGGGTGTTTTTCGGCGTTTCGGTCAGCCGCAGCGAGCCTCGCGCAGAATATGGCGGTTCTGCCGGTCGAGCTTCTGGCGCAGGCAGGCCATGCGGTGCATCCGGCGGGTTTGCCGGCGGCTCTTTGGTTCGTCAACGTAAATACTCCGGCCGACCTGGAGCGCGCCGAGCGGCTGGCGGGCGCGCAAATCGCGTAATCTGGTTGCATGGAGCAGCCCGATCCCCCTTCCGGAGAACATCCCGACAAGCCGTTGCAGTTCCCTACCGAGTCGGAGCTTGAGGGATTGCTGTCTGACACCGTCGAAGACGGGCTCGGTCTGGCCGTTCCCGAGCCCTCCGCGGCCGACCCTGCGGTTCCCATCATCTCCTTCAGCCACGTGTCCATCGCGTTTGGCGATCGCAAGGTCCTGGATAATGTGAGTTTCACCTTGAATCGCGGGCAGACCCTGTGCATTCTGGGGCGGAGCGGCGTGGGCAAATCGGTTTCGCTGCGCATCCTGATGGGTTTTCTCAAGCCGCAGGTCGGCTCCATCCGCGTGGAAGGCGAAGAGATCAACAGCCTCGACGAAGAGGGAATGCAGGCCATCCGCAAGCGTGTGACCATGGTCTTCCAGAACGGCGCGCTCTTCGATTCGTTGACCGTACGGGAAAACATCGCGTTTCCGCTGCGCGAGCGCGGAGGGATGGCGGAAGACCAGGTCCAGCAGGTTGTCGACCGCCTCATCGGCCTGGTGGGCGCGGAAGACGTGGCCGACGCTTTGCCGGGCAGTCTCTCCACCGGCCGCAAGCGCGCCGTGGCCATTGCGCGCGCGCTGGCCGCGCAGCCCGAAGTCGTTCTCTACGATGAGCCCACGACCATGGTCGATCCCATTATTGCCAAGCGTCTCGGCAGCCTCATCCAGAAGCTCAAGTATCAGCTCGGATTCACCAGCATTGTGGTTACGCACGACATGCGCTTCGCCGAGCGACTCGCCGACCAGGTGCTCTTCCTCCACCAGGGCCGTGCCAGTTTTTTTGGCCCGCTGAGTAAATTTCTCGCATCGCGGGACGAGAATATTCAGCAATTCCTGGCCCTCGACGCCTATCGCGTTCCTTCCGCGTAAATGATTTATGTATGATTGATCAGGAAACCGCAAATGCGAAATCGCCTGTTACGTGCGGGCGCGTCCCAGGACGAAGATCGTGTCATCTGCGCCGCGCGGCGATGCGATGACGATATTGGTTGCGATTCTTATGAATTCGCTATGCCAATCGTAAGCGGGCTTGATAGAATCCGTTGCAGTTCGATGTGCAACTCAGGAGAGCCAGTTGGCCGGGAATTCGCGGCCGGTCATTTTGGCTTTCATTCGTTCCAGCATAATCGCACGCAGAGGATGAAACTCGCGGTAACTCGATGCGGCAATCTTCATAACCATGGGCCGTTGCAAGCAGTCACAGTTATTTGAGTTATGATTTGTTCCCTGCGCAGCACGTTGCATTGATCGGCGCGAGTAGTAAATCCCAGGGCAACCTAGAATCGGAAAACGTCGTCAAAACCATCGAATCCGATTGAGCCCGAACCCAGTTTCTTTTTACTTTGCCTGATCGGTCTTTGGGAGCTTGCCTCCCTGGTTCCGTGCCCCGGAGTTGTTGAACCATTTCGAGGTCAGTAAAAACTTATGGCGACATCGGGATTCTGGCAAAGACTCTCCGCTTCAGCATCGGGGAGACGTGAATGGGCCGAGGGCGCCGGTTCGCCTCCGGTGCGCGGCCTGCGCGGCAAAGCCAGCCTGTGGATCGCATTGGATTGCATCACCGTGGTGGGCGCCGCGGTCCTTGCCACGCTCTATGAGAAGCACACCGGCCCGGTCAGCGGCGCGCGCCATTTTGTGCACGGCACGCTGATTCAGCATCGCCCCATGGGAATGCTGCTGACGCTGCTGTTTGGGTTCACCGTCACGCTGATCGTCATCAGCCGCCGCCTGCAGCTTTATTCGCCGCTCAAGCTCAATAACATCCTCAACGAGCAGGGAAGAAGCCTGCAGGCCTGTTTCACCTCCGGCCTGCTGCTCACCGGCACGCTCTACCTGGTCAAAGCCGAAGACATCCCGCGCGAAATCGTGCTGGTCACGGTGGGACTGGTCACGGTCTGCCTGAGCGTGCGCCGATTGGTCTATCGCATCTCGTTCTATCGCCGCTTCGAGCGCGGCCAGGGCACGCGCAACGTTTTGATTGTCGGCACCGGGCCGGAGGCGCACGCGTTGCGCCACCATTTCGAGAGTATCCGGCATCTGGGTTATACCTTCAAGGGGTTCGTCGACTTTCCCGGAGTCGGCTGTTCGCCGGCCGCGAACGCGGGTGAAGTGGTGGGCTCGCTCGAAGCGCTCTTCCAGAACGCGCGCAAGCAGTTCGTCGATGAGATTTTCTTCGCCTCGCCCTGCGAACGCGGCGTGATGCAAAAAGTGATGGAGCAGTCGCGCCTGCACGGCGTCGATCTGCGCGTGGTGCCCGATCTCTACGATGGGCTGGCCTGGAACCGGTCGATTGAATATATTGGCCAGTTTCCCACCATCCCGCTGCACCGCGGCCATGTGCCCGAGGTCGGCCTGGTGCTCAAGCGCGGCGTCGATTTTCTGGTTTCGCTCCTGGCGCTGGTCGGACTGTTTCCGGTGCTGGTGGCGATTGCCATCGCCATCAGGATGGATTCGCCCGGCCCGATCTTCTATACCTCCGAGCGCATCGGCAAAAAGGGCCGCGTGTTTCGCTGCACCAAGTTCCGCACCATGGTTCCCGACGCCGAAAAGCACCGCGCCGAAATGATGCACATGAACGAACGCGACGGCGTCCTGTTCAAGATCAAGGACGACCCTCGCATCACCAGGGTGGGCCGTTTCCTGCGCAAGTATTCGCTCGACGAGCTGCCGCAGTTCTACAACGTGCTGCGCGGCGACATGAGCGTGGTGGGTCCGCGGCCGCCGCTGGCCAGCGAAGTGCAGGAATACAAGCTCAGCTATCTGCGCCGCCTGGACGTGATGCCGGGCATCACCGGCCTGTGGCAGGTGCAGGCGCGCCAGGATCCTTCGTTCGACAGCTATATCTCGCTCGACGTGGCCTATATCGATGGCTGGAATCTCTGGCTCGATCTCAAGATCATGGTGCGCACGATCGGAGTGGTGCTGCAGGGCACCGGAGTGTGAGCCATTCCATCGGCCGGCGGCGGAGGCGCAGCCAGATTGCTCGTTGCATTAAACTAAAGTTGTGAAGATCGCGCTCGCCCAGATCAATCCCACGGTTGGGGACTTCACCGGGAACCTTGAAAAGATTGTTGCCGCCAGCCGCCGCGCGGCCGATTCAGGCGCCCGGCTCACGGTATTTTCCGAGCTTTGCATCTGCGGCTACCCTCCCGCCGACTTCCTTGAAAAACCGAGCTTCCTCGCCCGCTGCCGCACAGCCGTCGACGAGCTGGCCGACGCGACCAGCTCTTTATCCACGGCGGTTGCGGCGGGCGTTGCCTTGCCGGTACCGGGCGAAACCGGCAAGCCGGCTGCAAATGCCGCGGTCCTGCTCGATGGCGGCCGGCTCATCCTCGAACAGCACAAGCGCCTGCTGCCGTTTTACGACGTCTTCGACGAGCAGCGCTATTTTGCCGCGGCACGGTCGCAGCAGGTTGTCGAGTTGGACGGAGTGCGCCTGGCCATCACCATCTGCGAAGACGCGTGGAACGACAAAAATTTCTGGCCGCGCCGCCTCTACGCCGTCGATCCCATGGAAGAGCTGATGCGCCAGCAGCCGGACGTGCACATCAACCTCTCTTCATCTCCGTTCTGGCACGGCAAGCGCGCCTTTCGCCGCGAGATGCTGGCGGCGATCGCCCGCCGCGACCGCGTGCCGGTGCTGATGTCGAACCAGGTGGGCGGCGACGACAGCCTCATCTTCGACGGTTCGTCGCTGGCGCTCGACGCGCAGGGCGAGCTGATCGCGCAGGCCGCATCGTTCGCGGAAGATCTTGTCGTCATCGATCCGTTTTCCGCGCCGGCGATCGCCGCGCCCGAGGACGACGACACCGCGGCGGCCTATCACGCTCTGGTGCTGGGCACGCGCGACTACGTGCGCAAGTGCGGATTTCGCAAGGCGCTGGTCGCGCTGAGCGGCGGCATCGATTCGGCGCTGGTCGCGGCCATCGCCAAGGATGCGCTGGGCGCGGAGAATGTGCTGGCCATCGGCATGCCCAGCCCCTACTCGTCGGCCGGCTCCATCGACGACAGCCGGCGCCTCGCCGCCAATCTCGGTATTCGCTTCGAGGTGATCGGAATCAGCGGCCTGTTCGGCGAATACACACGCGCGCTGGAGCCGATGTTTCGCGGCGCCACTCCCGACATCACCGAAGAAAACATCCAGTCGCGCATTCGCGGCAACCTGCTGATGGCGCTTTCGAACAAATTCTGTGCGTTGGTGCTCACCACCGGCAATAAATCGGAGATGGCGGTCGGCTACTGCACGCTCTATGGCGATATGGTGGGTGCGCTGGCCGTAATCGGCGACCTGGTCAAGACGCGCGTCTACGCCGTGTGCCGCTGGCTCAACCGCGACGGCGAAGTGATTCCGCAGGCCATTCTCGAGAAGCCGCCTTCAGCGGAACTGCGCCCCGGACAGAAGGACACCGATTCGCTTCCGCCGTACGATGTCCTCGATCCGATTCTCGAAGCGTACGTCGAGCGCTATGAAACACCGGAGCGCATCGCGGCCGCACACGGATTCGACCTGGCGCTCGTCCAACAGGTGGTACGCCTGGTGGAGCGCTCGGAGTACAAGCGCCAGCAGGCCGCGCCGGTCCTCAAAGTCACATCGAAGTCCTTCGGCAGCGGGCGCCGGTTTCCCATTGCCGTCAAGGTGCAGGTGTAACCTAGAAGGTGCGAGAACATTCAGCCAATTTGAAGGAGAAACAAGTTGATTCGTCTGGCCGTTCGTGTCGCCGGCGCTGCCGCGCTGGCTCTGGTTTCGCTCCCCGTCTTTAATGCCGCAGCGCAGCAGCAGGTGCCTCCCGCGCCCCCACAGGCGCCCGCCGCACAGGCC
>JBAUBR010000046.1:0-11842 GCA_049676965.1 Occallatibacter sp.
GGATTCCGCATGCTTTTTCAGGGGTGGGCGAGAAACCGGCGCACATGTTGATTGCGTTTACTCCCGCGGGGAAGATGGAGGAGTTCTTCCGGTATGTGGCGGTGCCGAACGGGCCGAAGATGGACGCAGAAGTATTTGCGCGGTACGAGATGCAATACGTTGGGCCACCGCTAGTGGCATAGTTGCCTGCTATGCTGCAGGATGCCGCGTGTGCATGCTTTTTCGCGCTCATATGCATGCGCCAGCGCCAATACCGTTGATTCCGCGAATGGAGCGCCGGCGATCTGAAGTCCGATCGGCAACCCTAACGCGGAGCAGCGGCACTCGCCATTTTCCAGGGGCCAGCTCGGCAGATTGCACAGGGCTTTTCTCGTGGGCGTTGATGACAGATCACCGAGCGTTCATTCGACCGGTCTGGCATGGAAACGCGCATCGTCCTGTTGTCACCAGGTGAGGCTCAACTTCCCAATTTCCATAATCCGCCGTTTTATTCGCATCGAGGCCTGACAAACCGCTTCCGTTTGGGCTGCCCGTTCCCTGGCATCGGATAAGATCGGAGCTGAGCACGAGAGGCGAGCGAGAAGACATTCGGGAGATTTTCTATGAGGACTGGTTTGCGCTTTTCTTGTAGTCACATTGTGCTGGCTTGCATCGCTTTATCTATTGCAGATCGAGCCGTGCTCGCTCAGAACGGCTACTCCTGCGGTAACGGCGATTGGTTTGCTGTCCAGGAGGCTCAAGTAAAAGGCGAGAGGCTGTCATCGCTATGCCAGGGCGAACTTGATGCCGCCGCTGACCGCCGTGGTGTCGCCGAGAGGGAGCTAAAGGCCGTCATTGAACAAGCTCCCGAAGGCGCCGATGCCTATGAAGCGCATTCATCTCTGTCCCATTTTTATCTCCGCATCGGTCGCTTCCATGACGCGGAAGCGCAGATTCTTGCAATGCTCGCCGCTAAGCCTAAGGCAACGGATCTCGCAAATGTCCGGTCACTCTTTGCGTTGCTGGGCGATTATCCGGATCTGGAGGTATCCAGCAGCTACCCTGCAAGCATCCATAGTCAAACAATTGACGGGAACGTGTTCATGCCGGTCGTGGTGAACGGTCTTGCAAGGAACTACATGTTGGATACAGGACTCAACCTTTCATTGATGAGTGAGCTAGAAGCCGCGCGTCTGGGCCTGACCCCACAGTCCTCAACTACCAGACTTAGCGATATCAGTGGTCTCAACGGGCCCGAGTTGCGGATAGTGGAAATAAAGAATCTGGTTATCGGTGCGACCCACCTCAGTAATGTCCCTTTTCTCATCGTCGCCGACACAAATGGAGCCTTCGTCGGCATTCCAAAGGATCAACATGCCATTCTCGGCATTCAGCCACTTCTCGCGCTAGGCACTCTCAGTTTTCACACCGACGGGACGCTGCGGGTAGCGGACAAGGCCGAGCCAAGCGTCACGACAGCCCCTCTTCTTTTTGAAGGCGAGTTGCCACTCACCCAAATCAACTATAAGAGCCATCCGCTGACGGTCACGTTCGATATGGGAGCCACACAAACCACAATCGATCCGCCATTCGCAAAACTCTATCCAGAACTCCTTCAGGGCGGCAGTAGCGACAGCCATACATTGAACGGCCTTTCCGGGACAACGGCACAGCGGTCAGTCTCTCTGCCGAATCTCGTTTTCCGATTCGGACGTGAAGTCCACCTGATGCCCGCGGTTATTCTGTTGGATCAAACAACAGGCGCGAGCGAGTGGGTGGTTGCCAACCTTGGCTACGATCTAATGCAACAGGTGAGACCCTTCACCCTAAATTTCCGCAGAATGGAGATCGAGTTCCCAAAGACCAACTGAACTGTTCCACTCTTGTACGCGTAGCGGCTATTCAGCGTGACAGTGCGCAATACCTGAAGTCCATTTCGGAGGGTTCGCTTTATCAATGCAGCCTTTGCCGCTCAGCTCCAGGGTTGTCGCCAACTCGAAAATTACAGTTCGCTTCCTCAATGAGTGCCAAGTCGCCAAAGCGCGTTTCCAGACAATGGAGAGGCTGGAAACGTGCTTTGGGCTGTTAGCAACAGGCTAAATCCATCCTTCTCGCATGGTCAGCGAAGCGCTGGCGGTGGATCAGAGCCGTCTACGGCTTCTTTTCCCTGTGCCAATGAACATAGGTGGTGATGAACTCCAGCCCGGTCACGCTTCCATCCGTGTTCACGTCGAAGATGATACGCGTTCCAATATCGCGCGGGAAGTATTGCGTGTCAGACTCTGGAAACGGTTCCTGTGTCTTTGATCCGATTGGGATTTCCGCCATGAGGTGGCTTCCATCCTGGGTAACTTTGATGAAATCGTAGGTACCGACGTAGCGCCCGAATTTCGATGGATCAACGGGCACTACCGTATGCTCAACGGGCTGAAAATCCGGCCACCCGTACGCTTGCGCAACGCTGCGGACAATTTGGTCGGAGAGCGGGCCGCCCCCACCGCCGTTGGTGAGCACGACCACTCCGTCTCCCGAGGGATAGCCCACCATGTCGCATTGAAAGACTGCGGACCCGCCATGCTCGAAGTAAATATGCGGCGGGGTTCCTCCTACGCGCACGCCCAAACCCCACCGGATGCTTTCCGATGGTCCCATGCCTGCCGTCACCATCATCTTTGCCATCTTCTGATTGAGCACACGGTCAGATTCTCCCGCGTACTCCTTCTGCAGCTCGATGACAAACTTTGCATAATCAGTTGCAGTGGTCCACAATCCGCCCGCCGCTGCGTTTGGCTCGACAAAATGTGCAGCCGCGTATCCGGTTGTCCCATTCTCGTCGTAAGCCATAGTCGCAGTCGCTGCCTTCTCAGGAGACAGCGGTGCTTCATAAGTGCTCTGGCTCATTCCAATCGGTGCCAATACCAATTCTTCCATGGCCTCTGCGAAAGGCTTGCCGGTGAGGTCGGTGATCAGGAGTTCGAGGATCAGGTATCCGCCATTGGCGTACGCATACTTTTTGCCCGGCTCCGATTCGACGCGAACCGGGGGTGTCGTTGCCGGAGGCTTTCCCTCCAGGATTTCAAGGACGGACGGCACGCCCTTATTCGGATCGTAGATCATGCCGCCATGCGTTCCAATTCCCGAAGTATGGCTTAGCAACTCCCGCACAGTTACAGGATGGTTCTGCGTGAACTCATTGGCCGGAATCTTCCAGCTCTTCAGATAGGTGTTCACATCCACGTCCAAATCGATCTTGCCTTCCTGCACAAGCCGAAGAATAGCCATGGCGGTCACCGGCTTGCTCATGGAAGCAGCGCCAAACAGGGTCGATGCTGAAACGGGCGGTCCACCGAGGCGCGTCACCCCATAGCCCTTGCTCCAGTCAATTCGTTGATTGTGAATCACCGCGATACTCACACCCGGCACATGCAGACGCGACATCTGATCCGCTAACGACATTCCTGGGTCAGGACGGCCTTTGATCACGGCTAAGTAGTGGAGGTTTTCTTCGACAGCCCTTTCGTGACGCGCCGCTGAGTCGTCAGCAGCCTGACCCATCGCGCCCTGGACAATGAAGCTGGCCATCAGCGAAAACCACAAATGTCTATGCATGGCTTATCCTCGTCACCGCCCCTGCAGCTGAAGATGGTTTACTCAAGGCATCCGAAGAAGCAGTCCAAGAAGCGACGGTTGACGCTGGCCACAGCGATCCGCAGCTTGTCGTCCGACCCTTCCTGCCTCAATTTATGCTAAATCGCCAAACCACTCCGTGACAGAGGCGATCTGCTCGGCTTTTCGGCTCAATCGTCGAAGTTAGCCACCATTACCAGCCCATCACGGCAATTTTGTACGCCAGCAGAATGGCTACGGTAGCTAGCGCGATCCAGGCGGACAAAGTGTAGCGTCGGAAGAAGTACAGGGTCACACCTACCCAGCAAGAGCAACCAGCTATTAAAGCGCCGCCCACATACGGCATAGCGGTTGCGGCCGAGAAGTTCGTGCCATGAACGTACCCCAGCCGGAAGATCTCACCTAGCGTCCTGACCACGATAAGGAATTGAGTCGTGATTCCTATCTGGGCCCAACGTTCTGTGGTCATGGGGAGAATTGTAGCTGGATGCCGGCATATGCGAAATCGCCGACGCGCTTTCGGAATCCAGGCTCAAGGCCGAAGATTGTTTTAGCTTGTGCATGCCAGCGGTGTGGAGGCCGCCTATATGCGCAAGAGGAACAGAAAAGCGCCCTGCCGCAAGATCGTATTGCGGCTGCCGGATCTCGATCAGACGAAGTCCGCCGTGTTGAACAGCCTGAGTTCGCCGTGTTCGAGGCGAAACTATAAATTCGCGATGGAGCAATTCATCGCTTGGTATTGTTCCGAACCGAGACTCGCTTTGAATCGGGCTGTAGTTCTGAGATTTCGTCTGCATTTGGAATCTCTTGGCTTGGCGGCGGGCACCATCAATCAGCGGCTTGCGGCTGTGAGACGTTTGGCCTACGAAGCTGCGGATTCAGGCCTGCTCAGCACCGAACTCGCTGCAGGCATTCGTCGCGTGAAAGGTGTGAAGCAGTTGGGGGCCCGCACTGGGAACTGGCTGACTCGCGATCAAGCTGGACTACTCCTCGAGAAAGCTGACGGCGACGATCTGCGCAGCCTTCGTGACCTCGCCATGATCTCAATACTGCTGGGCTGCGGATTGCGACGTGCCGAGCTATCTGCCCTGACTGTGGAGGACATGCAGATCAGACAAGGACATTGGGCGATTGTGGATCTTGTCGGCAAGGGTGGTCACGTTCGGACCGTGCCCATGCCCCGCTGGGTCAAAGAGGCGGTGGACCACTGGATGACCAAAGCCGAGGTCAACGCCGGTCGGATCTTTCGCGCCGTTAGCCGTCACGATACACCTCGGGGAGAGGGAATCTCCGAAAACGTCATCTGGTACGTGGTTCGGCGTTGCGCCCAACGGATACAGCTGGACCATCTTGCCCCGCACGACCTTCGCCGAACATGCGCAAAGCTCTGTCATATGAATGGCGGCGAGTTGGAACAGATCCAGTTCCTTCTTGGGCATGTTTCAGTGTTGACGACCGAACGGTATTTGGGCTGCAAGCAAAACCTGGAGAACCCCGTCAATGATCGTTTCGGATGCCTTTTCTCCCGCCTACGCGTCGAATTGTGCTAAGGAACCTCTGCGCAGGTGTGTGATTTTGGATCGGTGACTCGACCGCAGATAATTTCCCAACCGTGAAGCAGTTTTCTGTGAGATATGGCGGGTTGCTGATCGCCTTTTTCGTCTCTGTGAGGCCGTTTTCCGGCCCCCAGAGACACTACGCCCTTTGCGGGGCCAGGCGGTTGCGGTGCTGGTATAGGTTGACCAGCGCGAAGGCCGCGCATAGCCACCGGTGATTCTTCCAGATGCCGCGATAACGCACCTTGGTAAATCCGAAGATGCGCTTCAGAATGCGAAAAGGATGCTCGACTTTGGCTCTCACGCGGGCCTTGGTGGTGTTCTTGCGCTTGGCCTCTTCATCCACATAGTCCTTGTATTTCGTCCGGCGCGAAGTCATGTCCTGCGCCTTGGGCGCGGCTGCGTGAATCGCTTCGCCCTGGCCCTGATAGCCGCCATCGCCCCATACCTTGCGCTCTTCTCCATGCAACAAATCGGGCAGCATATGTTTGTCGGCCACGCTGGCCGCCGAGGTGCACACCGAGTGCACCACCGTTTCTTTGCTGTCCACGCCGATGTGCGCCTTGGCCCCGAAATACCACTGATTGCCCTTCTTCACTTGATGCATCTCGGGGTCGCGCGTGCCGCTGGAGTTCTTGGTCGACGAGGGCGCGTGGATAATCGTCGCGTCCACGATGGTGCCCGTCGCGATGCGGATGCCCTTCGTTTCCAGGTAGCGATTCACCGTGTCCAGCATTTGACCGCATAGATCGTGCTTTTCGAGCAAGTGGCGAAAGCGAAGGATCGTTGTTTCATCCGGCGCGGCGGCTACGCCCAGATCCACTCCTGCAAACCGCTGCAGCAGCGGCGAATCATAGAAGGCTTCCTCCATCCCGGGATCGGAAAAGCCAAACCACTGCTGCAAAAAGTAAGTCCGCAGCATGATCGCCAGGCCCACCGGCTGCCGGCCGTTGCCCGCCTTGGGATAAACAGGCTCGACCAGCGCCAGCAGTTCAGATCAGGGAACCACCTGGTTCATCTGGTCAAGAAACAGTTCCCGCTTGCTCTTGCGACCATACTTCGCAAAGCTCGACTGCGATGCAAACGTCTGCTGAAAACGCGCCTTTCGTTTCATACTTATAGTTTATTCAAGAACGACGCCGGTTGCGGACTTGTGCAGAGGTTCCCTAAGCCCTGAAATCGTCAATGGAAGGCGACCCTGGACCGAACATGTCGTTTAAACGCGTTCACTTGACAAACAAGTACAACCAATCAGAAACTGGTGGACGTGGGGACCACTTGAATGCCTAGTAAAGAGAAACACTCGGCGCAGTTGCTGCAAGGAACGCTGGACCTTATAGTGCTACGCACTCTTGCCACAATGGGCCCACAGCACGCCTACCAGATTGCCGGTCGGCTGCAACAGCTATCGGATCAGTCGCTTGAGCTGAACCAGGGAACGCTCTACCCAGCGTTGGTGCGACTTGAGCAGTATGGCTGGATCGAGGGTGCCTGGGGTCAGACCGAGAACAATCGAGAGGCGAAGTTTTACGAGCTTACACGAACTGGACGCAGTGCATTAGAAAAAGAGACAACTCAGTGGCGTAAGATGTCGAGTCTAGTTGAGCGTCTCCTCCTTGAAGGAGGCCGAGGATGAACCGGCACCTCGCGCGCTACCTTGCAAAGCTGAGGAATCTCTATGCCGCAAAAAAGGCAGACGATGATTTCGAGCGCGAGATTCACGCGCACCTCAACTTTCTTGAGGGAGAGTATTTGCGACAGGGTCTCACTTCAACGGAGGCACACCACAGAGCGCGGATCGCCTGCGGCGGAATTGAGCATACCAGACAAACGCATCGCGATGAGCGTTCGTTTCTGTGGTTAAGCCAAGCTGGTCAGGACCTTCGACACGCTCTGCGTTCGATGAAACGTGCCCCTGGGTTCACATTCGCTGCGGTCCTCACATTGACGCTCGGAATTGGCGCCAATACTGCGGTCTTTTCTGTAGTGAATGCCGTTCTCCTTCGACCACTCGGCTACCCCGATCCCGGCCGCATCGTACAAGTCATCCTGGCGTCAAAGGGCGGAAAAGAACGTGGACAGTCGATACCGGATTTTCGCTTCCTGCTCAATAGGGCGAGCTCGGTGCAGGACATCACCGCGTACGACTTCGGTCAATCGGAGATGGGGTTGACCTCGGGCGTGCCTGAGCAGGTCCGCGGCATTCACGTCACGTCGAATTACTTCCGTCTTTTTGGGGCTCCTATCCTCCTCGGTCGCGCCTTCGACAGCGTGGACGATCGCTTCAATGGTCCCAAGGTGGTTATTCTCAGTTACGCCCTCTGGAAAGACAGATTCGGAGGAAACAAAAGTATTGTGGGCGAGGCGATATCGCTCGACAAGCAGACCTACACCGTTAACTGAACTGGATGGGGGGAAGTATGCACAGTACATGCTGTGCGCAGCTCCTCAACCCATGGACCCGTTATTTGGCCTTCTGCGCGAAGAGTTACCGCATTCTTTGATGATTCGACAATCGTGATTCGTAGCATCGCTGCTTGTCCGATCTCCTGTGGACTCAATAGAGCAATCGGCTTGCCACACAGAAGAATTGGCCGGGGCTGAAAACGACATTCCGTTACCAGCGCAACCGCATGGGCCAATACCCCTGTAGAATCAATGGATTGTGAAGACTTGCGGTCACCTATCCGGGCTGCGTCTCTCAGGATGCCCAGACGCCTGTTTCCTTCGGGGTCCTGAACTGAGAGGCGATGCCACCGTATTTGGTAATCACGCGCGAGTTGGTGTAAGAGGAACTACGGCCGGCGGTGGCGAGATCCCTTGATGCCGAGCTTATCCATCCGGTGGCGAAGCGTGTTTGGATGAATACTCAGGATCTTCGCCGCGCCCTTTGGACCATCCACCACTCCACCGGCATGTTGAAGGACGGCGAGAATATGGTTTCGTTCTGCCTCGTCCAGCGTGAGAAGTGGCTTTGGAGACTCGAGGTCCGCTTGCCGATCTTCGGGAGCATCCTGCGCGGGAGCTTGCGTGCCTTTCCCATCGGCCGCAACCGGCATCAGATCGCGGTCCAGCCGGAGAATCGGGCCCGCCGATACGATAATTGCGCGCTCGATTACATTCTGCAGCTCGCGAATGTTTCCGGGCCATGGATAATTCATCAGGTTTTCCATCGATTCCGGTGAAACGCCGTCGATCTTCTTTCCCAACCGCTTGGAGAACTGGGACAGGCAGAAAGCCACGAGCTGGGGAATGTCGGAGCAGCGCTCTCGCAACGGAGGAAGCTCGATGGGAAACACATTGAGGCGGTAGAAGAGATCTGAGCGGAATCGGGCCGCCTTGACTGCATCGCCGAGATTACGATTCGTGGCGGCAATCACGCGCACGTCCACACGCAAAGGGTGGCTGCTTCCTACCGGTTCAAACTCGTGTTCTTGCAGGACGCGGAGCAGCTTCACTTGCGTCTCCAGAGAAAGCTCCCCGATTTCATCCAGGAAGATCGTGCCGCCGTTGGCAAGCTCGAAGCGGCCAATGCGCCGCTCAAGTGCTCCCGTGAAGGCCCCCTTCATGTGCCCAAACAGTTCGCTCTCCACCAAACCAGCCGAAATCGCGCTGCAGTTCACACTCACCAGGGCACGGCCATTGCGGGTGCTGCGGCTGTGGATCGCGCGCGCCACGAGTTCCTTCCCCGTCCCCGTTTCTCCGTAAACAAGCACCGTCGAATCCGTGGGAGCGACCTGCTCCACGGCGCGGAGCGCCTTCAACAGTGCTGGACTATTACCCACGATCTCCTCGAAGTTGTGCTCCGCGCGCAGTTCCTCCCGGAGATAAACGTTCTCCTTCTCCAACCTTCCCTTCAGGGCGGCAATCTCCTGGTAGGACTGCATGTTCTGAACCGCCAGCGCAACCTGGTTCGCCACTTCCTGTAAAAAGGCGGCGTCGTCATCCGAATACCGGTCCCTCTGCTGGCTCACCAAGCTGAGCAATCCGATACACTTTCCTTGAAGGACAAGGGGCACGACGCAGAGTGACCGAATACCCTCCGCGGCAAGACGGCGCTCATTGGGAAACTGCTGCTCTTTCTCAAGATCGCGGCGCACGAGAGGTCGCAGATGTTCGAAGACCCAACTTCCGCAGGTCTCGTTGCGGCTAAACTCGAGCCCCGTTTGAAAGTAGTCCGAGAGCAGCTCTCCCTCCACGGCGAGGAAACGGAAAGAATCTCTCTCCGGCTGATAGAGGGTAATCGCGCATCGGTCAAATGGGAAGACAGGATGCAAGGCCTCGGAAATAGAATGCAGGAGCGCCTGCTGGGTCAGATTCGTGATAATGGCATTGTTGATCTGAAGCAGAATGCGGTTCTTCTCTTCGCTTTTTCTGAGCGCCGCTTCCGCCTGTATTCGGTCCTCGATGTCGTGAAGCGTCCCATACCACCTGACGACGTTTCCCTTATCGTCGCGCAAGGGCACTTGGCGGACCAGGTACCAGCGATATCTTCCGTCCGCCCGCCGACGGCGTACTTCCACCTCGAGAGGTTCTCCGCGCGCCAACGCCACCCGCCACTTGTCCACCACCCTGCCGGCATCTTCGGGATGAACGAAGTCCCTCCATCCCCAGCCCAGCAATTGCTCCCTGGAGAAGCCCGTGTAATCCAGTAAACTTTGACTTAGAAAATCCACGGAGCCATCAGGTAGAGATCTCACGACGAAAGCCGGAATTGTTTCGATAATGGTGCGAAGTTCGTCTTCGCTTTTGCGGAGCGCCTCTTCCGCTTGCTTCCGTTCCGTGATGTCCTCGGAAAGCGCCATGATAAATCGCGGCATGCTTTCGGTACCCGGAACCAAAGAAACGTTGTTGCTGACCCACAGCATGGTGCCATCTTTGCGTCGATATTGCTTCTCGATCTGAAACTGTTGTCGCTTTCCCTCTAAAAGCTCGCTCACCAACTCCGAGTTGGCGTCGCGATAATCCTCTTCGGTGATCTCCATAAAAGTGAGCTGGCGGAGTTCCTCTTCGCTGTAGCCCAACATTTTCGCGTAGGCGCGATTCACTGCCAGGAAGCGGCCGCTCAGATCTGTAAGCGCCACCCCGATGGCCGAATTCTCATACACGGACCGCCACCGCTCCTCGCTCTTCCGCAGCGCCGTTTCCGCCTGTTTCCGTTCCGTGACATCGATGAAGGTGATCACGGCGCCCAATGTTCTACCTTCGCGAACGACAATATGTGACCAATATTCGACGGGAAAGCTCGTGCCATCCTTCCTCCAATAAACCTCGTCATCCCTGTGGACGCCCTCGTTCTTTTGGAACCCAATATAGATGGGGCATTCTTCAATTGGATATGGAGTGCCATCTTTTCGGGTATGGTGTTCCAGCGCATGCATGTTTTTCCCGAGTAATTCGGCGGGGGCGTCGTAGCCGAGAATGCGCGCCGCTGAAGCATTTGAGAAAAGACAAGTGCCTTCCGAGTCACAGCCACAGATAGCTTCCGAAGCGGAATCGAGTATCAGGCGGAGTCGCTCTTCGCTATTGAGCAGAATGTCTTCTGCCTGCATGCGTATCGAGTTGTCCTCAGAAAGTGACATAGTGAAATATGGTTCGTCCGAGCCCGGAAGAAGAAGAAACGCCGTCGCCCGCCGAGATCAGATTGGTGGGCTATGCTTCTGCCAAGCATCTCGGATATCACTATATAGAATAGTTCGTCACTTTTTCGAAAGGGTGAGAATTCTCCAGCGAGAAAACGGCCCCTTCCCAAGGAAGGGGCCATGATTCTTCGGTTTCCGGGGCCGACGAGTTAATCCGCCAGGTAGCGCTGCAGCGCGATGCCATCCCCGCCATTCGCGCCCGGCGCTTCTACGGCGATAATGTCCCCGTTCGCCTCTATAAGCAGAGCGCTTACTGAATTGTCGAACGTCACCGTGCCGCCGCTGCCGAAGGTGCGGTCGAGATCGCCATTGATGTCGAGCCTGGCCAGGCCGCCAAAGATCGGCGATGCGTCATTGATCAGGCCGCCGACCACCACCTGCCCATTGGACTGCACCGCTATGGCCTGCCCTACGCTCTTCGCGTCGCCGCCAAAGGAAATGTGGGTGGCAGCGACGGCAGCGCTCTCGACACCGGCTTCACTGAAGAGCGAGACAATCGGGAATGCGCTTTCATCGTGCGAGGTTGCCCCCTGGTTCGACACAACAAAATCGCCGTTGCTCTCCAAGGCGGTCGGGATCTGCTCGAGACCTTGCAGCGGGCTAGTCGCCGTTACGGTTGCCGTGGTGATGCTCGATTGCAGCACGCCGGTGGAACTGATCTCCGCTTCGGTGGCTCCGGTGCCCGCGGTGTTCTGACCAATGATCAGGTAGTCGCCATTGGAGAGCAGCGCCACCGCCGTGGGCCTGAGCATTCCCGCACTCACCTCAGCGGCTCCGGCCGTGCCGAAGGTGGTGTTAAGGGCGCCGTTGGAGTTAAACCGGGCAATGGAGGTTCCCCCCATCCCCGTTGAATGCCCACTGCCGCCGGGCTGAAAACCGGCAATCACGATCTCGCCATTCGGCTGTAGCAGCAGGGCACTAGCAGGGTGCTGAAAAAGTAACTTCAAATCCACAGCGTGATGGGTTAAGAAGGAACCATGCGCGGAATCGATCATCAGCAAGCGGATATGTTCAGTTACTTGTCGCCGGAGCAGCGGG
>JBAUBR010000047.1:0-48465 GCA_049676965.1 Occallatibacter sp.
GCGTTGCCGACCGCGGGGGTTGAGGAGCCGAAGGTGCGGCAGCTTGTGCCGCGGCGGCGGGTGTTGCCTGCGCCGGGTCCGGCGATTGCGCCGAGAGCGTGCCTAAAGTTGCTAGCCCAGCCAAAGCGGCGGCGGGCAAGAAAATGCGAAGTGCGATGCGGGGCAAAGAGACCCTCCTTTTTCCTTGTCAAGCCGCTTCGATCAACAGCGGCTTGATTTCGTATGTAAGGAATTTTAGAGCGTCTTGGCAGGAGTTCGGGCGCCTCGCCGGGTCGGAGCACTATTTCTCTGACCGCGTGAACTTGTACTTTTTGCATCGTGGCATCCCAGGTCTCAAAATCGAGACCCCCTTCGACAAGCTCAGGGCAGGCTTTCGACAAGCTCGAAATGCGGGTCCTTCGACTCGCTGCGCTCGCTCAGGAGGCTCTGGGGCACCCAGATTGGTACAAAATCAAACGGTCAGAGACCTAAAACAGCAGCTTGAGGGCAAACTGCAGAATGCGAGGATCGCGTACGTTGTCGGGGTGCAGGAAGCCGGAAGGGAGATAGCCCTCCGCGGCATTTCCGTCCACGCACGTATCCGCCCCCGCGTTGTATTGGAAGCCGCCATTGGGAAGGAAGCAACTCGGAGAGTTATTGACGCCGTTAAATTGCGGATGATTGAAAACATTGAATGCTTCAGTCCTGAACTCCGCTGTCAAGTGATCTCCGACGGGGAAGTGCTTGAAGATACCCATGTCGAAGTTCGTGTTGCGCGGCCCGAAAAGGGAGTTACGTCCGGAGTCGCCGAATGTCAGACCCTGAGGAGCGTTATAGGCCGCCGGATTGAAGAGCAGCGGACCGTAAATGCCGGGCTGATTCCTCGGGCCGGTGATGCGCGTCCGGCTTACTCCGGGGGCGAAGTCGACATAGGACCCGGTGCCGTTGCCGTTGGCTACGCCGGCATTGTCATAGTAACCGCCGTTGACGATGCTGAAAGGGCTGCCGGTCTGCACTTCGGTGATGCCGGACCACTGCCATCCGCCAAGAGTCAGCCGCGTGAGGTGATCGCTGTGCGATAACTTGGGAAGCGTAGCGATATAGCTCACATTGAGTATATGGCGCTGATCGAGATTGGAGCTGGAGCGATTGCCTTTTAAATTGTAGGTATCGACAAAGTTGCCGTCGTAGCGATCGGACTCATTGTCGATCGAATGGCTATAAGTATAAGCCAGTGTCAGTTCGAGGTTAGTTGCCGTGCGTCGTCCCGAGACCTGCAATGCGTTGTAATTCGAACTGGCTCCAAGCTCGATGCCCGTCACCGTGCTCCAGCCGGGGAAGTTCTCCCGGTACATGTCCGGATCGACGTTGCCGCAGGCGATGTTGAGGTGAATTAACGCATCCGCCTTTACCAGTTGGCCGGCGACGAATACCGGCGGTCCATTGCTGGCGTTCTCGCAATCCGGATCGGTAATAGGCAACCCTTTGGGGTACGGGTTGTCGGCCTGGTTCAGGTCGTGGAGCTGGTTGAGGTCGTTCTGCAGCGTCAGGTGCGTGCCCTTGCTGCCCACGTATGAGACCGTCATGATTGTGTCGCGCATCAGTTCGCGCTGAATGTCGAAATGGTACTGCTGCATGTACGGCCACGTAACTTGAGTGGAGGGGATAGAGTTGGGAATGAGCGGGAAGTACACGCCGCCGCCGATGTTCCGATAACCCTGAATGTAAAACTGAAGCGGAGTCAGGACGAGCGGCGGCTGGCCCTCGAGAGACTCCGCATTGGCTTCGTTGCCATTGGTGTGTTCAAAGAAGATTCCATAGGCGGATCGGATTGCGGTCTTGCCGTCGCCGAAGGGATCGAAGGCAAAACCGATGCGCGGCGCCGGATTCCAGATATGTCCCTTCATGCAGCCCACCGGAACACCGTCGTAGCCGCAGCGAACGATCCCGCTCAGATTATCGATGCTCTGCCCCGGGCCGAAATCGAGCTGCCCGGTATTCGGGTCGACGGTAGGCATGTTCGCCGCGTTATAAACGGAGGGATCGAAGTTATAAGCGAGATCTTTCATCTCCTTGTAAAGCCCGAACATACTCATGCGCAGTCCGAGGTTCAAAGTCAGTTTCTTGGTGATGTGCCAGTCATCCTGAATGAAGGGCTCGAAGATCTTGAATTCGAAGTGATACTTGGGCTCCTGGTTCGACTGCGAATAGTTACCGATATCTCCCACGAGAAAGTCGGCAAACGAGCTGCCGGTGCTGGGAATGCCACCGCTTGCAGGCGCGGTGAACCAGCTTGCGCCGTTGCCGCTGAAGTTGAGAAAGCCCTGCGTATTCAGTTCCGCATCTTCGTTTTTCTGGTTGAAGGTGAGATAAAAGCCGGTCTTCAGGTTGTGATTGTGCAGCAGCTTCGTCACTGTATCGCGATAAGTATAAGTCGGATTGGAGTTATAGAAAGGAACCGGGCCTGCATCCTGAACCAGCGTTCCGTAGGTCACGCCGCCGTTGATCGTGAACGATGGAATCTTGCCTCCGAAGTCGTTGTTGAACAACCCGGTCATGGTCAGGCTGGGTGGAAGCGCGCCGGCGTTGGTGGAGTTGACGATGGTGATATGGTTGGCGCCGTAGCCCATCATGTATTCGTTGGTCACAGTGGGCGAGGGCGTCCATTGCAGATTGAAGACCATCGACACGCCGGGTTCCAGTTCGTGGCCGGGAATGCCGGGCAGGTCCGACTCGGCCCACGGCGTCGACGTCTGCAGCGTGACTAGGGGCGAATCGTGGATGAAGCGAAATGAAGCGTGAAGCTTCTGGCTGAATTGCTGATCGATCTTGAAGAGTTCTTCATGCCATGTGTAAGGCGCTGCGGCCGGATCGCGGTAATAAGGCAAGCCGGCAAAGGTCGAATTGGGAAGAGGAATAAGCGCCAGAAAATCGCTGGTGTTGGTCTTGTCGATATATGGCGCGACGCTGTTGTTCGCGAATCCGATAAACCCGCCGTCCTGCGCGGCGTCGGAATTGTACGCGGGACAATCCGGATAAGTAACGAAAGTCGGCGGGGCATTGGAAGGTGGAGTGCGATAGAAGATTGTGCCCGGCGACGGGCAAATGGCGTTGAAGTCGCCGGCTCTTTCGGCCGCCGTCGGCACGGGAAGCGAGTAAAAGCCGGGAACGTTTTCGCGGCGAAGCTCTTCGGAATAAAAGAAGAAGCTCTTGTTGTGGCCGTCGTAGACGTGCGGGATGACGATGGGGCCGCTGAAGGTGCCGCCAAAGTCATGCTTTTTATAGGCACCAATCGGCTGGTCGGGCAGGTTGAAGTAATTTCTGGCATTGAAGTACTGGTTGCGCAGAAATTCGAATACCTCGCCATGCAGATGATTGGTCCCCGACTTGGTTACCGCTTCCACGGTTCCGGAACCGCTGCGGCCATACTGCGCGTCGTAACTCGAGGTAAAGATCTGCACCTCGTCGAGCGCGTCAATGTTAGGAAACACGTTGAGGTTCGACATACTGCCGGAGTCAAGTACGTCGCCGCCGTCGATCTCCCAGTTGTTGTACTCGGTGCGGCCGCCGTTGATGGAGTAACTCACGCTGCCGCCCGGGCCGGTGACACCTTCGGATTGGCCGGTCTGGTTGCTCACGCCGGGAGCAAGCTCGATCAATTGAACAAAGGAGCGCCCATTCAGCTCCAACTGGCTGATCTGATCGGCTGTGACCGTGGTCGACAGTTCGGAACTCTGCGTCTCGATGGTGCCCGCGGCCGAGCCTTGCACAGTGACTTCCGCAGTCTGGCTGCCGACCTTGAGCGCGGCGTCGACGCGCGCATTTTGTCCGACGTGAAGAACGATATTAGCGGCGACATATCGTTCGAACCCGGCGGCAGAAACCGCCACCGTATATGTCCCTTCGGCAAGCCCCTGGACGAGATAATCGCCGGTGCCGTTGGTTACGGTGTTGCGGTGAATGCCATGTTCACTGTTGGAAACATTTACCTTGGCCGCGGGTACTACGGCGCCGGTGCTGTCGCGCACGGTTCCGGTGATGGAGCCCGTGATTTGGGCCGATAGCGGCAAATGGCAAACGAACAAACTCGCGACGATCGAACGGATGATCGTTCCGGCTCGCATGGCTGGCCCTCCTGCAATACCGTGCCAGCGTTCTCTTGCTTCTGGCGTCTTTCCCGATGACGCAAATATTACATGATTTGGAACGGTTTTGGCCGCCAGGGGCCGACAACCGGAAGCGAGGAGGCCAATCGAATCCAACCCGGCTATCTCGATGGCGCGGCCGAGACACGACGGCCGAACCGGCCGGGAGCTTCGCATTCGGGAGCGGACGGAACTATGGCTTGGGACGATTTGCTTTGAATGTGCCGCTGTACTCGGAAAACTCCCAGGTGCCGGAGAGCGCCGCGGTTTCGTCCAGCTTGCCCACCAGCTTCAGGTGCGAGGTCTCGCCCGATTCCTCCGAAGTCATCTCGAAGTCGAGGTTCAATTCGCCGTTCTTATAGGTCCCGGCCACGTCGGTGCTGCCGAACTTGCCGGTCACCTTGCCGTCGCCGTCGACAGCGAAGTCGGCATCCATTTCCCGGTCGCCACCCGGGGTGTCGAGGATAAAATGCCATTTGCCGTCGAGCCCGGCATCTTTTGCGCTTGCCTTTTGGCCAATCAATGCCACGCAAAGCGCAGCTACCGCGAAAATAAGAAATCTCCTCATGCGTCGGCTCCTCCGTTGTATCGCCTATCCTATCGTTTTCGACGCCAGAACTGGCAAAAAAGTTCTCCTGGACGGCGACGGCGACTGCGTCAAGGATGGAGCCTCCGGTTGGCTGCGCCGAGAGCGGCGGTTCGCCGGAAGACACCATGACGAGCTTCCCGAATCGATCGCAGCGGTATGATTTCGGTATGTCGACCAAAGTCCGCTGGGGAATCCTCAGCACCGCCAAAATCGGCCTGAAGAAAGTCATTCCCGGCATGCAGAAGAGCCGGTTTTGCAGCATGGATGCCATTGCCTCGCGCAGTCTCGCGCGGGCCGAGGAGGCGGCCAAGGCTCTGGGAATCCCAAAGGCTTATGGCACGTATGAAGAGCTGCTCGCCGATCCGGAGATCGATGCCGTCTACAACCCGCTGCCCAATCAGCATCACGTTCCCTGGACCATCAAGGCCTGCGAAGCGGGGAAGCACGTGCTGTGCGAGAAGCCGATCGGGCTCAACGCCGCGGAGGCGCAGTCGCTGCTCCAAGTGCGCTCCCGGACCGGCGTAAAAATCGGCGAGGCGTTCATGATCCGCTCGCATCTGCAATGGCTTCGCGTGCGCGAGCTTCTTGGTCAACGGCGCATCGGCGAGCTCAGGTCCATTGTGGGCTTTTTCAACTATCACAATGTCGACCCGGCCAACATCCGCAATCAAATGGAATGCGGCGGGGGCGCGCTGTTGGATATCGGCTGCTACCTTATCCACGTCTCGCGGCTTGCGTTTGGCCGGGCGCCGGCGCGCGTGATTGGCCTGGTCGACCGCGATCCGCGGATGCACATTGACCGGCTGACCTCGGCGATGCTCGATTTTGGCGGCGGCCAATCGATCTTCACCTGCAGCACGCAACTGGCCGCCTACCAGCGCGTGCAATTCCTGGGCACGAGGGGGCGCATCGAGGTTGAAATACCGTTCAATGCGCCACCCGATAAATCGACACGCATCCTGATCGACGACGGCTCCGACCTATCCGGCGGCGCAATCCTCACCGAGATTATTCCCCCATGCGATCAATACACGCTGCAGGGAGATGCATTCGCCAAGGCAATTATGGAAGGGGCCGACGTTCCGGTTCCGATCGAGGATGCGATCGAGAATATGGCCGTGATCGACGCGATTTTCAGATCCGCCGAATCAGGTCAATGGGAGTCTCCGCTTCTAGGGAGCGTCTGAACAAGTTGGTGCTTTGAAAGGGCACGACTTCACAGCTTGCGGAAAATGGCGAAAGTAGGAGAACGGCAGCCCCTCAGGGGCTATCGAATGCTGTACAAGTAATGCCCTATTCCCCCGCAACCATGCGAGTGCAGTTGTCCCGTCTGACTTACGTTCCCTCAGGGGCTAAAGCCCTCTATTTTATTGGACATTTGCGGCACCCTTCGACTGCGCTCAGGGCAGGCTTTGAAGCCGTGCCCTTTCAAAGCCCGCGATCTCCAGAGTAATCCGAACTGGACATTTGTTTTGCAGCGTTCAATGAAGCCCTAACTCATTCTGCCGCAGTCGCGGCACTCCTGCAGTCATGCCCCGATACAAGACTTTTGACCGGATGAGTTTTTCCGCAGCCCGTTTGGCCTCTGGGGAATTCAAATCAGTTGCCAGGCGCGCGCACCTGGTCATTTGGCGGATGCGCCGCGAATCGAGCAATGTCACGATGGGGCTGAAAGACTGAAGGAGTCATCGTGGCAGAGGCAAATCCGAACGGGAACGCGTGGTCGCAGTTGTCGGAGTCTTTTTCGCAAACCATCGAGGCGCTCGAAGGCAGCGTGGTGGCGGTTTACGGCGGCGGGAGATCGACGTCGAGCGGGGTGGTGTGGAGGCCCGGGGTGGTCGTCACCACCCATTCGAGCCTTGGTCATCGTGAAACGGTCAAGGTCATTCATGGCGAAGAGCCGGTGAGCGCACAGCTCATTGGCCGCGATGCCGGGACGGATCTGGCTGTCATTCGCGTGCCGTCGGAAGAACTGAAACCGGTGGACAAACTTGCCGAGCGCGACGTGCGCGCCGGAGAAATCGTTCTGTCGGTTGGGCGTTCGAGGCTGGGCGATATTTCGGCAAGCTGCGGAATTGTGGCGCGCATCGGGAGCGCTTGGCAAACGTGGCACGGCGGAAAGATCGACCGCCTCATCCGGCCCGACATTCGTCTTTATGTGGGGCAGTCAGGCAGCGCGCTTGTGGACCGTGAGCGGCGGGTTGTCGGCATCAATAGTCCGGCGTTGGCGCGCATGGCGATCATTACGATTCCCGCGCAGACCATCGACCGGGTTGTCGATGCGGTTCTCGAGCGCGGCCACGTGCCCCGGCCATTTCTTGGCATTGCGATGCAACCGGTACCGGTGCCGGAGGCTCTTCGCGCCCAGGTTTCTGCGGAGACGGAATATGTGCTGCTGGTTACGCATGTCGAAGCGGGCGGTCCTGCCGCTCAAGCAGGCGCGATGGTGGGGGATTTGATTGTATCCGTCGATGGAACGCCGGTTCAGAACGTGCGCGAAATCCTGCGTCGCCTGGCCAATTCGCGCATCGGAGAAAGTATCCCGGTGGTTGTTATGCGTGGCGGCGTGAGAGTGGATTTGGCGGTGACCGTTGCAGACCGTGACTGATTTCAGCGGCATCGACGAACAGAGCACGGCAGGCGGCCGCCTTGCCGCTCGCCGCGACCCTGTTCGCCTGTTGCCGGCGGTCGATTCAACCGTTCGCGCCGGCTACTTTGCTTCTCTGCGCGGCGAGAATGCGTTGGCTTTGCTTCCCGTGGCGCCGGTTTTGTCTGTCGGGCAGCGCATCCGGAGCCTGCGGCCCGATGTGGTCGCCATTGCCACGGAGGATATTTCAACCGCTGCGTGGCGCAACGACAAGTTGTTGCAGGAGGCGCTGTCGACGGTACCCGCCATTCTGCTGACGAAAGAAGTGAGCCCTTCGTCTACGAGGCTGGCCGCGGGAATCCACATCCGCTCGGTGCTCGCGCTGCACGCGACCCCACTCCAATTGGCGGCTGCGATTCAGGCGGTTGCGGCAGGATTGGTCGTCGGTTCGGAGCAATTATCTGGCGAAGCCGATGAGGACAACTTTGCGGACGACTCGGGCCTTAGCGAAGAGCCGCTCATGGAGCATTTGACGCCGAGGGAGGCGACGGTGCTGCGTCTCATGGCCCTTGGCCGCGGCAACAAGGAGATCGCCGCGCTGCTCAATATTTCGGAGCACACGGCAAAGTTCCATGTCAGCTCGATCCTGGCAAAACTGGGCGCGAACAGTCGAACGGAAGCCGTGACCCTCGGCATTCTGCGCGGGCTGGTTGCTATCTAGCTCTCCGGCCGCTTGTTGTTGAAAGCATGTGGGCGGATTCAGGGAGCAAGAGCTAAACTAGCCGTATGACGCGCATTTCACGCAGAAGATTTCTTCAGTCGAGTACATTGGCGGCCGCGGCCATCGCCGGCAGCGGGCTGCACAGCCGCGCGGCCTGGGCCGACGAGGCGCATTTGCCGGCGCCGCTCGAAGAGTTTGGCTACGGCGATGTGCTGATGGCCAGCGAGCCGCACGAAGCGCAACTGATGAACACGCACTCGGTGCTGATGGCGCTGAACGAGGACAGCCTGCTGAAGCCGTTCCGGCAGATGTCGGGAATGCCGGCGCCGGGCGAGGACCTGGGCGGCTGGTATACCTACAATCCCGATTACGACTATCGCAAAGGCTTCGACGAGGGCTTCGCTCCGGGTTGCACCTTTGGGCAATGGGTGTCGGCGCTGGCGCGCGTCTACGCCATTACGGGTGAAGAGGCGACGCGCGAAAAGGTGCTGCGGCTGAACCGGCTCTATGCCGAGACGATCACGCCGGACTTCTACATCAAGAACAAGTTTCCGGCGTACACATACGACAAGCTGCTGCTGGGGCTGATCGATTCGCACACCTATGTTAAGGACCCGCAGGCGCTGGCGATCCTGGAGCAGACGACGAACACTGCTCTGCCGCACCTGCCGGGCCATGCCGTGGAGCACGACCATCCCTGGCGGGCGGATAAAGATCCGAACGACCTGGAGTGGAACTGGGATGAGTCCTACACCATGCCGGAAAATCTGTTTCTGGCCTACAAGCGCGGCGCGGGGCAACGCTATTACGACATTGCGCAGCAGTACCTCGACGACAAGACCTGGTTCGATCCGCTTTCGCGCAATGAAAACGTGCTGGCCGGCCGGCACGCGTACAGTTATGTGAACTCGCTGAGCTCGGCGATGATGGCCTACATGGTTGCGGGCAGCGAAAAGCATCTGCATGCGGCGCAGAATGCATTTGCAATGCTGCTTGCGCAGAGTTATGCCACGGGCGGATGGGGCCCGGACGAGCAACTGCGCGCGCCGGGCAGCGACGACGTGTATAAGAGCCTGACGAACACGCACCACACGTTCGAGACGCCGTGCGGCTCGTATGCTCACTTCAAGGTCACGCGCTATTTGCTGCGCGTGACGCGCGACTCGCGCTACGGCGACAGCATGGAGCGCACGATGTACAACACCGTGCTGGGCGCGCTGCCTCTCGAGGAGAACGGCAAGAATTTTTATTACGCCGATTACAACTTCGACGCCCAGCGCGTATATAAGGAGGCGCGGTGGGCATGCTGCTCCGGCACCCTGCCGCAGGTTGCCGCCGATTACCGCATCAATACGTACTTCCGCGGGCCGCAGGCGGTGTATGTGAACCTCTACATTCCTTCGACGCTGCGATGGAGCGAAGACAGCGCCGCGCTCTCGCTCACGCAAGAGGGGGAATATCCCTACGAGGGCCGCGTGGCGTTTACGATCACCAGTTCCCGGCCGGCGGAACTGGCGCTGAACTTCCGTATCCCCGCGTGGGCAGAGGGCGCCGAAGTTTTTGTGAACGGCGCACGGCAAAAGGAGCTTGCCGCGCCGGGACAGTTTGCGGTGGTGCGGCGCGAGTGGAGAAGCGGCGACCGCGTGGAGCTGGAACTTCCGATGAAGATGCGGTTGGAGGCGATCGATGCGCAGCACACCGACACCGTGGCGCTGGTGCGCGGGCCGCTGGTGCTGATGGCGGTGAAAGAACAGCAGGCCAGCCCGATGCCGAAGCTCACTCGCGAGCAATTGCTCGCGGCCAGGCGCGTGAGCGAACGCGAGTGGCAAGTGGGCGCGGCGAACGGCCCAATCGCGATGTTGCCGTTTACATGGCTTGGTTCACGGCCATATACGACGTACGTGAAGGTGAGTTAAGGTATCTTCCGAATGAGTGTGAACCCTTGCGATTCGCGAGGGCGAGTTTTCCGGCCGGAGGAAACCAACGTGGCCCAGCAAACTCCATTGCATTTCGTCTTCTACTTTGCCGCGCAGCCGGATAAAGTCTGGGAGGGCTTCGTCTCCCCCGAATCCAACCGCATCATCTTTCAGGGAGCAGAAATCGAAGCCGATCTGAAGCCCGGCGGTCCGATGAACTGGGTCGGTCCTGGGGCCGATGGTAAGCGCAGCATCTACGTTCGCGGAGAGGTGCTGGAGTCTGAGCCGCCAAGGTTGTTGAAATACACATTCGCCCTCGGTTTTTCGAGCAACGTCTCCCGCGTCTCGATAGAACTCGTCCCGGAGAGTGAGGCTACCAGGGTCTCCGTCACGCACGATCAGTGGACGGAAGGTGATGTCGGCTACGCTTCCTGCGCCGACGGCTGGCCGCGCATCCTCTCCCGCCTCAAAACACTCATCGAAACGGGCAAGACGTTTAAGCTACACTGATAGGCTGCACCTGGCCTGCGGTGAGCCGCAGTGCGCCGAGTATATTGTTGCCGACACCGAGGTCGCTCATCGATCCTGGAGCCTGCGGAGTGTCTCGACCGCGCAGATAGCCCCGGTTGGCTGCTCCTCGTGCTTAAAATAGGCGAAAACCTCGCCCTCGGCGGACCGCAGGCGCAGGGTAAGCGCAATCGCGTCGAGCTGCGCCTGAGAGTATTCGCTCTTCCGAAACCGGTAGCACGTGAACGGAGCGGTCACAACATCCGGCGTCTCCAGTTCTTCGCTCTCGGCAACGCAGAGCGCAACACGATGATGCCGAAGTACGGCATACACTTCATCGCAAAACCACGTGCTGTGCCGAAATTCGAAAGCCATCCGCAGTCCGCACCTGTTCGCATCCACAAGAAAGGAGTCAAGGCGAGGCACGTCGGCTTTGAAATTGGGCGGAAGCTGGAAGAGCACGACGCCCATCCGTCCAGCAGCCACAACCGGAGCGAGCGCGCGCGACAGGGCAGCGATTGCGTCTGAACAGTTCTTGAGTCGAAGAATATGTGTGAGCCGCTGCGGCGCTTTGAACGAGAAGCGAAAGCCGGCGCCGCTCGCGGCCAGCCAGCCCGTAAGCATGCTCGCGGTCGGCAACTGGCGGAAGGTGTAGTTCACCTCGACCGAGTTCAATTGAGTTGCGTAGTATTCCAGGAACTTCTTTTGAGGAAGCGCCTGAGGATAGAATCCCGTCTTCCAGCTCGAATATGCCCAACCGGAGGTACCGATGAAGGCTCGGTTCCGCAAGTCTCCCGCAACTTGCGGAAGATTTGGAACTCGCGAGATCTCGCGGCCGGCAGCCTTTTCCGAGAAAATTCGAGTGTTCGCAGCCACGAGTGGCACCACCGTTCCCGTCTGTGAAAAAGAGACGATCCGCAAAAGCGGCGCGGCTCGATCGGGCGCCCCAGGGATTCGAGATTAGCATACGCCGGCGACGGAACTGCCCGGCAACGGCGCGAGTTTCGAAGATGCCGCCGATACTCCGAGCGAAGCCGAGCAATTCGAACAGCCCACATGCGGCCATGATGAGCCTCGACAATTCAGCGGCTCACTGACAAACCGATACTGGCCAACTCAAACACGGTTCGGCAGACAATACCCACTGATCCCTCCTGGACGTGCTGTTCGTGGCTGCTCGACACGGCAGTGAAGGATAACGCAACCGTGCTGGCGCACGGGACGACCAGCTTCTCCAAATGACCGATTCATAGCGTGGCTCATGGCCTGACATCAAGGATGGTGAAGGATTGCACATCGAGGTTGGCCACATGAAGCTTGCCGGCGCGAGGATCGACGGCGAGTGCGTACGGGGCCTTGCCTGCATCGAGGTTGGCCACCGCCCGGTTGCTGGCTCCATCGATCACGGTTACGCTGTTGGCCAGCGTGTTGGCAACGTAGATACGGTTGTGCTCCGTATCGATCGCCAAGGCCTGGGGTCGCTTGCCAACTGCGACGGTCGCAACAGACAGGCCCTTCGCGCCGTCGATCACCGTAACGCTATCGTCAGCGTAGTTGGCAACGTAGATGGTATTTGTGCGGGGATTCACTGCGACGAAACAGGGAATCCGGCCGGTGGGAATCGATTTTCGATGCGACACCCCGGATTCGACTACGACAACTTCGTCATCTCCCGGTTTGGCAACGTAGAGCGCACCTGTTGCCTCATTGAGGGCGATTCCCCATGCATGCATGCCGACTGAGGTCTCAACCGATATTTGTGTGTCGACCTTCAGCATTGTCAGATTCCCGCCCTCGTAGCCAAGCGAATAGACGGTGTGTGTGACCGGACTGACGGCGATAAGATCCGCTGAGCCCACTTTGATGCTAGCTACCTGGTTCGTTGCCGCTTCAATCACCATCAGTTCGTCGCTGTAGGTGCGAGTAACGTAAATCCTGCCCGCGCTGGAATCGGCGGAGATTGAATAGGGGTGGCTTCCGATTGTCAGTGTCGCCAGAACCGCATCTGTCTTCCCGTCGATAACGCTCACAGTTCCATCGACGGCGTTGGCAACGTAGGCCCTGCCATTCGCGGTGTCGACGGCGACGGATACGGGCCCAGCACCGACTTTGACGGAAACTGTTGTTCCCGCCGCATCATCGCTGATATGGACCACGCCCTTGTCGGCGTCCACGACATAGGCCTTCCCCGTCGCCGGGTTGAAGGCTGCGCCAGCAGGATTGATGAGGCCCGCCTGCGGAGTTGCGGAAGCGAATTGCCCGGCAGACGCGGCGGAGAGCGCGAAGACTGAGACGGCGGCCAATGACAGCAATGCAATCGTCAGGCTGCGCTCGAATCTCCGCCTGGCTGGTCCTTTGCAGAGCGAGGTTTTGATGAGATACTTCATGTTGTTTAGAAAGTATCCGCTCTTCACCGGCGCCGCGCAAGACGCAACCTGCCGGCCGTTGAAGCCGCACTCGAGCGGTGGAATGCTTGCCCATGCGAGGGACTAAATTGCTCCATTCAGACCGAATCCTGAGGCGGTTTCATTTTCTTCTGGGCGTCCTTGCGCTCCTGGCTGCGGTCCTTATGCCTCGCATCGGCCTCGGCCAACCGCCACCACCGAGGTTCCGCGTCGTCGCCATCGCCGAAGCGGGCGGCATTCACAAGCCCTTCGTAGACGCCGCCAGAATCTGGCTGGCAAAGGAAGCCGTTGCCGACGGATTCGCCATCGATTACATCGAGAATACCGACGCGATCGACGATGCATTCCTCGCCAAGTATCAATTATTTATTCAGCTCAACTATCCGCCCTACGCGTGGAAACCCGCGGCAGTCGCTGCTTTCGAGCGATACATCGACGAAGGCCGCGGCGGATGGATCGGCTTCCATCACGCCACATTGCTTGGTGAATTCGACGGTTATCCGATGTGGCCCTGGTTCTCAAATTTCATGGGCGGTATTCGCTTCACCAAATACATCCCTACATTTGCTTCCGGCAAGGTCAAGGTGGAAGATCCACTGCATCCGGTCATGAAGAACGTTGCCAGCAGCTTCGAAATCAAAGACGAGGAGTGGTACACCTGGGACAAGTCGCCGCGGCCCAATGTGCACGTGCTCGCGAGCGTGGACGAGAGCACTTACACTCCCAACTCCGACATCAAGATGGGGGATCATCCCGTGATCTGGAGTAACCAGCACAAGAAGGCAAGAAACGTGTATATCTTCATGGGCCATCATCCCGACCTGTTCGATAACCAGGCATTTACCACGATCTTTCACAACGCCATTCTCTGGGCGGCGCAAAAATGAGAGTGACCGCTCGCCAGATCTGCCGCCATCTGGTACGGGCCGCAATGCTCGTCGCGCTTTGCTCCTTCGCGATTCAGGCGCGCGGTCAGAAGGGCCGCTTCAAGGTGCTTGCCTTTTATTCCACCACCGTAGAGAAAGATCACGTGCTCTTTGCCCAGCAGGCAATGAAGTTCTACGCGGTTCACGCCAAAGCCCAGGGATTCGAATTTGCCACTACGTCCAACTGGGACGACTTGAACGAATCTCGCCTTAAAGACATTCGCGTGATCATGTGGCTCGATGATTTTCCTCACACTGCCGCGCAGCGCGCGGCATTTGAACAGTACATGAATCACGGGGGCGGCTGGCTCGGGTTTCATATCGCCGCATTCAACGACGAGGGCACGCACTGGCCCTGGTTCGTCGACTTCCTCGGAGGGGCCGTCTTTTATGGCAACAACTGGCCGCCGCTGCCGGCGTTGCTTGATGTCGATGACCGCCGAAGTCCGGTGACAAAGCGCCTTCCCGCAAAATTCACTTCGCCGGCGAACGAATGGTACATCTGGCGCCCCAGCCCGCGCCTCAACAGCAACGTAAAGGTCCTCGTCACACTTGACCCGTCGAACTATCCGCTCGGCTTGAAGGACACGATCGAGGGCGGCGACGTGCCGGTGGTGTGGACCAACACCAAATACCGGATGATCTACATGAACATGGGACACGGCGACAAAATATTCGAGAGCGCGGAGCAGAATCGCTTGTTTGGAGACGCGCTCGCCTGGCTCGGCGCCGCTACTGTTCCATGACTCCGTATTGAAATCGCGGCGGCAATCGGCAGCCTGTGCGCTCCACCATGGCCAGCGTGAGCGCCTGCGCAACCAGCGGGCTGGTGATCGCTTCCCACGGCTCCGGAACCGCATCGATCTTCACCGTAAACAGATTGTCGGTGGATTCGCGATCCTCTGCGGACACGAGCACGACCTTTCCGCCACGGCGATTGCACTCCTGCGCGAGCTTGACTCCAAGCTCCGCGGTTCGTCCGAGCGCGAAGATGATGGCCACGTGCGAGCCATCCACATCCAGAACCAGCCCATGGCGAAAGCCCGCGCCGGTATGCGCAGCCGCGCGGAATCCGCTCATCTCGCGGATGCAGAGAGCGCTGAGGATGGCGGCGCCATAGCCTGCGCCTCTGCCAATGATCTCGATATTCGCGGCTCCGCGGCAGAAAGCTTCGAGCGCGGCTCGCTCCGCAAAGATGCGGTCGAGACTGTGCGTGAAAACCTGCGCGGCGCGTTCGGCGTCCTTCTGCCACGGCAAGTTCAGCATCTCCGCCGCGGCGATGATTGAAGCCGCGGTGGAGTTCGTGTAGGTCTTCGTGGCATTGCCGTACTCCGGCCCAGCCAGAATGGGCAACCGGTTGCTCGCGAGCCGCCAGCAGGTGCTCGCCGAGTTGTTGCAGATGAGGGCCAGCTTCCGCTCTCTGCCCGCCTTCATGAGTTCCACCAATTCGGCACTCTCGCCGGAGGTCGTGAGCAGCACGGAAAGTGCGGCGTCGTTCCAAGAAGGCAGGCCGTAGTGCAGCCATTCTCCCGCGTCCAGCGCGTACGATGACCTTCCATGAGACCGCAGATGGACGGCTCCAGAGATCGCAGAGCAAAACGAAGCTCCCATACCGAGGAAGAGCACCGGGCCGGAATCTGCCGCCAAATCGCGCAGGGTCTTCAGCTCAGTGTGAAGCGCCGGATCTTCGGCATACGCCGCGAGGAGTTCCTTCAACTTTTCGGGCTGCTGACGGCACTCGATATCGAGGATCTCGATCCCGGTTGCTGCGAGCAGCTCCTGGGGCGGCTCCACTCCACCGATCCACCGCTGCGAAATCGGCTGCGTCGAGTCTTCCATGGTTCATCCTCTCAAAAACATCTGAACAAATTCGAGCAACCTTATGCAAGTTTCTTTACAAAGTCGTCCCACTTGTATCTAATCTGGCTTGAAGACGCATCATTTGTCCTGCCGAGGTCCCGCTTGCCGCCTTCAGCACTTTCGATACTTCCGCCGGTCAAGCGGGGCTTTCTGTGGAAGGTCTCACTGATCGCAGGCCTCGGAGGCATTCTCTACGGCTATGACGTGGGCATCATCGCGGGCGCACTGGTCTTCGTGCGCTCCTCGTTTGCGCTCTCCACGCAGATGGAAGAAGTTGTGGTGAGCGTGGTCCTCATCGGGTCGTTGCTGGGCGCAATCGCGGGCGGCGCGGCATCGGACCGCTTCGGGAGGCGCGCGATTCTCGTTGCGGGCGGCGTGATCTTTACGGTGGGGTCGCTGCTGGCGCCGCTCTCTCCCGGTGTGTACGCGCTCATCCTGGCAAGAATGCTGCTGGGCGTCGCCATTGGATTTACCTCAGTGACCGCGCCCATCTATGTCTCGGAGCTTGCGCCGCCGCAATCGCGAGGAAGGCTCATCGGCCTCTATCAATTTGCGCTTACGGTCGGCATCGCCGTGGCCGATCTTGTGGGCTACTGGCTGGCCGGCGCACATGCGTGGCGGCTCATGTTCGGACTGGGCGCCATTCCCGCGGCAATATTTCTGCTGTTGGTGCTGGCCGTTCCCGAGAGTCCGCGGTGGCTGGTGGCGCAAGGCCGCACGCAGGAAGCGGAGAAGGTGCTGGATTCCTACACCGATGCGGCAGGAGCGCAGACTCTGCTCAACGAGATCCGAGCCAGTCTCGCAGTGACTGCGGAGCGGCGCTGGACAGCTTTGTGGAGTCCACCGGTCCGCAAGGGTCTCTTCATCGCCGTGGGATTCACGATTCTGCAGCAGGTGACGGGTGTGAACACGATTCTTTACTACGGCCCCAGCGTCTTTTCCATGGCGGGCATCGGCTCCGACAAGTCGGCCATCTTCGCCACATTCATGGTTGCGGCGGTCAATGTGCTGGCTACAGTGGTCGCGCTGGTGCTGGTCGATCGCGTGGGACGCAAGCCGCTTCTCTACGGGGGCGTCGGCGGCATGACGCTGTCGCTCTTTGTGCTCTCGTATGCGTTTCACAATCAGGCAATGGCGGGCGCATCGCTCGGAATTATCGCCACGGTCTGCCTGATGGTCTATATCGGTTGCTTCGCCTGCAGCATGGGGCCGATCGGTTGGATTCTTGTTGCCGAGGTGTTTCCGCTGCGCTTGCGCAGTCGCGGGGCCGCAGCCGCGACGCTGGGCTCGGGCGCCTCAAACTTCATTGTCTCGCTCACGTTTCTTTCTCTCATCCATGTTGCGGGCAACAGCCTCACTTTCGCCATTTATGGCGGTTTCTGCTTACTGGCGCTCATCTTCGTGCGATTCGTTATTCCAGAAACGAAAGGCCGCGAGCTGGAAAGCATCAGTGCGGCGCACTCGCCGGCCGCCCCATAGTCTAACCGATGCATCCGGTTGCAATCATCGATAAAGAATCGAAGAAATGGAAGGAAAAGATATGAACCATAACGAGTCTCGAGGCTCCGATTCAACCCTGGACGACAACCACGCGTTTCTCAGCCCTCGCTATGTGGCCGGCGTGGATATCGGCGGCACAAACCTGCGCGTGGCCCTCGCTGACGCGGCCGGCAACATTCTCGGCAAATGGGCAGCGTCGACTCCAGCGGACAAAGGCCCTGAATCCGCCGTCGATCTCATCCGCGAAGGCGTCGATCGCCTCCTCGATGAGCAGCGATCATCTCGCGATCATCTTCTGGCCATTGCGGCCGGAGCTCCCGGCATCACCGATGTGGACCGAGGCGTGGTCATTGCCACTTCCTATTTGCTCGGCTGGAGCGAAGTCCCGCTGCGCGATCTGCTCGAGTCGTCGCTCGGCGTGCCCGCGGTTGTCGATAACGACGTCAACATGGCGGCCTTCGGCGAGGCGCGCGCCGGCATCGCAAAGGACACAAACAATTTTGTGTTTCTAGCCATCGGCACCGGCGTAGGAGCCGGCATTGTTATTAATCGCCAGTTGTTCCGCGGAGACACATGGACAGCGGGCGAAGTCGGTTACCTGCTCGTTCCCGGCACATCGGTTGCACCGGTTGAGCTCGACCAGCCCGGAGCCCTCGAGTCGCTCGTCGGCGGCGAAGGCATCCGCTCACAATGGCGCAGCCGTTGCACTTCCGTGCTCTCCAGCCGCAACGCGGATTTGAACGCGACACAGATCTTCGATCTCGCACTCCAGGGCGATCCGCCGGCGCAGGAAGTGCTCGACCTCGCCTCCAGAACTCTGGCCTACGGCGTCTGCAATATCGCCATGATTCTTGACTGCCGCCTCGTCGTGCTGGGCGGCAGCGTCGGCCTTCATCCCGCTCTGGCAAACGCCACGCGCGCTCATCTTGCCGTGCGCGGCGCGCAGTACCAGCTCGAACTCAAAGCCAGTTCTCTCGGCCCTGAGGCGCAGATTACCGGAGCCGTCTTCCAGGCGCTGGAGATTGCACAGACCGGCGCGGCAGAGAAAGCGCCTGTCGCGGTGGAACTGGTCAGCGACTCTGCCAATAGCGGCTGAACCCGATATATGCCGCCGGCAAATTGGCAAGAATAGTGCGGCGCAGCTCCAGAATATCCACCGTGCCCATCTCCTGATAGAGCACCTTGCCGTCCGCCGAGAGCAAAACGGTATACGGCACGGCCGAGTCCCACTTGGGGTCGAATGCCGTCTGATGTCCGGTGGTATCGTCCGAATCGAAGAGCAGATTATTGCTGGTGGCGTGCTTCTTCTCGAGGAATCGCACCACTGCGGCTTTCTCGTCCGGCGTGTTCGCCGAGACGGTGACCAGGGAAAAGTCGCGATCCTGATACATGCGCAATGTGTCCTCGAGGTCGGCGAACTCCGCGATACACGAGCCGCACCAGGTAGCCCAGAAATCCACCAGCATCAACTGGTGCGAGGGGTTGCCGCGGAGTTTGGTCAGACCGGCCTTCGAAACCATTTCGACGCTCACCGGCTGCTGATCGATCTTTTCGAGCGCGGCGACTCGGTCCGCGGACTTTTCGAACCATTTGGTCGAGCAGCCGAAGACGCCTGTATGCGTGACTGCAATGGGCTGGTGCGCCAGCAGCGCATCAATGGCAAGGCGAGCGTCCTCCGTCTTCACCTTCTCGATGCGATAGTTGTCATCGAATCGCCCTTCGTAGCGCAGCCGCCGCTGATCGTCGAAGATGAAAACGTGCGGAGTAGCCTGCGGCCCATAGGCCCGCGCGGTCTGCTGCGTGTCCCCGTCGTAGAGATAGGGATAGGTCAGGTGCTTATACTGCACACGCTGCTTCATCTCCGGCAGCGTGTCGCTCAAGTCCGATGAGTCCAATTCGTCGATGCGAATGGCTTTAGGATCGTTCGGCTGGATAGCAACCACCGCAACGCCTTTGCTGTTATAGTCGTCGGCCAGCCGCTGAATGCGCTGCTCGTACATTTGCGAGATAGGGCAATGATTGCAGGTGAAGACGATCGCCAGAATGGGACTCGAGGCGTAGTCGCTTAGCCGGTGCATCTTTCCGTCGACACCCGGCAGCGCGAAGTCCGGAGCGGACGAGCCGATAGGCAGAATGGGATGGAGCGTTTGGGCTGAGGCCGCTACTGAGGCCGCCGTCATGACCAAAAGGATTTTACACAGATTGTCCGTCGTCATCGTGCGAACTCTCCAAGCCATTTCCCGGCTGCTCCCTGATATCCAACTGACCGCTCTACGACTCTTCTCGACAATTGCAATAGTAAATTGCTTTATCGAGTGCAGAGCCGCCGCAGGATTTCAAGGGTGAATTTCTTTCTCAAGAACCAGCCGTTTACTCGTCCCGACTTCATAAAGTTTCATTAGTATGTATCACTTCCGGCCGGCTTGCAAGGTATTTTCGGCGACGGCGGACCCCTGCGGGAGGCGGAACCTGGGGCCGAGACCTCTGCAAGCGTTTTCTTCGGTGACGCGGCGAACTTCCTCATTTTTCGCTAATTCGGGCTTGTTTTTGACGCCGTATTCATGTAGCGTCCTCAACAAGCAAGTTTGGCAGGCTCAAAATACGCCAACGGAAGATTTGGCCGGCTTCCGCTTGGCTCCGGCGTGATGGTGAATCGTAGGTCCACGCGCAAAGGCGTCCCAACTTTCTTTACAAAGATAACAAAGGGGGCATGCAACGATGAAACGCTTGTGTTTCCTGATCATCCCGTTGTCGCTGTTCGCGTCTACGCTGGCAGGGAAGGCGCAAACAGTCACAGGAGCCGTCCGCGGCACCGTTACCGACGCATCCGGCGGGCTCGTTGCCGGGGCGACAGTCGCCGCAACCAACACCGCAACCAGTGTGCAAAGCAAGGCAGTGACAAATCAGGCCGGCGAATATTCGATTCGCTTTCTGCAAATCGGAAGTTACAACCTGACGGTCGAGGCGCCCGGATTCGAATTGGCCAAGTATGGTCCCTTCCCACTCGAGATCGATCAGACCGCCAAGGTCGACATCTCGCTCAAGGTGGGCTCGACGAGCACTTCGGTCGAAGTATCGGATCAGTATCAACCCATTCTCAATACGGAAAGCCCTACGCTGGGAGAGACCTTCACCGAGAATACGATCAACAGCATTCCATTGAACGGCCGCGATTTTACGCAGTTAACGGTGTATACGCCCGGCGCGGTCGCGCCCGGATTCAGTTCCTTTGGCGGCGGCGACTCGACGGAGCGCGCCGTGGACGCGGGCAATGAAGTTGCCGTCAACGGCAATCGCCAGCAGTCGAACAACTACCTGCTCGACGGCCAGGAGATCAACGAGAACATCAACAACACGCTTGGCTACAATCCCAGCCCCGACGCGCTTGCCCAGGTGCGCGTCATCGCCTCCAACGCCAACGCCGAATTCGGCAACGTGAACGGCGGCACCGTTCTCGCGGTGATGAAGAGCGGCAGCAATGGCTTTCACGGCAGCGCTTTCGGATTCCTGAAAAACTACAATCTCGACGCCAATAGCTGGAGCAACGACGACAACGTCGTGTCCGTCCCCAAGAATCCGTATACGACGACGCAATACGGCGGAACCTTCGGCGGACCGATTTTGAGGGACAAGCTCTTCTTCTTCGTCGATTACGAGGCGTTGCGCTATCACGGCGCCGGCCTCACGACCTTCAGTGTGGTGCCGGCGGCCTTCCGCACCGGCGATCTTTCCTCTCTTCTTTCCGTGCTGGGAATTCAGCTTTACGACACCACTACGATCGATCCCGTGACTCACCAGCCAACGGCGTACGCAAAGAACAAAATCCCCATCACCAACCCTGTCGCGCAATATCTCTTCGGCAATACCAAGGCCTACCCGCTGCCCAACAATGCAACCAGCGATCCCCTCGGCATCTACAACAACTTTGTCGGTCCCCAGGGCAGCTTCTCCACCAACGACCAGGGCGACGCCAAGATCGATTGGCACCTGGACGCCAAGGACGCACTCTCGTTCCGCTACTCGCAGGGTTACGCCGCGGACGCCACTACGTCCGATCCGCTGCCCGTGCAGTTTCCCATCGCCAACAACTACCCGGATCATTTCTTCGACAGCAACTGGGTGCGCACCTTTTCGCCTGCGATCGTGAACTCCTACACCATGAACTACGGGCGAATCCGCTTCAACAACGGCGTTTCCACCGATCCCAGCGGCATCTTCGGGCTCACCGGCAATCAACTTGTCGGAATCCCGGGCAATCCTCAGCAGACTGCCGGATTCAGCGCGCAAAACTTCAACGGAACCGGTGGCAACGGCTTCCCCAGCGGATTCGGAACCAACCCGTCGCCGGAGATATTTGTCGACAATATCTTCGGATACTCCGACAACCTGACCTGGCAAAAGGGCCGTCATCTGATGAAGTTCGGCGGCGAGTTCCTGCGCTATGAGCAGAACAGCTTTTATCCGGGCAACGACGGCGAGCTGGGCGCGTTCAATTACACCGGGGGTTATTCGGCCAATCCCTATGCGGCAAACAGCACGCCGTACCCATTCGCCGACTTTCTTCTGGATCGCGTGCAGGACGTTCAAATCGGCGCGGTAACCGGGCTCACCGGGCAGCGGCAGTGGCGCGACGGCATCTTTGCACAGGATGACTACAAGATCCGGCAGAATCTCACCATCAACATGGGCCTGCGCTGGGAGTTCGATCAGCCCATCTTTGAAGTCAACAACAAGATGGCCAACATCGACATGCAAACGCTTCAGATCGAATATGCCGGCGTCGATGGCAACAGCAGGGCGCTCTATGACGCCGACTACACGCAGTTCCAGCCGCGCGTGGGGTTTGCCTATGAGCCGACGCAGCGTTGGGTGGTGCGCGGCGGATACGGCATCTCCAGCTATCTCGAGGGCACCGGCGCCAACCTTCGCCTGACGCAGAATCCGCCGTTCCACACGGACTTTGAGCAGACCGGTATCAATCCCAGCGTGAGCTCGAGTGGAGTCTATTCGCCTGGCGTCTTTTACAAGGCGTCGAGTGGATTTCCGACGACGCAGGTGCCTACCACAACGTTTTACGTATGGCCGAAGGACCTCAAGCCGGCTATAACCCAGGAATTCAGCCTGACCAACGAATATCAGATCGCGCCCAAGTCGACAGTCCAGGTGGGCTACGTCGGCATTCTCGGTCATCATTTGACCGATCCTTACTGGGGCAATCAACTCACCTCTCCTACCGCGACCGCGCCTTACGCAAGCATCGTCGGCCAGGGCGGAATCATCAAGATCACGCAAACCGAATCGGCCAGCAGCTACAACGCATTGCAGGCCGTCTTCCGCCAGCATCTCAGCGCCGGCTTCGAGCTGACGGCAAACTACACTTACTCCAAGTCGCTCACTGACGACATTGGCTTCTACGGCGTCAGCAACATCTACAGTGGCCAGTACTACCAGCAGAACGCCTATGACATGCGCTCGGAGTGGGGCCCATCCGGCATGGACACTCGCCAGAACATCTCCGTCTCCGGGGTTTATGACCTGCCCTTCGGGCGAGGCAAGATGTTCGGCGGCAACGCCAATCTTTTTGTCGACTCGGTTCTGGGCGGCTGGCGGTTGAGCGGCGCGCAGGTGTACTACTCCGGATTTCCGGTCACAGTCGCGTCACCGGCCAATTACTCGAGCACGGTGAATGCATTTACCGGCGCCGCGCGTCCCAACCAGCTTCGCCCGCTGCACGCGGTGAACAAATCCATCAACGCCTATTACGGCACCGAAGTGCAGGGAACTTCGTGCGGTCCCAACGTGGATGACGGCAAATGCATCTTCCAGCAGCAGCCTGACAATGGTTTCGGCGCGGTTCGACCGGGATCGCTGCGGGCGCCGAGCTTTCAGAACATCGATATGGCGGTGGCCAAGACACTTCGAGTGTGGCGCGAGCAGAGCATCGACTTTCGCGCCGACTTCTTCAACGCCTTCAACATTGCCGACTACGCACCGCCGGACAATGGCATGACCGACAGCAACTTCGGTCAGATCACCGGCACCGTCAACGGCAATCGGTCCACCCAGCTCTCTCTCAAGTATTCGTTCTGACGAACGCCCGCAAACCGCGCTGCAGTTGAATCGACGACTGCAGCGCGGTTTTTCCTTTCGGAATCTCGCTCAACCAGAATCATCGCTGCAATGACCATCTCGATCAATCGGGCGAGTGCGGCAGGCTGATCGCGTAAAGATACCAGGCCGCGTGAGGCAGCCAGCCTTCCGTCCATCGCCAGTCTTCATCCTTGCCGGTTACCGCGTAACCCTGGTTGAATGCGATTCCATCTTCGCTGTCCAGCCCGGCTGTAATGCCGTTCACAATCGCTCCCGGCGCGTTGGTGTATTGATACGATTTGAAAAACATATAGGCCGCATCACCGTGGCCGCTGCCGATGAGCAGGCTTGTGTCAAAGGGATTTCGCCCGAGAATCCAATGCAGTTGATTCCACGCGTAGGTGTTCAACTGCGTTTGAAACTCGGGCTCATCGGCGAAGAGCGGCAAAGCCATCCGCGCCGCCGCGGCCAACGATGCAAGGCGCGCATCTTCTCCCTGCCACCATGGCGCGGCCTCGGTATCGTGCGGAAAGAAGAATGCCGTGCGCACGTTGCCGTTTCCCATCCTGACAAGTTGCCGCGCATATCCGAAAGGGTTGTTGACCTCGCCGGTCACCGCCAGTTCGAAGCGCAGCGAGCGCTCTACAACCTGCTTGACCGCTTGTTGCTGGGTTTTGGAAGCGATCATGGAATACTCGAGCAGACTGATCACGGGCAGGCCGGCGTCCGAAGGATGAAAAAACGGCCTCGTTCCCGAGTCCGCTCGCCAATAGCCGCGCCACGACCCGGTTGTCGTGAGCCTCGCCATCAGGTGTTGAGCGCGCTCGTCGGCAGCAATGCGATATTCCTCCGCATTAGTTGCGGTGTAGAGTTCCGTTGCCGCCATCAAGGCACAATAATCGTCCAGAATGTTCTCCACGCCGTCGTTCAACAGCTCGCGGTTGTGCACACGAAGAAAGGCGAATGCTTCTTCGGCGGTCTTGAGATACACCGGGCGCTGGAAATCCCCATCCTCCGGCATCGTCGAGGCCAACGCCAACGCCGCGATTGCCATTCCTCCGCCCGCGCGAAAGCTAGCCTCATAGCCATGGGGCCCATCCGCGGCGGCAATGCTCTCAGTAGAGTCTGAACTCTTGAGTTTGATCTGTGTGCGCCAGTTGGGATTTCCAATTTGCCGGTCTTTCGCAAGCTTTTCCTTTCCCGGCGCCGAGATACTCTCGAAGAAGGAGCCGTTCGGCTGCTTGATTCGAACCAGAAAATCAGCGCCGAAGAGTCCCTCGTCGAGCAACCGCCGCTCGTATTCGTTGAAGTTGCTGTTGTGCCGTGACTGGAGGGTCCGGAAACTTTTCAACAAACTCCAAGCCACGAGCGGTACCTGCTGCGGATTGAAATAGGAGGTGGGATTCTGGTGCGAGAGGTGAATTCCATAGTCTCCCGTTGCGTCATACCAGCCGCCGTGCGCGTCGATCAACACGCCCTGCTTGCCCGGCAGAGCCAGATGGCGGTCTGCCGCATCGAACGAGCCGCTTGGCCGCTGACCCTTAAAGTAATAGATAACGTTCGAGAGCGTATCGCGCTCCAGGAGGTCGTCGCCGATGGCGAAGGCGCAGGAACTCAAGTCGAGCCCGTCGGAATGAATTCGCAGCAGGAAGCGGCCTGCTTTTTGCCACGCGGAAAAATCCGCGATCCAAAAGACCCGACCACCCCACGCGACGACTTCTCCGGCGGGCTTCAGATCGCCCTCGAGAACTGTCTGCCCGGTTTCTGTGTCGATCAACGCAAATCCGCCGGGACGGCTTTGCGCCGTTCCGGAGACGATGGCCTGCTTGGGTGCATTGGTCTCGTAACCGACCTGATCAACGAGGACCTGCACCTGCGCCGGGCAAACCCGGCAAATGAGGCAGAAAAGTAGCGAAGTCAGCGGATACTTCAACCTTGTAATGACGCACCTTCCCTCATACGCACGGTTATCGCGAATTTAGTTTAAAGATCGGGCGGGAGCTTTGGTACTTTTATTTAGGAAGTCCGGATGATCTGTGTTCAACATTCCGCAATTGCCCGCGTCCGCGTGCTGGTCCTCATTCCGGGGCCGACGCGGCCATCGCGCTGCGGGAACCGGCAATCTGCGGCAGCCCACGTCCTGGTTGCCTACGTCTTTCCGAGGAACAACGAACGTCCGGGCTGTGCCAGCGCCCATCCCTTCGGCGTCGCTTCTTCTTCCTTCGAGTGCACGTGAAGAAAGGCTCAATCCCGGTAGGCAGACCCGCTCACCTCCGCCACAGGAACGCGCTAACGATACTGCGGCTCCTTCGCGAAGCCGGCTCATGCTCCCGCGCGGATCTTGTTCGCGCATCGGGCCTGAGCGCGCCCACCGTTACGAACGTAGTTGGCGATCTGCTCGCGGCCAATCTGATACGACCATTGGGCGAGGGAGAATCGAGCGGCGGCCGCCCGCCGGGCATGATCTCATTCAAGTCAGACCGGGGATGTGTCCTTGCCGTTCAGATCTCCGCGGGCCATCTTTCATTTCTTCTTACCGACCTGAGCGGAACGCAGTTGGACACGTCCCAGGTATCACTCGCCGAACGGAAGACCACGCCGGAGAGTATCTGTCATCTCATTGGCGCGGAGACACGCCTTTTGCTGAAGCAGCGCAAGATGACGCGCGAGCAGCTTTTGGTGCTGGTTGTCGCGGTCCCGGCCATCGCCAACATCGACGAAGGCCTCGTCATCTCCGTCAGTACTCTGCAGAACTGGCGCAATGTTCCTCTCCGCCGCCTGCTTGGCAAAGTCGTCGATTGCCCCGTGATCATCGAAAATGATACTAATTTAGCCGCTCTCGGCGAGCATCATCGGGGTGCGGCCCTCTTTCACGAGTCTTTCGTGCTCATCATGATCGGCGCGAACGTCAGCGCCGGTATTGTACTCGGCGGGCGCATCCACCATGGAGCACAGTGGGCGGCCGGCGAGATTGGTTACCTGCGCTTGCCGCATATCGCGCGCAAGCATCCCGCGTTGCATGAGTTCGGAGAGGTGGAACATGTATTGACCAGTTCTGCGATCGTAAAGAATTGGCTCCGGGCATCTAATACCTCTTCGAGGCATGTTGAGTCAGACAGCATGAATGTGGACGCCAGCTCCGTCCTCGACCTCGCCCAGGCCGGGGATTCTCGCGCAAAGAGGATTGTTCAACATCGCGCCGCCATCGCCTCCGACATCATCGTCAACCTATCTCTAATTCTCAACCCCGATCTCATTTTGCTGGGTGGCGAAATCGGCAGTCATCCGGTGATGCTGAGCTCTGTTCGCAAACAGCTGCAGCGAAGTGAGTTCGCCATCCCCGAGATTGCCGCCGCGGCTCTCGGCCACTTTGCCATTCTTTGGGGCGCAATTGCCCTGGCTCTGGAGATGATCCCTTCCTTGCTCTTGCCTGAGCCCGGAAGCTGAGGCAGCTACAACAACAGTGTCGCTGGTACAAAAGATCGGGCAGGCCGGTTTCATCCTCGGGGATTTCGCAATATTCATACCGCTAGAGCGGTTCCACAATTCACGTGTCCTGTTTGGCGTCGTGAAGGCGGCTTTTTCTTGAGGAAAAAGCCACTTGAGGGTAGTGGATTCGGGATACAGCAATTGTAGAACCGCTGTAATCTTCGGGTCACTGATTCGCTTCAGGCAATATCCGTTACTGCCGACCCAGAGGTTCTTGGTCAATTCATAGGACAGCGTGCCGTTCAGGTGAATGGCCTGCCCGGCCTGTATCGAGCGGGCAGCGAACGATAGGTGCGGGTTCCTGTTCTCCGAGGACCAGAAATAGTGAATGCGCCAGCTTGTCTCAACTCTTTTCAACGGAAACGCCGTCAAGTCGTAGTGCCGCTTGGACGTTCGTTTTTCGAGCAGTCTTTCCTCGGACTCCGGGCATTTTCGACGATCTGTTGTCCAGCCCACCAAACAAAGTCGACACGATACGATCTGCCACCTTGCGGTCAAGGGGGGCGTGCCCAACCATCATTCGGTAGACCGCTGGGCCATAGATCAAGTCGAGCACAAGTTCCCGGTCCAGGTTTTGGTCGATTTCTCCTCGTTTAACACCACGATCGAAAACGACTCCGGTCGCTTCACGTCGTGGCTTAAGAAACCGCTCCCGAAAGAGAGACGCGAATTCTTTATCGCTTTGTGCTTCCGCTACAAACTGGCCCAGGATACGCCCGGCGGGGCTCCTGTAGAAAACCATAGCCGAGCGAAGCTGTTGCTGAATGTCTCTCTTCGTAGACCCGGTGTCATGCGTTGGCACCATTCGATTTGTTTTTCTGAAGAACGCGTCCAAAGCGACATATGCTTTACTCGGCCACCATTTATAGATTGTGGCTTTTCCCACACCAGCTTCCCGCGCTATCTCTTCCATCGAAATATCGCGCAAAGGTTTTTCAGTAAGGAGTTGCAGCGTTGCCGCCAAAATCGCTTCCTCGGACTCCTCGCTGCGAGGGCGACCGCGAGATTGCGATTTGATGCTTCGGTGCCGATTGTTTTTCGGAACCACTATTGAGCCTGAAGCAAGGTGCGTTGCAGACCGGAGCATCGCTATCTCCCTCAAAAATACCAACCGGCATTCCCGCGAAATCGGGTTGTACAGAAATGCGCGCGTTGCCAAAACGGCCAGACCCGCCGGTTATCGCGTCTGACATTTTTTGAATCCTAATCGCGTCCGACATTTTTTGGAATCCCGGGAATATCGCTACGAATCATACTATACGTCTTGTTTCGAAATTAGCCAAGCGGACCGTTTGGCTTGAACACCAGAGGGACGCCGAATGTGGATTGTCAGAGTGGCGCTGAACCGCCCCTACACGTTTATTGTACTGGCGCTGCTCATACTCATTCTGAGCCCGGTCGTGATTCTGCGCACACCGACCGACATCTTTCCCAGTATCAATATCCCTGTGGTTGCCGTGGCCTGGACCTACACGGGTCTCAATCCCGAGGAAATGGAAGGGCGGGTTACCACTGTCTACGAGCGTGTTCTTACGACGCTGGTCGATAACATCCAGCACATCGAGTCCACGACCGTAAACGGCACTGCGATCGTAAAGATCTATCTCCAGCCGAATGCCAGTATCGACCGTGCGAATGCGGAGATTACAGCCGCCTCGCAGACCATTCTCAAACAATTGCCTCCCGGATCGCTCCCTCCCTTGATCGTCAACTACAACGCTTCCACCGTCCCCATTCTGCAGCTCAGCCTCTCCGGGAATGGTCTGACCGAACCTCAGTTGAACGACATCGCGCTGAACTTTCTGCGTACACAGCTTGTGACGGTCCCTGGCGCTGCGGTTCCCTATCCTTATGGAGGCAAAACGCGTCAGGTGATGGTGAACATCAATCCCAATCGTTTGCAGGCGAAGGGGCTTTCGCCGAGCGACGTGCTGACGGCGCTTGGCAGTGAGCAGCTCATCCTGCCGGGCGGTACAGCCAAAATAGGCCAGTTCGAGTATGACGTTGAGGTCAACGCAGACCTGAAGAAGATATCGGAGTTTAACGATCTTCCGATCAAGAAGGTGGGTAATACCATCATCTATCTTCGCGATGTAGCCACGGTAAGCGACGGTTTTGCGCCACAGACGAATATCGTTCGGCAGGATGGCAAACGGGGCGTGCTGGTAACGGTTTACAAGGCCGGAGATGCATCCACGATTGATGTCGTTAAGGGAATCCGGCAGATCCTCCCAAGAATCGCTCAAACCCTTCCTCCTGAACTCAGGATTCAGCCCCTTGCCGATCAATCCATATTCGTGCGCGGAGCGGTCAACGGGGTGATTCGTGAGGCTGTTATCGCCGCCGCGCTTACCGGTCTGATGATTCTCATTTTCCTGGGTAGCTGGCGCAGCACCCTGATCATCGCCGTCTCCATCCCGTTATCCATTTTGACTTCGATAATCGTATTGAGCCTTCTGCACGAAACCATCAACATCATGACGCTGGGCGGACTGGCTCTAGCTGTTGGCATCCTCGTCGATGATGCGACGGTGACCATCGAAAACATCGAACGGCATCTTGAAGAGGGCGCTGAATTGCATGACGGCATCCTGGAAGGCGCAGCGCAGATCGCCGTTCCCGCGCTGGTTTCGACGCTCTGCATCTGCATCGTCTTTTTGCCCATGTTTTTCCTCAGTGGCGTAGCACGTTATCTTTTTGTCCCGCTCGCCGAGGCGGTCATCTTCGCCATGATTGCTTCCTATATCCTGTCCCGCACGCTGGTGCCCACCCTGGCGATGTACCTGTTAAAGGCTCACAAGCACGGCGACGCGCCTTCCCGTAATGTGTTCGCCCGTTTTCAAAGAGGCTTTGAGCGGCTCTTTGAGAAAATTCGCTCGTCCTACTCCTCTCTGCTGGCGCGACTTGTTTCGGTTCGGCTCACGTTCGTTCCATGCTTTGTTATTGTCTGCCTCCTGGCGTTCGCCCTGGTTCCCTTTCTTGGCCAGGATTTTTTCCCGGATACCGACAGCGGCCAGTTCATTTTGCATGTGCGCGCCAAGACAGGAACCCGTATTGAAGAAACCGCGCGTCTGGTGGATCTGGTCGAGGGCAGCATTCGCCAAACCATTCCTTCCTCCGAGATGGATAATATCCTCGATAATATTGGTCTTCCCTACAGCAACATCAACTACATCTATAGCCATTCAGGACTGACCGGCGCCGCCGATGCCGACATCCTGGTTTCTCTCAAAGAAAAACACCATGCAACTCGAAATTACGTCCGCACTCTTCGCGACAAACTGCCACAGGAATATCCCGGGGTCACGTTCTATTTCCTCCCGGCCGACATTGCCACCCAGACTTTGAACTTCGGATTGCCGGCTCCCATCGATGTCCAGATCGACGGAGCAGATGTTATCGGAAATGCCCGCGTTGCCGACAGGATGCTCAAGGAGCTCAGCCATGTCCGCGGCATCGCCGATCTGCGCATTCAACAGCAGGGCGATTATCCAAAACTTCACATCGATGTCGACCGCACGAAGGCGCTGGAAGCCGGATACACGGAGCAGGACGTTGCCGACAGCATGCTGGTCTCATTGAGCGGGAGTTTCCAGGTGACGCCCATGTTCTACCTGAATCCTAAAAATGGCGTTAACTACAACCTCGTGACCCAAACGCCGCAATACGACATTCAGTCCGGCCAGGATATCGAGAACATTCCGATAACCGCCGCCAATCAAAGGCAGCCCGGGATTCTTGCCGATGTCGCGTCGATCCAGCGGACCAGTGAGCCGGTCTCTATCAACCACTACAACATCCGGCGCGTAGTCGACATCTATGCGTCGGTTCAGGGCAGGGATTTGGGCGCCGTGGGACGTGAGGTGAGCAGCATCGTCGACGCTGACCGCAAACTGCTTCCGCGCGGCAGCTTCGTTACCGTTCGCGGCCAATATGGTACGATGCGGACCTCCTATATAGGACTGATTGGTGGTCTGGGTTTTGCGATCGTCCTGGTGTATTTGCTGATCGTCGTAAATTTCCAGTCGTGGCTCGACCCATTCATCATCATCACCGCATTGCCCGCGGCCCTCGCCGGAATCATCCTGTTCCTTTTCATTACGCATACGACTCTCAGCGTTCCTGCGCTCATGGGCGCCATCATGTGCATGGGAGTTGCCACTGCGAACAGCATCCTCGTTGTGGCCTTCGCGACAGAGCGGCTGCAGCATCACGGCGACGCAATGCTGGCGGCGCTTGAAGCCGGCGCCACGCGCTTTCGCCCCGTGATCATGACGGCCCTGGCCATGATCATCGGCATGATCCCGATGGCCCTGGGTCTGGGCGACGGTGGCGAACAGAATGCACCTCTGGGAAGAGCCGTGATCGGAGGGCTTCTTTGCGCGACCGTCGCCACTCTGGTTTTTGTACCTTCTGTTTTTGCCCTCCTGCACGGCCGGTCTCGACATGCGGATTCGCAACTGGCCGGGAAAACAGAAGACGAGCCACTTCACGCGTAATCGTGTCCATAGCAACGGAGGCAAGCGATGAGCAGCACTGAAATCGGTTTGAATCAAGCTTCGCAAAACAATTCCGGCCAACGCCGCCAGTCCGAGAGGCAAACGCTATCCCGCTCTCTGTTCGCCGGATTGGGCGTCGCCGCCCTGCTGCTGGGCGTAGTTATCTACTCAGGCATTCACGAGCGTGCGGTAGCAGCGAGCAATCTTGGAGCTGCGACGGAACGCGCTGCCATTGCAACGGTAAACGTGGTAGAGCCGAAATCGGGAGCCGCCCTCGAAGAGATTGTTCTACCCGGCACCACGCAAGCGTTCATCGACACCCCAATCTTTGCTCGCACCAGTGGTTACCTCAAACAGTGGTACTTCGACATCGGCGCGCATGTGGAGCAGGGTCAGCTGCTCGCCGTGATTGAAACTCCCGAACTGGATCAGCAACTGGACCAGGCGCGGGCGAATTTGAAAACCGCGCAGGCAAACGAGAAACTCGCCGAGATCACGGCGACACGCTGGCAGAATTTGCTCAAAACAGACAGCGTTTCCAAGCAGGAGACCGACCAGGCAGTCCAGGATCTGAGCGCAAAACAAGCGACCGTGGAGTCGATGATGGCCGATGTTCAGCGTTTGGAACAATTGCAGTCCTATGAAAAGGTATACGCTCCTTTCTCAGGCGTAATCACGGCGAGAAATACGGACATCGGCGCACTTATCAACGCGGGGGCCGGTGGTGCGCAGGGACTGGCGGCCGTGCCACAGGAACTGTTTCATATGGCGGCTGTGAATCGCTTGCGCATTTTTGTCTCTGTACCCGAAGTTGACTCCGGGGCAGCGCAGAATGGCGCCAAAGCAGCACTAACGCTGGATGAATTTCCTGGGGAAACATTTCAGGGAACAATTGTGCGCAACTCCGACGCGATCGATCTCAACTCGAGAACATTGAACGTGGAAGTCGATATCGACAATCGCGATGGACGCATCAGGCCAGGCGCATATGTTTTCGTGCATCTCAAGCTTCCCGACAATTCAAAGAAAGCAACCTCCTCACTCATCATCCCCGCAAACACTCTGCTTTTCAGGTCTGAAGGACTTCGCGTTGGAGTTGTTCGCGGCGATCATGCCGAACTGGCGCCGATAACGATCGGACGTGACTATGGGTCGACTGTCGAGGTGATCAACGGACTCAAGCCAACGGATCGGGTAATCGTGAATCCGTCGGACTCCCTCACCACGGGAACCCCGGTTCGCCTCAGTGCACCAAAGCCTGGAGGTTCCAAATGAAAGCAAGGCTCATTCCGTCTCTGTTGTCATTTGTGACTATCCTTTTTACCGGCTGTATGGTCGGCCCTAACTATGTGAAACCGTCAACGCCTATGGCGCCGGCCTTCAAAGAACAGGCCTCCGCTCCGTCTCAAGCGAACGATGGTTGGAAGCTTGCTCAGCCAGGCGATCAAACAGCTCGAGGAAACTGGTGGGAGATATACGGCGATCCTCAGTTGAATGCGTTGGAAGCGCAGATAGATTCGACAAATCAGACACTGAAGATTGCCGAAGCGAACTACCGCGAGGCGCGCGCTGCCATTCGCTTCAGTCGTTCAGCCGAGGCGCCGACCATCGGGACCGCACCGAGCATCTCCACTGTGCGTGACTCTGCGAAGCAGCCCTACTTTCCATCGAGCCAGGTCAACAACGGAAGCGGCGATTTCGTTCTTCCGGCCGATTTGTCATGGGAGATCGATCTTTGGGGCCGTATTCGGCGCAGCGTCACCGCAGCGAAGGAACAGGCTCAGGCAAGCGCGGCAGACATGGCTGCAGCGCAGTTGAGCCTACAGGCGGAGCTGGCATACGACTATTTCGAGCTGCGGAGTGCCGACGCGGAGAAAAAACTGCTCGATGATACGGTGCGGGCCTATAGCAAAGCGTTGGGGCTTACGGACAACAGGTTCGAAGGCGGCGCTGCGCCTAAATCGGATGTAGCGCAGGCTCGCACGCAACTGCAGGATGCCCAGGTTCTCGACACGGACATTATGGTCCAACGCTCTGAGTATGAGCATGCGATCGCCATCCTGATCGGCAAGCCACCAGCAAACTTCAGTCTTCCTCCCAGCCCTATCGATCTTCATACGCCAGCGATTCCCGCGATTCCACAGGTATTGCCGTCCGAGTTGCTGGAGCGCCGACCTGACATAGCCGCGAGCGAGCGGCGCGTAGCTGCCGCCAACGAACAAATTGGTATTGCTCAGGCCGCTTACTATCCCACGTTGAACCTAAGTGCCCTGGCAGGATTTGAGGGCACCTCGGCCACAAACTGGCTCAACTGGCCCAGCCGCTTCTGGGCAGTCGGTCCAAGCTTCTCCGAAACACTGTTTGATGCCGGGCGGCGGCGCGCGACCAAAGAGTCAGCCATCGCCACCTATGATGGGAACGTAGCGAATTACCGTCAAACGACACTTACAGCTTTTCAACAGGTCGAGGACAATCTCGCCGTTCTGCGCATTCTCGACGGAGAGTCGCAACAGCAGCACAGTGCGACCGCCGCGGCCGAAGAAGCCCTTCGTATATTTATGAACCGCTACGCAGGGGGCGTAGATACCTATCTCCAGGTTGTGACGTCACAAACGACTGCTCTTAGCAACGAACAGAATGACATAGATATCCGGCGCAGACAACTCGATGCGAGTGTTCTGCTGATCAAGGCCCTCGGCGGGGACTGGAACGTCGACAAATTGCCTAAGGTCTAGCGTTGTAGGGATGAGGCGTCTCGCATGTTCCCAAGCCCTTATGGACCGGTTAGACTCAACCCCGAATGCGGCTCTGGGTGGCGCCGAGCAATGAAAGCTATGAATGACCAAGCTGGAAAATAGTTAGTCGTGGAGTCTGACGACGCGAGATTTGTGAGCGGCGCGAGCGTGATGATCTCGATTCCCGGGTTCGATTGAACCGTCGCGATCAGAGAGTCTCCGGAGGCGGCAGAGAGCACGGCGCACGCCTGCTCTCCATACCACCGCCTGCCCGTCAGCCGCCACGCCGCCGTCAGCGCCGGCATGCGGATCGACAGCGCAATCATCGCCTTGCGGCGTTCGTTGAAATTTGCCGGATTGCTCTGCCCACCCCGATTGATGTATGGCCCGTTGGGATCTTCGGGTCGGGCCAGAAATAATCCGCCTGCGAAAAGAAGTCGTGCGGCCCACCCGGACTCAGCGGCGAGGGAAACGCCGTGATCGTTACTGGCGGCAGACCCACATATTCCTCCGCCGCCTTCAGAATCCTCGCCCGGTCCGTCGCTTCCACAAGGTCGTACGCTGCCCTCTCGCGAGTCGCACCCGCGCTCCGCGCCACACCCGCCACCCCCCAGCAAAATTCCCTGCGATTCATGCCAAACAGCCCGCCCATTCACGCAATTCTAGCGCTTCCTCTCTAGTTCTTGCGAGGGCTCGCGTTTCAGGTGCTGGCGTGTCCCCTGATATCCCCCACGGGCCGATATTTCCGGCTTGGCGACGATCCGCCCGAAACCCAGAAGACGCGACACGGCATGGCTCGATGAGCGCGTTGACCTGCTGGCTGTTGAAAGTCACTTCCCTCAAAAAACCAGCAAAATCCGGGATCGAAAATGTCCATGTACATCTCGGGAAATTGCTTAGAGGGCATCCTGGGGCGATCATATTTTCGCGAATTTCGAGGATTGGACTTTTTCAGCAGCTAGGCGTGTTTACAATGATCGAGGCTCTCCTGGGCAGTTTAGCTATGGATGAGCGACGCATTGCCTAAGCTTGTGCATTTGGGCTGCGGCCGAACCCGCGCTGTTCGATTCCTGAGGATGGAGATCTGAGCAGCGAACTGTTTGCAGGAAGGCTCCGATTTCTGGACCGGCTAGTGGGTGAGCTCGGCAATCTGCACATGGTATGGGCCTAGCAAGTCACCTGTGGAATGGCCGACGGCTGCGAGAGCAATGCGGTAATTGACCTGCGTCTGCAGCAAGATGAGTTCGGCCTGCGCGAGCCTGTTTTGGGCGTCGAGCACGAAGAAGTTTGTCTCCGCGCCCAGCTCGTATTTGCGCTGCTCGGACGCGAGAGACTTCTGTGCCAGATCGAATGAAGCCGTGCCGGCTGCCAGAGCGTTCCTGGCTTCGTCAAGCTGATGGATGGCGTTGCGAACTTCCTGTGTGATCTGTTCGCGAACCTGGCTGCCTGTGTACAGGTCGTGCGTGCGCGATACGAGCGCAGTTCCCAGGTTCGACAAGGCGGCGCGGTTCCTTATGGGGAGCGTAAGCGAGAGAATTCCGCCATAACCGGGATAGCCGAACCCGAAGAGTTGGCTCATGGACGAGTCAAAGCCCCCGGGAGCCACTAACTTCCCGGTCGTCAGGTTGTATTGATCGCCGCCCAGGCCATTGCTCTGATAGAAACCCTGGAGCGAGAGATTGGGCTCAGCCTGATTGCGCGCAAGGCGAATGCTTGTTTCATCGTTGTCCAGCGAGGCCTTGACGGCATCGAGTTCGGGCCGCTGACTGAGCGCCTGGGCTAATGCAGTGTCGGCACTGATGCTTGCGAGTGTGCCATCAGGCTGAGGGCTTTCAGTCAGATCCAATTCGAGTGAGTTCAGTTGCGGATCGCGATCGGCGCCGATGGTCAGACGCAGGGCCTCATCGGCCTGGGTGAGTGCGAACGCGGCCTGAATGACGCCAACTTTGCGGGCGGCAACTTCCGACTCGGAGCGATAAATATCGAGCGGCGGCAAAGCTCCCAGCTCGAGCGAGCGCTTGTCGCGCTCATAACTCGCTTCAGCCAGCTTCTGCGATTTTTGCTGGACATCGAGAGCACCGCGGGCCTGCACAGCGTTCCAGTATTGGCTCACCACCAGGAGGATGCTGTCGTTCACTTCGGCTTCGAAGGCAGAACGGGACTGCTGGAGCGAACGGCGCGCGATTTTGATCAGCGCGCTGTTGGCGAAGCGGCCCGCGCCGCGCAGCAAAGGTTGGGTGATTGTAATATTCAGCGTGGAACTGAAAAAAGGATTGAAGTAATAGAAAGAATTGTTAGTGGAGTACTTATTGGAGGAGATCGTGGCCAAGATATTCGTGCCCGGAGTGAAGGTTTGCGTATAACTGATTTGCCCGGTCTGACTGAGAGAATTGAGCGTTGAGTTAGACGAGACTCCAACCCCCTGGAGCTGGCTGTACGAGGGCGACGAATACCGATTGATGTTGAGGCTGCTTTGGACGATCGGGTCGAATGTCTGAAATTGGCCGAGCAAGGCGAATTTCTGGCTTTCAATCTGCGTTTCTTCAATCTGGACGCCGCTGTTGTTTTCGAGAGTCAGCAGAATCGCGTCGCGAAGGCCGAGAACCAGTTTGCCGTCCTTGACGTAGTCGTTCAGGTGCCGCGGGGGCGGGAGCTTGCCTGCGCGGACGCGCGCGGTGAGCATGCCGCGATAGCTTTCGGGAGACTGCGCCTTTACGGGCAGGAGGGCAACCACAGCGAAGAGCAAAACCAACACGATGCGAATGACCTTCATTCAAGAACTCCATCTATGCGGAGATATGAGGCAGCGATCTTACAATCGGGTTTCGGCGATCTCCGGGAGCCGGGGCGCGCAGTCGTCACTCGTAGCGGATGGCCTCCACCGGGTCAAGGCGCGCAGCCTTGGTGGCGGGGTAGATTCCGAACACCAGGCCAACGGAGATGGAAACAAGAAAAGCCAGGGCAATTGAACTGAAGGTAACGATAGTCGACCATCCGGCAAGCCAGGCAATGAGCCGCGAGATAAAGAAACCGCAGACCACACCGATAGTTCCACCAGAGAACGAGATCATGGTGGCCTCGACGACGAATTGACGCACAATGTCGGATTGTTTTGCTCCGACCGCGCGGCGCAGCCCGATTTCGCGTGTACGCTCGAGGATGCTGGCAAGCATGATGTTCATGATGCCGATGCCGCCTACGAGCAATGAGATGGAGGCGATGGCAACCATAACCGTGTTGAACAATTGTTCAGTCCGCTTCTGCTCGGCGAGCAGTTCGGCGGGGACGACGATGCCGAAGTCGTCCGCGCCATGATGCGACGAATCGAGGATCGCCCGGACCACCTGGGCAGCCTCCGATATGTTGGCGCTGTCGGCGAGATTGAGATAGATGCCGTCTATCTCGTCCCTGACATCGCTGTAACTGTCTTGAAGGCGGAGCACGGCCGACTGCAGGGGAATATAGATGTTGTTGTTTGCATCGACGCTGCTTGCCGTCGAGCTATCGCTTGGCGCGCTGAGTTGCGGGCTGACGACACCGATCACGCGAAACCACTGCTCGTTCACTTTTACGTATTGGCCGAGAGGATTGGAGGACCCGAACAGGCTCCACTTGGCTGCCGCGCCCAATACGCAGATGGGCGCGCCGCGGTCCTCATCTCCCTGGTCGAAGAAACGGCCGCTTAGTATGTGGAGGCCGGCTATCTGTTGATAAGTGGGGTTGACGCCCATGACTGTGGGCATGTCCTGCTGTGCTTTGGGAATGATCGTGGAGGGAGTAAGGCGCTTGCGCGGAGTGGAAGCAATAACGCTGTCAAGATCGTCGCGAATAACGCGATAGTCCCGCAAGGTAAGCCCTGGAGATATCTTGCGAATCTTTGAATGAGCCTGCCACTCCAGGGTTTCCTTGGCTTCCACAATAAGATTGTGGACCCCCATTTGCTCGATGAGGGCCATGACCTTCTGACGCGCGCCCGCGCCGATGGACAGCATGGCCACCACCGCGGCTACTCCGAAGATCATGCCCAGCATGGTGAGCAGCGAGCGCAGTCCATGGACCATGAGATTCTGCACGCCTAGCTGCACGTCTCTCGACCATTGCTGGTAACCGAGCAGAAGGCGTCCCCGCAACGGCGATTGATTTGTGGCCATCAGGGTGTCCCTTCCGTGTTGCCGGTTGCCGCGCTGCCGGTGGACTTGCGCGGAGCGGTGGGGTCGACCAGCGCAACCTCGGCGCCTTCTTCCAGGCCATCAATGGCGGCGCGGCTTTCATTCTCGCTTCGAATCTTCACCTCGCGCTGTTCGTATCCTCCGCCGCTCTTCACGTAGGCGATGCGCTTGCCATCCTTGAGCACCAGCGCCTGGCGGGGAAGGTAGAGGACGTTCTTCTCCGCGCCGCCAAGAAAGACGATTTGTGCAGTGAATCCGGAGCGAAGATGGGGATCCTCATTGGCAAGCTGAATCGAGACTTCGAAGCTGCCGTTGCTGCTCGACGAGAAGAATTGCCGGACGGACATGCCGCCCACACTCTTGACTCTGCCATGAAATACATGGCCGGGGAGGGCGTCGAACACGACCTCGACCGCTTGGCCGGCCTGGACATTCTCGCGGTCCTGCTCACCGATCTTCGCGGTCAGATCGAGACCCTGAGGATCGACAACCTGCACGATGGATGCGCCCGGCTGCACCTGATCGCCTTCATGGTAGTCAGGCAAGGACATGCCGGTAAAGAAAAAGCCGCCCGAAGCGTTCATATTTTTTTGAATCGATACCAATCCATCCATCGGCGCGGTAACTCGCATCTTAGCAAGATTCTGCTGCGCCTGATCCATGGCTAACTTGGCCTTGTTGTATTTCTCCTGGGCCAGATAAGTAGCGGCCTGGCCAGAGGCCTTATGTGATTCGATATCTCTCTCCTGCTCTGCCAACACCCGCTTTGCCTGGTCCAGGGCGAGCAGATTCTTGTCGGCGTCGATCTTGCTGACGAGCTCATTCTTTTGAACGTCGAGTTCGGCCCGGCGCACGTCGTACCGGTCTTTTAGAAGCTGGACCTTGTCTTTGGCGGCGAGAACGAATGCGTCTGCTTTGGCCTTGGTGATCTCCTGCTCGGCCTGGAGCAGCTCGGAGCGGTTTTGCTCGAGCTTGTACAACTGTTCGCTGGGATCGAAATCAAAAACTACATCGCCCTTGTGGACGGCCTGACCGGTGCGGACCAGGTGAGTGATCTGCAACGCGTCTCCGCCGACAGCCGGAGCCGAGAGCATGATGGAGTGGCTGGCGCGAAGCTCTCCGGTGGCGTGGACCTGAAGATCCAGTTCACCGCGCTTAACCTGCGCCAAAGGAATCTCATCGGACCTGGCAGGAAGGCGCACGCGGCTGGCGGCCACAACCCCGCCGATGCCGGCGACGAGCAGAACGCCAACAACCGCGGGGATAAGGATGCGATGCCGTTTGATGCGCGCCATCTCACTGCCTCTCCGAAGGATCTTTGAGCGCCACCAGGTCGCCCGGCCTCAAGCCTGAGGAGACGAGAATGCGGTCACGGCTTCTGCGTTCGATTTGAATGGAGCGTTCCTGAAATGCGGAACCGTTCCAGACATAAGCGACGCTCTGTCCGGATTTAAGGAACGAAGCCCCCGCGGGAATGGCGATGGCATCGGGCACGCGATCGACGATGACGGTGATTTGTACCGTCATGCCGGGCTTGAGACGCGGATCCGCTTGATCGATGGCGATGCCGAGATCGAAGTTGCGCGGAATGGGCCAACCGGCGGAGAAGTCGGAGGTAGCGATGGTGCCGATGCTCTCGATCTTGCCGGTGAACTGACGGTCGGCAATGGCATCCAGCTGCAGCGCGACCGGCTGTCCCAGTGCGAGGCGGCCGCGTTCAGTTTCGTCCACACGCGCCGCAACACGCATGGAGGTAGCATCGGGCAGTTCGGCGATGGGGGTTCCAGGCCATGCACGCTCGCCGGCTTTGAATGGGCTTTCCCCGCCATTGTGCCAGATGTTCAAAAGACTAATGGTTCCATCCGACGGGGCTTTCAGAGTCATGGCGGCCAGCGCGGTCTCGGCGCGCTGCGCGTCATAGTCCGCCTTGCCGCTGGCATGTTTCTTGTCCTCGATCGTTGCCTGATCGACCGCGACATCGGATTTAAGTTGCTCCTCGGCCTGGCGCAGCGCCTGTTCGGTATCCGCAAGTTTGAGGTTCGCTTCGGCTCCCTCGATTTTGGAGACAACTTCGCCCTTGCTGGCGTCGAGTTTGGCAACTTCGACGTCGTATTTCGCTTTCATTTGCGCGGTCATGTCGACTTCTTCAGTCAGACGTCCGTCGGCCCGCGCCTGGTCGATTTCAGCCTGGCTGGATTTGAGCACCGATTGGTCCTGGGCAAGATCCTGCTGGGTTTTGGACGGATCGAATTCGACGACGACATCGCCCTTCTTCACCTGGGTTCCATCCGGGACGATTTTGAGAATTTGCAAATCTCCGGCGTTGGCGGGCGCGGAGATGGTGACGGATTTCATGGCCTTCAACTCGCCGCGAAACTGGAGCGCATCCAGGAACTCGCCGCGCGCAACCTGAAAGGTAGGTACGGTTGGCGCCTTGCCCGAAAAATGGGCAACACCGTAAACACCCGCGCCAGCCGCAAACAGTGCGCCGGCCACAACCACGGTGCGGCGCTTGTCCCACAGTTCACGCAGCTTGCGCATCATTTCGATACGCTCCCGTCAATGGCACTGGCCGGGGCGACGTCGACCGCCGCGGAGAGATCGGGCATAAGCCGCGGGTCGTGACCCTTGATGGAGAATGTCGCGGCGAAGGTGCGGACTTGGGGAGAAAAATCGCCGGCAACTCCCATGGGATCGACTGACTCAAGCTGGCCCTCGAAGACCAGGTCGGAGTAAGCGTCCAGGTGCACCTGCGCTCTCTCGCCAAGTTTCAATTCCAGCAGATCCTCCTGGTTCACGGGGACGCGAACCTCCATGAGAGCCGGATCGACCACCTGCATGAAGGGAACGCCGGGGCGCACCTGGTCGCCTTCCTGCACTTCGCCCATGTTTCCCTGCTTCCAGATGGTGTTGAATACGACGATGCCGTCGATGGGAGAGTGAATCTCCATCAGAGCCGAGTTGGCCTTCGCGTGGAGCATCGTCTCGCGGGTGCGGTCGCGCTGGATTTCAAGTATACGGATGGAGGCTTGCGCAGCCTTGCGTTTGAGATCGAACGTCTCCTGCAACTGCGCCAGCGTGGCCTGTGCCTCGTCAAGATCTTCCTGCGCTTTTTCGGCGTCGATGCGGGAAAGGAGCTCGACTTTCTCCATTTCGAGCTTGGCTTTGGCCAGGCTGTCTTCAGCCTGCTTGATCTCGGTTTCATCCTTGGCGCGAGCCGCGGCTTCCTTGGCCTGCTCCTCGATGACCTTTTCATTTTCGTCGTCGCTCTGGGCCTGCTTATCGACAAAATCGCGCAACTGAGCCAGCCGGTCGAATTCGACTAACAGGTCTCCTTTCTTGACACGGGTTCCGCTGGTGACAAGCTTGGTGATTGTAAGCGTACCCACCTGCTGCCCGGCAATCAGTGGGGCCATAATAGATCGAGCCGCGACTGCGGCGGTCATGCCCTTGAGGCGAAGGGTCTGCTGCGCAGCGACGGGCCTCGCGAAGGATTGTGGCGTGTCACCGGGAGCTTTTGATCCGGTGTGCAGGAGCAAGACCGCGAGCACGGCGGCAACCACCAATCCGGCAGTCGACGCGGCGATGACGCCGCGCGGAAGGCGGCCTGACTGCGCACGGACCGTTGAATCGTGGGAATCCACGGGCTCCGCTTCCTCCGGACCTTCGGGCAAACACAAACCTGCCGGGCTACTTTCCCGGGACCTCTTCGGCGCCAGATAATTCCTCGCGAATTCGCTCCGGCGTGATCTGCTTTCAGGCGAATATACTCGCCCAACCCGCTGACATCAAAAAGCGGAAAACCCTCGGTCGTGACCGAGAAGCAAAGGTTGGAATGATCTCTTTCCTTTGACGTCTCTTAGACGCATTTGTCCTGTTTTCCGCTCATTCATCTGTTCTCATTCATTCTTCCCCTCAGCCAATTCCTAGGCCGGCATTTCCAACGACCGGTTAACTCCGACGGTTTCCGACGCGATCGATGCGCAGCTTTGAGTCCTAACTCCCGGCCCGTTTCTCGAAAGTGCTTATCGAGCACGCTAGAAGTCCGCCTCTTCTCGCAATGAGATTCTTCCCGAACTGCCCGCCGAGACAGACTCAGGCAAAACTGGCTTCTTCGCGCGCGGGCAGATTCGAATGGAAGCTAACGGTTGTTGGTACGAATGTGTTGTGATCGCAGGGGTGTTCTGGGAGCAGGCAGGTTCCAAAGGAAAGGGGTCAGTGTGAGACTGTCTCCGCATACACCGGGTCGGGGCAGAGTACACGGACGATCTCGCCAATGACCTTGGAGCCGTTTTCACCATTGGTGAAGATGACGGCACCGACGTGTTTGGAAGGGATGAAGAAGGCGTGGGTGTTCACTCCCGGGTCGGAACCGGAGTGGTCGACGATGGTGACGCCGTTGGGGACGATGATCTGCCAGCCGAGGCCCATGCCGGCGGAGATGTGGCAGGCAACGCCGGGCGTCTCCTGGGCGCAGACCTGCCTGCGTGCGTCTTCCGTGGTCCCGTCACGGGTCATAACGAGGCGCTGCGCAGCGATGGCTGGGCTGAGGCCTTCGTTGCGCATGACGCTGGCGACGAAGTGAGCGTAGTCGGTAACGGTCGTTTCGACAAGATCGGCAGCGTTCCAGGTGGAAGTAAGCATCGGCGGGACGAAGACGTCATTAGTGCAGGGCTGGGCGAGGCGGCCGTTGAACCAGCCCTGGGAGGTGAAGGACGTGTCCTTCATGCCGAGGGGGCCGAGCACGGAGTCCTCCAGGAGTAAACGGGGAAGCCAGGAATAAGCGGGTCTCGATATTTCACTTGCCCCCTCATTACTCATCGAGACCATGCCATGGTTTCGCCACCGCTCTCGAGCCAGTCGAAGCAAGCCAATTCATTCCTCACGCAGGGCTGCCACGGGATGTATGTTCGCGGCGCGCTGCGCCGGCAGGAAGCTTGCAGCCAGCCCCACCACGACGATTCCGGCAATTGCGGCCGCAAGCGTGATGGGGTCTCTTGGCTTCAGCCCATACAACATCGAAGCAGCCGCATTTCCAGCCGCGATTGTCATCCCCGTACCGGCGGCCAAGCCAATGGCCAGCAAAATTGCAGCGTCCCGCAATACCATTCGCACGATGTGGTTGCGATTGGCGCCGAGTGCCATGCGCACGCCGATTTCATTTTTGCGTTGAATGACGGCATATGAGATCACGCCATAGATGCCGATTGCGGCCAGCACCGCCGCAAGCACGCCAAAGAAACCCGACAGCGTGGCCATCAGGCGCTCGCGCAGGAGACCTTCGCGAATTTGCGTCTTGAAGACGGTGAAATTGATCACCATTGAGGGATTGATTTGATTTGCTGCGCTGTTGATGGACGAAATCAGCGAATACAGAGATTCGTCGGATCGAATCATCAGCGTGGAGCGTTGCTCCGGACCGTTGGTCTGCGTGAACGATACGTAGACGGTGGGTCGCGGGTCCTCGCGCAGATCGTAGAATTTGGAATCCTTTACCATGCCCACAACCTGGTAAGTTTTGCCGGGCGCGTCGGAATCGTGGAAGACCTTGCCAACCGGATTGTCTCCGCCATAATACTTGCGCGCGAATGCCTGGTTCACGATTGCCTTGCGCGGCGCGGCCGGCGTATCCGTCTGGTTGAAATCTCGCCCCACTAGCAGCGGAGTTTCCATCGTCTGGAAGTATCCATGGCTCACGCGGTTCAAGATCACGTCCTGTCGCTCAGCCGCGCCCGGAATATCGATGTTGCCGTCCCATCCGCTCCGACTCAGGGGGACCATCTGAACCTCGGCAGCAGAACTCACACCGTGAATGGCTTGTACACGCAAAAGCAGTTCATGCTTGAAGGCCATCTGGCTTTCAGGAGGCAGCTTCAGCGGCGCGAATTCGAAGTCGGCAATCAGAATATGATCCTGTTGAAAGCCCGCATTCAAAGTGACAATATTCCGGAAGCTGCGTACGAACAAGAGAGCAGCGGTTAGCAGTACAAGGGAAAGCGCGACTTGTGAGACAACGAACACTCGCCGCAGCAGGAAATGGCCCCGACCGGCGGTTGTTCCACGTGCACTGGCTTTCATCGCTATGCCTGGCTCGGTCTGTGACGCCTGTATCGCAGGGGCGAGCCCAAACAAGATGCAGGTCAGAATCGCTAGGCTGGCGGCGAATCCAAGCACGCGCCAGTCGGGAGTCAGTTCCACAAAGATGGGGTTCTGCCGAGGGCTCAAAAACGCCACCAGCGCGCGGCTCAGGATCTGGGCAAGCCCAACGCCGGCCAAGGTCCCCAGCGCGGCAAGCAACAATCCTTCCGCCAGCAACTGGCGAATCAACCGGCTTCGCGATGCGCCCAGCGTAAGGCGTAAAGCCATCTCGCGCTGCCTCGCGCTCGCACGAGCCAACATCAGGTTAGCCAGGTTCGCGCAGGCAATCAGAAGAACCAATCCTGACAGCGCCAACAACACCCACAGGGGGGATTCATAGTCATTGCGCAGACTTGAAACTCCCGTGGCCGCAGGCAGAGCGCCCAGGTGGAAGGAGAGATAGTCCTTCTTCGCGATCGTGTCGTAACCACCAAGCAATGTCGCAGCGAAGATTCCTGGTGAGATCGCATCGAGTTGCGCAGAGGCGCGCTCGAGTGTCCAGCCCGGCTTCAGGCGTCCGATGGCCGCGAGCCACCAAGCATCCGGGCTATCCATCAGGGAAGGCCTCTTAAGATTTGTAGAGAAGACCGGCTCGCTGCACAGGGGAAGGGCAGCATCGAAATTCTGTCCCACTTCCAGACCATAGAAGCTTGCCGGGGCAACACCGATGACTTGAAACGGATGGCCGTTGAGCGTGAGTTTGCTGCCCAGCACGTCAGGCCGTCCCCCAAACTCCCGTTGCCAGAAGGCGTAGCTCAGCACTACACTTTGCACGCCGCATCCGCGGTAATCGTCAACGGGAGAGATCAAACGGCCGACTGCCGGTTGTATCCCAAGAACATGAAAGAAATCTCCGCTCACCAGCAGAGCATTTGCATAGCGGGCCTCTCCGCCCTCCCCAAGGTTGAAGCGATTCGTAGCCCACGCTGCTATCGCGGAGAATCCCTGTTGCTGGTCATCCATGCCCTTCCACAGACCGCCCGTCAGGTCTGAGTTGGACGAGTAGAAATCCCCCGTGCAGCAATGGGGCGAGTTCACAATTGCCACCCTGGCAAGCTGCTCTGGCTTCTTTACCGGAAGGGTTCGCAGCCGCACGGCGTCCAGAAGCTGAAAAATGGTAGTGTTCGCGCCAATCCCCAGGGCCAGCGAAAGGATTGCGACAGTTGCAAAGCCAGGGCTCCTTGAAAGCAGGCGAGCGCCGTAATGCAAGTCGTTCCAAACGCCCGCAAGAAACTTGTCGCGTCCCTTCACGACCGCGGGCACGGGCTGTTTTGCGGCATTTGTGGTTCCTTTCAATCCGGCAACCAGCCTGCCGTCGTTCAGATCCTCCATCAGGATTCGATAGGCCTGTTCCTCTCCAGTGCCAGCGACCAGCAAATCATCGTAACGATCGTTGAGGTGCTGGCTCAGTTCCTCTACGACCTCCGCTTCGCGCGCTGCCGAAAGATTCAGCGGGGCGATTGCGTCCTCGATCTCCTTTGACCAGTCATGCATTCTCGGCCTCCGTTATCAGACGAATCGCGTTTACCAGGTTGGCCCAGGTAGAACGCTGCCTCTCGAGCATTCTCTTCCCCTTCGTTGTCAGTTTGTAATAGCGGCGGCGGCGCTGGCCGGCCTTTTCGACCCATCGCCCCTCGATCAGGCCGCGCGCCTCTAGCCTGTACAACAGCGGATAGAACGAGGCAACGTTGTACTTCAGCACTCCCTCGGACCGCTCCTCGATCAGCTTGCCGATCTCGTAGCCGTGGCGACTGCGGTGCTCAATCAGCGAGAGGATCAGCAACTCGGCGCTACCCTTCTTCAATTCCCGGTCGATAGCTTGCGTCGCTATATGTTTCATGACGATATATTGCAATGAGATATTAAGAAATGTCAACTCGTTCATTAGACTGGGGCGCCTTTAGAGTTGCCCGCTTTCGAACAGTCTTGATCGAAAATGGACAGAGCGGTCTAGACTCCAGCGCGCTCGTCGTCTTGTTATCTGCTGATTACAAAGAGGTAGCACTCAGCGCGTCAACTGGAACCTTGCGTGCATACCTTGACCCGCAGGAGGACGTCGAATGCAAAACTTCCCGAAAAATCACTCCTGCGCGATTCGTAATTCAATCGAGATGTTGACCGGACTGAATCCTTTTGAGTCTCCAAGAGTTGGGACTCGGCGGATTGTCCTTGCGTTCATGTTCCGGTCCATTGCTCGCGTCGTAGTTCCTGTTGGCATGGCATTTGTTTCCGTCTTGGCGCCCTTGGCCAACGCCCAAATCTCGCCGAGCCTGCCCAATCCGATCGCGGCGCCGAATCCGCTGACCATGACGCTATCCATTTTTCGAAGCAATATGCAGGACAAGATCATGAAGTCGGCGGATGCGATGCCAGAGTCCAAGTACAGCTACCGGCCGACGAAGGAAGTTCGCTCGTTTGGCGAGATCCTGATTCATGTGGCGGATATATCCTACACATTGTGTTCAAACGCCAAAGGTGAAGCGACCCCCGGCACGGCTGCCACGAAGGGTTCGAAGGCCGAGATCAGGGCCTACCTCAAAGGCTCATTCGATTACTGCAATGGCGTGTACTCTGAATTCACCGATGCGCACCTCAATGACCCGGCGGACTTCTTTGGCTTCAAGACGAACAAGATGTTCATTTTGACGCAAGTCGGGAATCATGACGCCTTGCATTACGGCAATCTCGTCACGTATCTGCGCATCAATGGCCTCGAGCCATCCGGGGGTTGGTTTTGATGGCCTAGACCTGATGCATCGATGAAAACGTAAGTCTGATTTGCAACGACTTACGCTACCTCGATATTGGCTGCCCACGTGCTGAGCGGAGGAGTAGTGGCCTCGGCGCTCTACCTGTTGCTTGGCCTTGCGTCGCTGGCATCGGAGCGCATTGCGTAGGCGCAGTCTGCCCCGGTAGCCGCAGGCGTGCAGCTCGAAGCCGGAATCGAAAAGGAAGACGTGACGGCGATCTGAAGTCGGCCATGGATATCTATCAGAAGATTGCCGCGGACATCTCGGCGCCGCGCGATGTGCGCGCCAAAGCGCTCCTGCGGCTGGCTGGATGCGATGAGAAGCTTGGCAAGCAGGCCAAGCAGATCTACGAGCAAATTGTGCATGACGTCGCCGACCGGCCCGCCGCTGCAATCGGCTGGCATTGTTGAAAAAGCAGGAAAACCCGGAGGCGCCGACCACCATGAGAGTCCGCAAGATCGAGTGGGCCGGTCTGGGCCAAATGAACTCATGCGACACGGATGGCCATCGAGCCGTGTATCGCGCCGCGGATGGCAGCCTTTACTTCGGCGACCTGACAGGGCAGAACAAGCGCCTGGTCTTCAAAGTGAAACCGGGTGATGTGCCTGCTTGGTGCGCGTCGAGGGACTTATGCACGTTATTTAGGCAGTTTCGATTGTCAGCGGCGCAGGACGCCGGCCGTCAATATCCAGAACATCGAATTCCCGAGCCAGCTCTGCCACGATCAGCACATGGCCGCTTCGGTCCATGAGGCGGCCGTTCTTCATAAGCGCGGAGATTATGCACTGGTAAAGTGTGGTCATAGACTCCGATACGGCGTCTTGCGGCGGCACTTCGAGAAGATCAAATGGTATTTGCATTCCAACTTCGTGTGGCATTGCTCTCATACTCCTCCAATCGGAACGCCTCCTCGGTTGCTTGGCGGCCCAATCCTTGAGCTTCTTGTGTGGATTCCCGTAAATCTAAAGCCCTCCTGCCGCAGAGGCGGCCCCAGGGGACCTCGCGTGATCAGCTAGTGTTTCCCGCCACCTGCCCGGATCGTCTCACTGTCGATGCGCACCGGCAACTCCATTGCGAGATTCGAAATAATTTGAAAGACGTGATTCTGAATCATGTCGCGGATCGCGCCCGTCCGGTCGTAAAAAGCCCCACGCGCTTCCACGCCAAAATTCTTTGCCATCGTCTGGCGGGCCGGGGCGCAATCTGCCTTGGGGGCCGCGGAAAGCATCACAAACGGTTCATGCCGCCTCTACCTCCGCAGGGCACGCGGGAAATCTGCGCGTAAAAATGTCGCAAGCTCAGTGGCAAGCCATCCCGCCTCGGTAGTAGCAGAGCGTCCCGATTCAGCAGGCGGAGTGCGCCGTCAGATTCAACTCGTGGGCCTTCTGTGGAGGTGTCGCGCTCTTCACAACCCTGCCCTGCGCTGTCAGTTCGCACAGTGTGGCGCGCGCTCGCCATAG
>JBAUBR010000048.1:0-13572 GCA_049676965.1 Occallatibacter sp.
CCGACTCAGCTCCTTGCTGCTCAATCCTGTTCGCCCCAATCTGCCCCCTCATTCAAACCCAGAGGCAATCTAAAAGGGGGCATTTCTATCGAGCGTCCAAGGGGACATTTCTAATGAGCGTCAACAGATCCACTATACGCTCTTCAGCCTTGAGTAGGGCCGCCCTGATGGCTCTGTTTCCAGCCGACGTTACCGAACTTCTGTTCCACGATTTGCGCCGCGCTGCTGCCCGCACCTGTGCCACGTCGGAATAGTTGAGGTAGCATTGGCTTAGATCGTATGCCAACTGTATATGTATTCGGCGCAGGAGCCTCAAGCGATGCAGGATACCCTCTGGCATCAAAGATGGGCGGCGGACTTCTCGAATTTATGCTGAAGTCTGAAAGTAGAGGAATCCGAGGCGGAAAATTCTTGATAGACAACTTCGGAACCTCGCCGAAGGTCGAGGATCTGATAACGGAAATCCAATCTCAGATTGAAGAACTCAAGAACGCGAAGGCTCTCGAAGATCGAACCCGGCGCACGAGTCTTGGCAGGTCTTTGGCGTGGTTGGGGATCGCTTTGCGGGACTGGTTTAGAGAGATTCATGTCCGCGACGCTCCCGGCTATGCGGCATTCGCCGACAAAATCCTACGGCCTGGCGATGTCATTATCACTTTTAACTATGACGATTCTCTCGAACGAGAGCTTAAAAAATGCGAGAAATGGGACATCTCGCAGGGATACGGTTTCCCGCTTAGTGAAACAGTACGACCTTCAGATGTTCTGGTTTTGAAATTGCATGGCAGCATAAATTGGCACATGTCGGGCTTTGGCGGCGCAACAGGTGGAACCCTTCTTCTGGATCCGCCTTCCTCGTTAGGCGAGCATCCTGTCGTTGAGAGAAGAGACTGGGAGTTTCTTGGTTACGACGACTTCGCGGGCCACATTTATAACGGTGGTGTCGAATTACCTTGCCTCATCCTGCCTGGTCGAACAAAAGAATTCTTTGTCCCTACATCGTTCGGAGACGAATACAAGGGATTTTGGGACCTCCTCTGGTCGCAGGCCCGCGGAGCCCTCAAGGCAAATGAGAGCATCATAATCTGCGGTTACAGCCTTCCCACCGCAGACCAAGACGCCCGTGATTTACTCCTGAAGGGACCGCATAAAGGTGCTCATATCGAGATAATCTCTGGCAACCAGACAGATCGCATCGCAAGCGAGTTTAGAGGTGCTGGATTTAGTAACGTTGCGACATTTAAGGGCGGATACTTTGCTGATTGGTGCAACGCTCATCGAACATTCGATGGTCAGATCTGACGCCTGAGGCACCTCGTACCATTGACAGCGCGGTCTGACGACAGCCGCGAACTGCAGACCCAAGCCAAATATCGAAGTTCTGGTCCTGCTCCGGCGCGATCTCCCGCTGCGGTGTGACAGCCCACTCCTGCTTCATTTCCGGCGCATGGGCGCTGCTGTGCGATTTTCATTCTCTGAGGCAACCTCACTCTGAATGCGATAGAATCCACTCAGAGGCACCGAATGTCTGTAATCACTGTGGTTCCTGCAATCGAGCCGCACGACAGCGGAGGGTTCGCGCTGCGTGTACGATCAGTTGACTCACAGCAAGCTTGGTGGAAGTGGCATGAGACTGAGAAGAATGCTTATGAGGACGCGGTTGATCTAGGCGTGGCGACCGAACAGCTTGTTGGGCCACAGGGAGCAACGCTTCGCAGAAGATTGAAGGATGATGTTTCAATCGATGTCGAACACTTGGAGCTATTCGGTCTTAAGAAGACCGCCTAATTGCGTGGGTCTTCAAGGCCATACAGGCTCGCAAGGCGCGCCCGTGGTCAGGACTTTCCCTTTGTGTGATACGTGGCAAGTCCCTGTTGGGACGTAGAATTCTGGACGGGAGAAAAACGACAGCAAGTGATCCCAAGACCGCCTCTACTGTTCCATTTTTCAAAGACAACGACAATAGGAATTACATGACGACTGCATACGAGATTATCGAAGCCTGCAAGGCAAAGGACCGTGCAGCGATCAAGAGACTGATTGAAGCGATCCCGCGGGACGCGTGGGTCCTCGGCGATCCGGGCGATTTGATGCGCATCCGGCTCCGCAAAAGAAAGATGCTCAAGCTCAAGGTTCGTCAGACAGTCGGGAGGGCCTTCACGCCTGACGAAAAGGACAGGATGCTGGAGGAGGCCAGGAAGGCCCGTTCTCCGCACATCTTTGCGGCGTTATCGCTGGCGCTGAACGCTGGAATGCGTGACGCAGAAATCAAGACGCTGACATGGGGACAGATCGACTTCACAAAGAAATACCCGGCCGTGGGCCGGAGCAAGACCGAAGCGGGAGAGGGGCGGACGATCCCTCTGAACTCCACGCTCATAGAGGTCTTCTCCGAGTATGGTGAGTGGTATCGGGAGAAGTTCGGAATGCCCCACCCCGAGTGGTATGTTTTCCCCTTCGGGAAACCGAGTCCGAGCGATCCAACGCGCCCAGTCACCACGCTCAAGACGGCATGGAACAACGTGCGCAAGAATGCCAAGGTGAAGGGTCGTTGGCACGACAATCGGCATACGCTGATTACCGACCTTGCCGAGAGCGGTGCCGGCGATCAGACCATCATGGATATTGCCGGTCACGTCTCCAAGCAGATGCTCAAACACTACAGCCACATTCGCATGGAGGCCAAGCGGACGGCCCTCGAATCCATCGTAAAGAAGCCAGCGGGTAAGGATGCATCCATTCAGCAAAACGGGCAGGCGGCAGGGACCCAGCAAGAGGTCCTAGATAGGTCGCAGAACGGAACCCCTCGACCAGCGATCAGCGACAGCACCGCGCAACCTGCGAATTCGTTCAGCGCAAAAAAAACGGAACAGCATTACTCAGAATTACCAATGATTACGCAGCATTCTGATGGGGAGTCCCTACAAAAGTCCCTACAGTCTTGTAGTTTCGAGGTTGATGGGGGAGTTAAGAAGCGGTGTAAATCTTTGAATCTAAATGGTGGACGCGGTAGGAATCGAACCTACAACCTGTCGGTTAAGAGTTGCAAGGGAGTCAATTTCTGCGGTTGACTCCGGTTGTCTCTAAAATGCTCGGAAATCTGAGTTTACGCGGGTTCCGCACTCTGTGCGAGTGCTCTTGATGTCTGCCGTTTGCTGTCCAGGGTCCCCGGTATTTTCCCCGGTATGATTTCCGTCCCGTTTTCTCCAGCTTGCGGGATGCTGCTCGACCGTACTCGATTTTTGAATCAGTTCATGACGCGCTGCCCGCGTGCTCTTATTTGTTCAGCAGCTTGAGCGCCGTTTGGGCAAGAATAGCGCTCTTGAGAGTGCAATTTCCGTCTGCATCTCCTGACCGCATGCAAGCGTCAATGTATTCCTTCCATTGATCGGGGCAATCGGCTAGGAGTTTCGTGGCTGATTTGCCACCATCGAAGGATGAATACTGACCGTTTTGCGCACTTGAAACTAGGCAATCGGTGAGAGCCTTGGCCTCGGAAGTGGCAGGTGCAGCGTCCACTGTCGGCAATGGGAGCACGGCTCGTGGGTCTGCATTCACTTGCTCTTGCTGTGCATCGATCCTGAACGAGTTCATGAACTGATCGCCCTTGGGTGCGGTATAGCCTTTCCGAGTGCTCACTAACAGCCTGTAAAGGCGAGTCCCGGCCAAGAAGTCGTGCACGTTGTAGTTGTATTCGGAGTCGGCGGCGGTGTAGGCGCGGCCCGGGATGCCGTGCAGATCGATGATCTGGTCACTGAGCAGGCTCTTGCCGGCGACGAAGCCGCTCTCAGTCCCTTGCAAAAGGATTTGGGGCGAAGCAGCGTCGAAGGCATCCGGGGCGAAATCGCTGTACCCGACGATGTAGCCGATGTTGCCGTAGTCAGCGGTGGCAACAAAGTCGTAGAGCGTAGCCGTTTTGCCGTTCTTCTGAAACGGCCGTGTAGACTGCTGCGGGACTGTAGGGAATAGAACGCTGAAACGCCCGTTGGTTGAAGTGAATGGCTGCATTGTGTCGGATGGCGCGGGCTCCGCAGTGGAGTTGCCTGGTGTCGGTTGCGTTGGCTCGGAAGCGGAATGGCCCGATGCCGGTTGTGCTGGGCCTTCGGTCGTTGCGGTCTGTGTGGAAGTTGGCGTTCTAGCCTTGTGAGTGAGCACTACTGTGACTGCAACAAGAATTAAAAGCAGAAAGAAGAAGCCGAATGCTCTCGCGTTCCCGATACTCCGATTAGAATGCGATTCCATGGATAATGACCCAGACCCAATTTCCCCGTTTGAGCGGTGTTCCGTAGCAACTCCCGTTTGATCTTGGGCTTCCATAGCCACGCGGCGAAATTCCAGCGGATTTGAAATACCCGGTACTGGAGCCATCGGATTTCCCGCACCCGAAACGATCAAAGAACCATAATTGAAAATTCGCCCTCGGATACCTTGATGGACTTGAACACTCTCAACCTTCGCCAGCTTCATTTCAATGCTGTTCCGACTAATGAGGCCGAATTTCGCGACAATGCGCTTATTGGTGATCGATAGCTCTGTGGTCCTGTAGCGAAGAAAAGCGATGACTATGGGAAGAATTCCAAGGATGAAGAGTACAACCTCAACTGGCGTCGCTTCTATTGCAGCGTCAGCAGCTATTGTTGCAATCATCCACAACAGGAAGAATGCTCCCAGCAGAATGAGCGGCAACTGAGTCCAAAGACTAATTTTGCCTTCGTAAAGAATATGCTCATCTCTCGTCAACGTCCCCCGAACATAACTTCCCATCTCGTTCTCCCTTATGGACAAGCGCATTCAGCGAGAATTTGCGGGATGCCGCTCGACCGCATTTGACCAGCCTGCAAAGGCTACGCTCAGCACTGTCCCTCGATAGACCATCGCCAATCCTCCGGCCCGGGTCCTCAGTCAAACTGCTTATCACTTTCAGGTTCGTATTATTCGGTATAGCGAACAATACCACCAAAGATACCGGCAACGATTGGGGAATGGCAGTTTCTTTTCCCGTTCGTCTCGGTCGCCGTTTGAGCGGTTTAAGGGAAAAGCATGGCCTGTCTCAGACGCAGCTCGCTGATATGGCAGGAATCGGTAGGGCGCATCTCAGCCAAATCGAGAATGGTGCTGTCGCCGCCAGAATTGACACGCTTTTTGCTCTTGCCCAAGCGCTCGATCTGAGGCTGGAGGAACTGTTCCGAGGCTTTTGACACACGCGCCCATCAGTCTACGGACACCCGGCGCTGGTGCTATCCTCCAAAATCATGTTTGGAAAACCCATTCAAGAGATCACTTTCGCTGAGATCGTGAGCTTTCTAGAAACTGGCGTGCGCGAAGGAACTGCGCTAGATTTCAAACTGGATTTTCCGTCAGCGCTCGAAAAAACTCTTGCCGCATTTGCAAACACCTACGGCGGCATCATCCTGATTGGGATCGATGAAACCGATTTGGGGGCGGCGGTGCTGCCGATCACAGGAGTGGAGGTGCGGCCCGGACTCCGCGAACGAGTGCTTCAGAAAGGACTTGAAGCAGTCCATCCCCCACTGCTACCTGAAGTCCACGTTTTCGAGTTCAAGAGCAACCCATCGCTGCCTGAGCCTGACCGTGCCCTGATTGTGGTGAACTTGCCAGAGAGTATGGAAGCGCCCCATTCAGTCGATCAGCGAACGGTGGTGTATTTGCGGGGCGATAACGTCTCAACTCGGATCGAGCGAAAGGCAACGGTGGGCGAGATTGAATGGCTCTTAAACAAGCGCCAACGGTCCCTCGAACTCAAACAGCGCCTAGTTGCTAATGCCATTGATCGAGCTGAGAAAATTCGGCCGCAGCGCCGGGCGCGTAACCGAAGCGTGCAATATTGGAAGGATGGAGATATAACCCTGACACTCACTACAGGGTTTCCACGCTTGCCACTTATGGCACCTCGCGAGTGGCTGGCCGCAGTCAAGGACAGCTCAGTGCGACTGAATTCTGCTCCGAGACTGCTTCCAATTGGGCAAATTCAGCGGGTGAGCGGCGGCGTATTTTTCGATGGGGAGTACGCCTACTCCGAATACCAGGCGCAAGGGCTAATCCTCCATCAGTTCGATTACTGGTGGGACTACATTCAGCAGAACACCAGCGTACAGCGCCGGCAACTTTACCCGAATGCGACGGCGGCATTGTTTACCAGCGTGTTCAAGAATGGCGTCAAAGTCTTCCGGCAAGCTGGTTTTCATGGAGCCTTGGACTTCTCTTTCAAAGCGAGCGACCTGTCCGGGGCATTCATCGGGAGCCCCGCGCGTTTAATCGTAGACATACCCGCTCTCGTTGAATCGAACGTTCAAATTGCCCGCTCGTTCACGATTGCGGAACTGGACGAAAACTGGCTCGATATTGCGAAGAGCTGTCAGCGCGAACTCTACTGGGCATTCGGATTCGATGCCCCGGACAAATGGCTTGATGAGGACTTTGTGGGATGCTGACGATGGGTGCGCTGAATCGGGGACATTAGGGCTCTGGCGCTCACGCTCGATTTGAAGGTGGAGGAATTGTTCAAGTGACTTCGATAAATAGAAGCACAGGCAGCTAACGCCATCCCCATCGTCTGGTGCTAACACCAAAGTTGAACAGCGTCGGAGAGCATCCTCCATTTGTTGCTTGCATCTTGCCCGCAGATATATTACATTTCCAACATCGGACGTAGAGAGAAACGTAAACTACGCCAGTTGAGGCAAAATGAACGGCAAATTTGTCAGCTACCTCCGGGTATCGACGCAGCGGCAGGGCAAGAGCGGCCTTGGATTGGAAGCGCAACGGGAAGCGGTTGTGGGGTATCTAAATGGCGGGCGCTGGTCGCTGGTTGCGGAAATCGTGGAGGTTGAATCCGGCAAGCGCAGTGACCGGCCGGAGCTGGAGAAAGCTCTCCGCCTTTGCCGCTTGCACAAGGCGATTTTATTGGTCGCAAAGCTAGACCGCCTTGCTCGAAACGTGGCGTTTATCTCTAGCCTCATGGAAGCAGGGGTCAAGTTCCAAGCTGTAGATATGCCCGAAGTGAACGATATGGTTGTTCACATCTTGGCTTCTGTGGCTCAAGGCGAAGCTAAGGCTATCTCGGATCGAACGCGCGCGGCTCTGGCGGCTGCTAAGGCCCGTGGCACTGTCTTAGGTGGTCTGCGCTGGGACATCACCAGCGTTGGCGAACAGGGCCGAGCGGCAGCCCTTCAGGCGCGCCAGGCAAGTGCTGCAAAGCGCCGGGCTGATCTCCTGCCGGTGATCGCAGAGAAACAGCGTCAAGGCGTCTCCACGCTCAGGGCGATTGCAGACGCATTGAACGCCGATAAAATCCAAGCGCCGCGCGGGGGCGAGTGGTCACCCGTGCAAGTGATGCGCGTACTTAAAACTGCATGATCTCCGGGGCAGGACTTCGGCTCTGGCTCTTTTGCTTTTCTGCGCCACGTTCCCGGCACGAGAACGGCCCTGCAACGCGGACGGTTCCGGGTAGGGGATAGGGCCACGGATCGCGCAGACGGCCGCCAATCTGCGGTCGTGAAAAATTCGCAACATTAGCTTTTATCAGCCCCCTATAACTTCGGGCCACGGAGCAAATTGGCTAGGCTCCTTTTCTTCCCTTTGGCCGTCTTGGGGCCGGTCGATAATCCACCGTGCCATTTACAGCGCCCGTTGCGCTCAATCTCCTTGCACTGGCATGGCCGCCCTGATCGCCGGCCCTTGCCTCCACAAACCATGCCTACGCATTCCGGCGGAAACTTCGGCCATGAAGGCAATACCGGCGGCGGGGGCCAAAACCCATGATCGACAAAGAATTCGGCCCTACGCCGCGCCGCTCTTTTATCAAGCAGGATTTTGCTGCGGACGGCTTCCACACAGGCAAGCTCTACATAGTATGCGTTGAGCAAGCGCCGGCGGTTCTTCTCAGTAATTTCCATGATTTTCGTCCTAATTCCACGGGGGTGAACGAAGGCCCTTTTCGGTTTGGAACCCTTGGAACCCTTTTTCATTACTCCTTATCGATAATGGCCTCACCAAGCAATAAACCAGAAAGGGTTCCAAGGGTTCCAAATGGGCTAATTTGTCCGGCTCAGTTGAGCGTTCGCCGAAAGTGGGAACGGCACATTTAGACCCTGTGGGACTAGCATCAAGCCGCGATAGCGAACGCCGTTCGACGTTTCCTTTTTGAATTTCCGCATCAGTTCGGCCCATCGGGTTTGAGATAGAGGGGCTTCCCCTCGATCCTTTTTCCAATTGGCATAGTCACGATAGAGGTCACCAGACTTGGGGCACTGGCTGGTGGGACGCGTATCGGGGTCCAAAATCTGCACGCGCTCTGCCAACCACATTTCCGGGGTTGACTGCGCCGCGAAGTAATCGGCACTTTCAGTCTCGACAGCTTTGCATGAAGGAAGCCGCTTGCCAGCCTCACACCATTTGCCATGCCCCTCAATCAGCCAGCCTAGAACATACCCGAGGTCTTCACGTAGTCGCCTCGGGAGGTCGAAGTCCTCCTTGCCCTGGAATGACGCATTGAACGGCACAATCTGGATTCGGCTCTTAACGGCATTGCTCACGTTCCGCAATTGCGGGCGGTGGTTGCCGTAAATCAGGTGCTTGTGCGTGCGCTTGAAAGTGAAGAAATCGCCTCGCATGAAGCGGGCGCTAAGGGTGGCGTCGCCGGTCACTTCGTTAATGCGGGCTTCGTTCCAATGCTCCCCGTCGTTGATTTCTGACGATACCGCCAGGCGAATGCCTTGCAAATTGGCAATCTCGGTTGGATGCCCCTCCTGCGGTTTCGTCATGAGTGTAGACGCAAGCACTTTCCGGGCATAGTCGCCCATTGCATCCAGCACCAAGTCTCCCAAGGTGTTCTTCCCGTTGCGGCCGGACCCAATCCAAAAGAGCATCCAATGAGCTTCCACAGCGCCCGACAAGCACGCCCCTAGGGAAACTTGTAGGAACTCGGAAAGCTCCCGGTCGCCTTGGGTAATCTGTGCCAAGAACCTCTCGAATGCTGCCCCACCATCAATGCTGGGGGCCACGGACGTGCAGAGAGTTATTCGGTCTTCGGGATTGGGTTTGCGCAGACCACCGGTGCGCAGGTCCAACGTGCCGTGCGGCGTATTCAGCAAATAGTTGTCATGGTCAAATTCTCCGCCCGTAGCGGATAGCACTGGGTCTGCTTTGGCAAACTGCTCAACGCCGGCGCAGAATGCCGTGGAGCCAAGCGAACTCTTGCCCTCATAATTCACAGAGCGGGCAAGGTCGCGGGCGAAATTAAGCGCCTTTCTAGTTCCCTCAATCTGCCAGCGGTTGCCGTCCCATTCTAGCCACTTATCCCGGCTGTGGTTGTAGAGCATCTTACCTTTCATTTGACTAGCGAAAATCTGAGCCACGCTATCTTGCGTCCCGAGTTGCAGCAATGACGTTTCGACGCCCGTTAGGGCTGCCTCAGGAACGGTCAAGGCGGGTGGAAGGCTCTGAGGGCTCACCGGGCTTGCCGTAGCCCCGTATACGTCAATCTGACGCGATACAGCCCCCGAAATCGTGCGGCGCAGATAGTCCTCTCGTTCCCATTTTTCGCGCACCAGCTTGCTCTGCCTCATCAGCCGGCGGATTCGCTCACAATCCTTGCCTGTCCAGAAGGCTAGACGTTGCGCAAGGCCCCCATCGGCCGCGCTACAGTCATAGGGCCGTACACGGTCAGGATATGCACGGGACAGCGCTTCCTCGTTGGCGTTCCACAGTTCAGCGAAAGTAGCACCATTGCCGAATGCCGCAGCGCCGGATTGTGACCGCATCGCTCGGCGTATCAGCTCATCATCGTCAGTCGGGCCGCGCCAGTCGGGGCAAGGAACGGTCGTCCATTCTTGCGCTGGTGCTTGTGCGGGGTCCGGTCGAAAATATTGCACCACCAGCCCAAGAAGTGCCAATGTGCAATCTGTAGCAGCATTGCCGATGGCGCTCTCAGCTTGCCCCAAGGCAATGAATCTGCCGGAATGATACAGCTCGATTCCCAAGGCAGTATTCTTGCAACTGTGAGAGGGCATCTCGCCACTATAGGTGCCCCAGATGTGGAGGCCGCGCCCGGACTGACTTCTTTCTACAGCAGCCCCCAGAAACATGGTGCACAGTTGAACCGCAAGGGGCGACCATGTGTTATCAGGTTGCAAGCAGTTGTCTATGTCCAGGCAGAACCGTTTGCATTCGGCAGTCAGAACAAATCCAACTCCATAGTTGTTGCCACACGACTCGGCCCTTTGTATTGCTGTATCAGCATCTAGCCAGATGGCACGATCAAGGGGGTTTCCATTCTGCGCTCTACGGTAATCAAAGGGGATTTTGTCAATCTTGCCGGGGCGCGTTTTGCTCGGCTCACGGCGATAAACGATGAACTGCTGGTGCTCTTTGAGAGTATCGAGCGCGGCGGAAATCATTTAGCACCTTGACGCTCAATCAGGGCACACATGCCAATCGTTTCGTTGATGGGCCGGAAAGCCGCGCAACGCGCCCCCCAGCAATGTGGTATCTCCGCGTTGCGTATAGGACAGAGTTTGTATCCGTCAGCTCTCGACAGATCGGGCACGCAAGGCAGAGGTAACAAGGTCAGTTCCATAGATCGCCCAAATCGAGATTCCCACCAGTGCCGCCAAGTGCTCGTGTGTGGAACAGATCGAAGGCAGCATGGGCAGTCACGAACGTGGCTCTAGGGCCGGTACAGACCCACGATTGACGATCTCATCCACGGTTTCAGGCCGGAAGCGAATAGCCCTTCCAACTCGGACGAACGGTACGCGTCGCATCCAGGTCCACTGGCGAACGGTTTTGGAACTCAGACCGAGAGCCGCAGCGAATTCCTCAGTAGTCAATAGAGTGCGCTTTGTTGCTTTCATGTTCTCGATTTAACGCTTGCTTTCTTTCTTTGTCACGCGATAAAATGACCGCATTGAGGAAATGAGCAACGTGGTAACGAAGAAGCGAAGGCCAAAATTCGTTGCGGTAGAAACTCCTGACCCGAAGACTCAAACTGAATGGAAACACCAGGCGCGCTCCATTTCGTATCACGATGCGAAGGTAGCGGTCGAATGGCTGAACGCGACACAGCGCACGCCGGCACATCGGCGCGTGCTCATGGTGCGCCGGGAGTTGGAAGAGCTGGGGACAATGCTCAATGAGCTGCGACAAAAAGAGCAAGCGCGGGAACAGCGGAATATGCAGCCTATCCAGAAACCCCTTGAAGAAACACCGGAAGACTTCTCCGATGAGGACGCTAAAGAAATTGCGGCGATTGTTGAGGCTCACTCGAAATCCAGAAAGCAAATCCGCGAGCGTCACGATGCGCTCAATAAGAAAATCGCCCGTTACACTTTCATTCCCGTGTTGGAGTACAGCAGCGATTACGGCATCTGGAGATTCAACGCCGTGCCCAAACGTTCGCGCGGGCCGAGAATTGCTGTCAGCGATGGACATTCCCGCGTGCGAGCTGATGAAGGGGACGTGATTGCTGCACTCTGCCGCCTTGCCGCAAACCGCGAACTGCATAAGGTGCGATTGTGCGAGATGTGCGGAGAGCACTGGCGAGTGTCAGAACGCAAGATGGACAGGTTCTGCACTCTGAAATGTCGCGAGGCGTTTTATGCGAAGTCTTCCGAGTTCCAAGAACGCAAAGCAAGAAACCAGCGAAACTATCGGAACAATCTGAAAGAGGCTCAAGCGCGCGGGCTTGCGTAAAACATAACTGAAAAGGGAGAAATAAATTATGGCCGTGTTTCGTTACAAGGGCAGCAGGGTTTGGACGATGGATTTCCTGTTCCATGGTCAGCGCATCAGGGAGAGCACAGGAACGCGCTCCAAGACGCTCGCCCTGAAGATTGAGGATAAGCGCCGGCGGGCGCTAGAAGAGGGTGCAGCGGGCATCAGGAAGCAGCGCCAGCCCCTTTTGCTTTCGGTTGCGGCGGATGAATGGCTAGACATGAAGAAGGCCACGCTTGCGCCGCGCTCAGTGAAGATCGAGCTGGCAAATCTTGCGCACTTGCTCCCGGAGTTGGGCCGCAAGCTGATTTGCGATATTGAAGCGCGGGAGATTGCGCGCTATCAGCAAGCGCGGCTGGATGAAGAGGCTTCGCCCAAAACGGTGAATTTGGAAGTGGGGACACTCCGGGCGATTCTGAAACGCTCAGGGCAGTGGGCGCGATTGCAGCCGGAAGTAAAGATGCTCTCGACGCGGGATGACGTGGGGCGGGCCATCACACCGGAAGAGGAAGCGGCACTGCTTCAGGCTTGTGCTCGATCTCGCTCCCGCTCTCTGGTCCCATTCGTCACCTTGGCCATTGAGACGGGGGCGCGGTACGGCGTGATTCGGACATTGCAATGGGGCAGCGTGGATTTTGAGGGCCGCTGCTTGAAGTGGGGCAAGGATAAGACAGCAGCGGGAACCGGGCGCACGGTTCCCCTCAGTCAAAGGGCCGTTGCTGCCCTCAGCTTTTGGGCTACGCACTTCCCGGAACGCAAGCCGGAGCATTACGTGTTCCCGGCAGAGCGGTATGGCGCGGGCGGTGACGAATTCAGCCCGAAGGCGTACCACGTTGATCCGTCCAAGCCGATTGGGTCCATCAAGGAAGCGTGGGAAGCGGCCAGACTCCGGGCAGCACGGATATTGAAAGGCGAGTCGGAAGAGAAGGACTCCGAAGAGCAGGTAGTGCCCCTTGCTTGCCGATTCCACGATTTGCGGCACACTGCCGTTTCGCGGATGTTGAACGCGGGCATCCCGATTGCCAAGGTTGCGAAAATCGTAGGGTGGAGCGCATCCACGATGGTGCTCATGGCGAAGCGCTACGGCCACTTCGCGCTGAACGATTTGAGAGATGCAGTCGAGAGCATCAGCAACGGCAGAATTGACGCGGGGTCCCCGGTATTTTCCCCGGTATCGAACGGGAGCGCGGAAGCGAAGCGCCCTAACTGATTGGATTCAATGGTGGACGCGGTAGGAATCGAACCTACAACCTGTCGGTTAAGAGCCGAATGCTCTGCCAGTTGAGCTACGCGTCCGGGAGGGCGTGACTACTAGCGCAAGGGGATTTGCACGCACTGCGAGTGAGCGAAAAAAAACGCTCAACCCTTGACGAATATACCACACCTGCTGGTGCGGCTCCAGGGCCGATCGCGGGCTTCAAACAACGATCAAAACGTGAACGCCAGGCCGGCGCCGACGCTGCGCCGATCCTGCGCAAAGACGATCGTCGAGCCGTCGCTGGTAAGGAACGGACGGTAGCCTTCGGCGAGCAGGTTGCGCACGTCAAGCAGGGCTTCAACGTGGCCTTCGCTCTCGCCGTGCACGCAAAGTGGCTGGCGCAGGTGGAGATTGAGGAAAGATTCGGCGGCGTCGACGGCAAAAGGCGCGACCTGGGTGACGGTGTCGGCGGGCTGCCATCGATAGCTGGCGCGCCAGTGCGTGTGTGTGCCGTCGAGCGTGCCGGACAGCGCCAGCGAATACATCTGCGTGTGGCGCGGGTGCGCGCCGGCGACGAGCTGGCTGAACGGCAAGAGCCGTGCCGAAGTCGACATCACCAGGGCATCGCCATTGGCATAGCT
>JBAUBR010000049.1:0-14443 GCA_049676965.1 Occallatibacter sp.
CCAACTGCCCGGCAATGCTGCGAGCGAGAGGGCCGCTGAGGCGCACAATGCCGATGCCGCCACGGCCAGGGGGCGTGGAGACGGCGGCGATGGTGTCGACCGGCGCGCCTTGAATCGGAGATGTCTCGGGTGAGGACATGCAGATGAATTCATTGTAGGGAAGTGGGGTGCGGGATCGCTGGGGAACGCGAGAATGGTAAAGAGCTATAGATACACAACTTTTATAGATATCCCACCTTAGCCGCAAAAGACGCGGCGAAGGTGGGGCACCCAGTTCTTAGATAAGGTGGGGCACCCAGCTCTTAGATCCAGCTCTTAGAGATTGACGCGGCTCACGCGTGCTGGTTCTCGTAGGCCGGCTCCTCAACCTTGGCGCTCTCCATCAACCTCACGGGATAGTATGCGTTGCGGTTGTACTGCTTGACCATGCGGTTGGTGTTGAAGTAGGAGCCGTTGTAGGCCAGTGTGGTGCACATCAGGCGCGCCCATTTCTCCGGCGCTTCAAGATAGAGCGGGACGACAGCATTTTCGAGTTTGGTGTAGAGCGAATTGGCCTCGGCAGCATCGTCGGCGCCGTCTTCAATGGCCCAGCCGGTCTGGCCTTCCATCCAGCCCTCGATCCACCAGCCATCGAGTATCGACAGGCTGGGCACGCCATTCAGTGCGGCCTTCATGCCGCTGGTGCCGCTGGCTTCGTATGGCCGGCGCGGCGTGTTCACCCAAACGTCGACTCCGGAGGTGAGCATAGCGCCCAGGTTCCAGTTGTAGTCCTCGAGATAGACGATGCGCAGCACATCGTTGGAAAGCTTGCCCGCCTGGGCGACCACGCTCTGGATGAGCGCCTTGCCGGGCTCGTCCTGGGGATGGGCCTTGCCGGCGTAAACGATCTGCAGCCCGCCGGCGGCGCTCGCGATCCTGAGCAGGCGCGCGGGATCGGTAAGCAGCAGGCTGGCGCGCTTATAAGTGGCGGCGCGGCGTGCGAAGCCGAGCGTGAGCACCTTGGGATTGAGCACCATGCCGGTGCGCGAAGCCACTTCGGCGAGCAGGTTCTCTTTGGCGCGCGCGTGGGCGGAGAGCATTTCGTTCAGCGGCAAGTCGATGGCGTTACGCAGGTAGAGGTTGTCGCGGCGCCAGGCGGGGATGTGCGCATCCAGCATCTGCTGCACCGGCACGGACATCCAGGTGGGGGCATGCACGCCGTTGGTGATCGAGTCGATCTGGTACTGCGGAAACATTTCGCGCGAGACCTTGGCGTGCTTCATGGCCACGGCATTGGCAAAGCGCGAGAAGCGCAGCGCCAGCAGCGTCATGTTCAGCATGCCCTCCTGGAAACAGCCCAGTTTTTCAAGGCGCGCGGTGCGGTCGCCGCCGAGGATCCGTACTGCCTGCTCGGTGGAGAAGCGGTCGTGCCCGGCGGGAACCGGAGTATGCGTGGTGAAGACGCACAGTTTGCGCACTTGCTCGATGTCGTTCTCGGTGGCCGCGACGAAGGGGCCGCCGGCCAATTGCCTCTCCAGCAGCGCCAGCGTAAGCAGCGCAGCGTGCCCTTCGTTCATGTGGAAGACGTTTACATCCAGGCCCAGCGCCCGCGCCATGCGCACGCCGCCCATGCCCAGCACGATCTCCTGCTCGAGGCGATAATTCGAGTCGCCGCCGTAGAGATGGTCGGTGAGCCCGCGGTCCCAGCCGGAGTTGCCGTCGACATCGGTGTCGAGCAGATAGATCGGCACCACGTGCCCGGAGCGGCCCTCCAGATCGTAGCGCCATGCGCGGACAGACACCGTGCGGCCCTCGACCGAGACGCTCACGCGCACCGGCTCTTCGGTGCAGAACTCCGACGGATCCCACGGCTGCACATCTTCGCGCTGCACGCCGTTCGCGTCCAGGTGCTGCTGGAAATAGCCCTTGCGATGGATCAGCGTGAAAGCTACAAGAGGAACTCCAAGATCGGCTGCGGACCGCAGCGTGTCGCCGGCCAGCACTCCCAGGCCGCCCGAGTAAGTGGGCATGGCGGGATCGATGGCAATCTCCATGGAGAAGTATGCGACCATGCCGGATTGAGGAAGATGGACATAGGAAAATGGTTTCGATGATGTCGGTTGCATGATTTTCGAATTACTCCGCGGCGCTCCAATAAACTGCAAAATGAATCTCAACGGAAGTTATATCCGAAGGGCTGCCTTGAAAGGCCCTGTACAGTTTTGATGCGCTAAAAGTTGAAATCATTTTAACAAGAACGTCATTTCTCAAGTGCCAAGTTTATCCATCCGGCCCCAATCGGACGATTCATCCTACAGTGCACTTCGGTAACACCTTCGCGCCATGCAAAGTTGCGGCCGGCGCGGGGATTTCAAGAACCTGTGCAAATCGTTTCATTTCTTCATCTTTTTTCTGTCAAATCGCCCAACTCAACCCGGCGGGCGCCTCCGGAGGCGTGACAGATGTGAATCTGGGGATGAATCCCGATTTGGGCCTCGTACCGGCCGGCAAGCAGCCCGGCAAACGCCGAGGCCTTGCCGCGCTCCACGAGATTGATAGTGCAGCCGCCAAATCCTCCGCCGGTGAGCCGCGCGCCGATCAGTCCCGGCAAGTCCTGCGCCAGTTCCACCATGGCGTCGGCCTCGGGGCAACTGGCTTCAAAATCGCGGCTGTAGCTCCAGTGGGCCGCGGCCATCAGCCGGCCCACTTCAGCCATGTCGCCCTCCAGCAGCGCGTCCGCCGCGGCCACGGTGCGCAGATTCTCGGTGATCACGTGCCGCGCGCGCTTCAGCTCGTTGGGCGTCATCTCTTTGCCCCATTTTTCGAGATCTTGCACGGTTGCGTCGCGCAAAAAGCGCACCTCCGGACGATGCCGCGCAATCACCGCGCAGGCCCCTTCCACTTCGGCACGGCGAGACGCGTATTCTCCACCGGTCACGGCGTGCTTCACCATAGTGTTGGCAATCACCAGCGCCGTATCTTCGGGAACCGGAACTAATTTGAAGCTTAAATAGCGGCAGTCGAGCAGCAGGGCGTGGTTTTCGGCGCCGTTGGCGGAGATGAACTGATCCATAATGCCGCTGGTGGCGCCGACGAACTCGTTTTCGGCTCGTTGACAGAGCCGCGCCAGCACCGGACCGGGATAGTCGACCCCAAGCAGCGAGGTGACGGCCAGCGCGGTGGCGACCTCCACGGCCGCCGAGCTCGAAAGCCCCGAGCCGAGCGGAACGTCGCCCCACAGGCTGAGGCTGAAGGCGGGAATCCTGTGGCCCTCGCCTGCCAGGATGGCGAGGACGCCGAGGGGATAGTCGCTCCAGTGGCCGGCGGCGGCGGCAGGCAGTGCGACAGCCGAAAAAACCCTCTCATTGCGAAAGTTTTCCGAATAAATCGCAATTTTGCCGTCGAGACGCGGCGAGATGGCGGCCAGCGTTGCAAAGTCGATGGCCGCGGGCATGACGAAGCCTTCGGCATAATCGGTATGTTCGCCAATGAGGTTGACTCGGCCGGGTGCGGCAAAGATGGCCGGCTCGGCCTTGAACCGCGTCAGGTGCATGGAATACAGAGCGGCTGGATCATGCATACGGTCACAACCCACAGGAATTTGAATTCAAATGCTGCAGAGCAGGAATGATAAATGCTGGGGTCAAGACTGCGGGAGCAGGCGCTTGAGGAGAAAGATGCAGTTGAGACGTTTGGGTGTGGCGGGTTATGTGGCATTTGAGAACGTTTTCTTTTCCAGGCACAACCCGGCCACGTTCACCCATCCGCTTACCCTCCTTCGATGTCGCCGCAGGCTCCGGTGTATTCGTTCCAAATCCTGTCTACCCACTCCTTATGCTCAGGTTTCATCAGCACCGAGCGAAGGCAAGTGACTATCTCCGTTTGGTTTGAGTGAACGCAGGCCGGCTCGAACCAGGATTGCGGCAATTGTACCAGCGCCAAATGCAGATTGCGCACAGCGCAAGCCGCAAAAATGGATTGGGCCCGCTCGCTGGCTTGTTCAGGGGACGGTGCGGCCGGCTTCCAGGTCACAATGTCGAGCTCCGGTGGTCCGGCGGCCAGAGGCTGGAATCGCGAATCGAGACGGAGACGGCGGTCCAGTTCCAGCGCCGCCCCGCGGCCCTGCGCCAGGCCGCGAGCGAATTCGCCGCCTGGCTCGAGCGGCAGTAGCCGTTGCGTCGCCCACAGGGCCACGGCTGCGGCGCCGGCGCGGGAGCACTCCAGGCTGATCTCGCCCAGGTGCAGGTCCTTTGACGTGAAGTAGGTATAGGGCGAGTCGTGCTTGTAGAAACGGCCCACTCCCGGGTCGCGAAGGAGCACACATCCGCAGCCGTAGGGCTGCAGGCCGTGCTTGTGCGGATCGACCACGATCGAATCGGCCTGGTCGATCACCGCGAAAGCCTGGCGCGCGTGCGAATCCAACGCTTCCGGAATCAGGCGGAAATAGCCGCCGTAGGCCGCGTCCACATGTATGCGAAAGCCATAACGCGGGCGCAGGGCGAGCACCTCGGGCAGCGGATCGACCGCGCCGATCGCCGTGGTTCCGAGCGTGACCACGACGGTTCCGACACCGCCTCGCTGCAGCTCGGTTTCGAGCGCATCCATGTCCATGCGGCCGCGACTATCGGCCGCAACACTCGAAAATTCGAGCTTGAGCACGGCGGAGATGCGCTTGTGGGTGTAATGAGCCTGTTCGGAGCCCACGATGCGCTTGCCCGGCGCCAGTTGTCCCGCGACCCACAGCGCTTCGAGATTGGCGAACGTGCCACTCGACGTCAAATGGCCAAGGAACTCCGTCCAGCCGAACATGCGGGCGATTTCGGCAACGGCTTCGATCTCCATCTGCGAGCTGGCGCGGCCGCCGTCGCGTGCGTGGTTGTTGGGATTGATGGCCATGGCCAGCGCGTAGGCGGCACGCGCCACCGGATGCGGCGGCTTGAGCATCTGGCCGGCGTAGAGTGGATGGAAATAGGGAAAATTGTCGCCCATCCGGTGGGCTGTTTCGGCGAGCACGCGCTCGATTGCAGGTCCATCCAGTTTCTGCGGGGCGTGCGGAAGCGAGGCAAATTCGGCCTCGAGCAACTCGGCGGCGCGCGACAGCAGGCCGGGAACGGGATCGTGGAGCATTGCGACCCTTCACCCTATCACAAGCTGCACCATTGTCGTATGCACCAGAGTCCATGGAATTTACACCCGGCGACACCGAAGTATGAGACGACCGGGAAGAATTCTTGGATGGATTTTTCCGAACCAGTGGTACACTGTGGTCAGCGTTAGAGCCGAACCGGGCGTGAGCAGTGCTCGCCCCATCAAGTGCAAGATTCTGCCAGTGATCGCTCCGATTCATCCAGCGCAATTCAATTCAGGAAATACGAGCAAAATGGAACAAGGTACTGTGAAGTGGTTTAATGATGCGAAGGGCTTCGGCTTTATCTCGCGTCAGAACGGCGAAGATGTCTTCGTGCATTACTCTGCAATCAACTCGAGTGGTTTCAAGAGTCTGCAAGAAGGTCAAGCCGTGCAATTCAACGTGGTGAAGGGGCCCAAGGGATGGCAGGCTGCCGACGTGCAGCCGCTGTAGCCGACCCGGATTCCGGCAGAATTTGAGTCAAACCATGCAACAGGGCGGAGAGTGATCTTCGCCCTGTTGCGTTTTTTGCGCTCGAAGCGTCGCCCGGTGATCAGCGCTGCGGCCTCGACATGGGAGACCCCCTCGGTTGGCGTTGAGAGCCCGCGTCTTTCTATGCAACATTGATTTGCTCGAATTTCGTTGACCTCGAAAAGGACACGGAACAAGATGATTTTGATCCTATTTCGCATAGATCCACGAGAATGCCCGATCCCTTCGATCCTCGCCTAATAACTCCAATTGTTCCGTACATCGAGGATTTCAATCCGAACGCGCAAATCCCCTATGGCGTCACTATCGGCCACATCTGTAAAGCTATGTCAGATTTTGTAGAGTTTCTTAGGATGGTCGACACTCGTCTTGTCGAGGGTGAGATTCTTCGACTGGAAGAGATGCTCATGCCCGCCAATTTCAGCAGCATGGTAGGAGAATTTATCGCCAGCACGCTCCCGAAATACTGTCCGACGATAGTGAAAAACGTGTACCACAACGGACATCCGGATATTCTTCCGGCTGGGAAATATCCTCGGAATTCCGCACAACATGCGGGAGCCGACGGGATCGAAATCAAGGCGTCTCGATACCTCAAGAGCTGGCAAGGGCACAATCAGGAAGAGGTTTGGCTAATGGTGTTTGCCTTCGAGGGTGGCCGCCCTCGCGATCTGATAAGCGACCGACCCTTGGTTCAGTTTCGATTCCTCGCAGTATACGGAGCGATGCTTGAGAAAAGCGATTGGCTATTCGCAGGCAGGACCGACTCAAGTCGGAGAACAATCACCGCCAGTGTACTCCCTATCGGCCACGAAAAAATGATCCAGAATTGGATCTACAAAGCACCGGTCAATCCGCAAAGACAAGATTGATCTGATCCTGCTCCACCCACGTCGTCGATAGCGGCTTGATGGCTTTAGAAGCAAGCTTGTAATACGATTCGTGTTTTTCGACTCCGATCGATTGATATCCAATTGCCTCAGCTGCGGCTATGGTTGACCCTGACCCCATAAATGGGTCGCAGACGAGGCCTTCTCCTAGCGGCAGAACAGCCCAAACCAGTTCTCGCAAGAGCGTCTGGGGCTTCAAGCTCGGGTGATTCGCAATTCCGCGTTCGAGCTGCGGAGTTCGGCCGCAGTCGATCAGGTCCGAGAACGGCAAACCGTCTGGCCTGCGTCGTAATCCCCCTGTACCAAATTTGCGCAGGCAGTCGCTAACCTTCATCCCGACCTCAAGAGGTCTTCTGAAAATCCCCCACGGCTCGTATCCCCCGCGCGGAAGCGAACACACCCCCGGGAATTCGGTTTCGGCATTCTTAGGACGATCGCCCCCTCTCAACGTGCGGACGATACGAATAACCTGTCCTCGAAATTCGAGCCCTCCTCGAACTACCGAAGAATAGACAAGTTGGGCAAGAAACGAATTGCATGCCAAGAAGACATGCGCACCTGGGACCAGAGCATGAGCAGCCACCTTCGCCCACTCCTCGAAGAACCCGCAAAGTTGCTCGCGCTCCCGCTCGTTCAGGGCGGTAAATCTGGGAAGCGGTTGTCTCACGGAGCCGTCGAAGGAGGGAGGGATTCGCCAAATTCCGCCGTTCCCGTTGGCCCTCTTCTCAATTTGGTCAAATTCGTATTCTTTAACCCCGTAAGGAGGGTCGGTGACGATTCCGTGGATTGAACATGGCGGGATTCGGCCTAGCCATTCGAGGCAATCCGCATGAATGGTGAGTGAATTCCCGATCTTGGAATGAGCATAGTCCAAGCTCAAACGTTCGAGTCCTGCGCCCAGCGCTCTCATATTTCCAGCTTATCTAAATTTTGATCGCGACGCGGACCTTGCGCGCAATGCAAGGCGAACAAGAATGCCATTTTGGAACCTTCCTCCAAGACTAGACTGCCGCCAGCGCGTCGGCCTGGCTGGGAAACAGGCCTGCGTATTTGGTGATGCCCACCATGGTGAACACCTTGGTGAAGTGCGCTGACAGTCCGAAGGCGTAAATCTTCTGCGCGGAGTTGGCCGCTTCCATCAGCAACTGAATCACCAGCGCGATGCCGCTCGAGTTGATGTAGTCCACCTTGCTGAAGTCCAGCAGGATCAGCTTGTTGGTTTCCTTGGGAAGCCCCTGATAGGTGCCCAGCACGGCGTCCTTCGAGGTGCTGGCGATGTCGCCCTCGAAACGAAGGACTGTGACCGGGTGACCGGCCGGGGAAGTGATCTGATCAACACGCGACTTGGTTTCGCTCTGCACGATCGATATTCTCCGTGACGTAGCTGATTTTACCGTTTTGCTCTATTCCGGATCCTTATCCAGGCGGATGACCAGGCGGACGTAGCTGCTTTTTCCATTGACGCCGGCTACCCACTCGGCCTCGTCCACCAGCGCCTGGATCAAAAACATGCCCATGCCGCGCGGGTCCTCTTCGCCGTGCATCTTTTTGTCGATGTCGGGCTTGTGGGCCTGCGTCTTCATGCCCTTGCCGTCGTCGATCACCTTCACTTCGAGCTTGTCGGCCTGCGCGGAAAGAATTACGCCTACCGAAAGCTTCTCATTCATGCGGTTGCCGTGCTCGATGGCGTTGATGCAGGCTTCGGCGACGGCGGTCTTCAAGTCCTCGATGCGATCTTCGCGAAAGCCCATCAGCTTGGCTACCGCGGAAGCGGTGCTCATGGCCACCTTCTCGAATCCCATCCGAGAGGGAAGCCGGACCTCCACGCTGGTGGACTTGAACTGGCTCATGCCTCGATCTCCGGGGAATCCGCAGAGCGGTACAGTGTCAGGGCCGTCATGTCGTCGGTCTGCGGGCCGCCGTCGGAGAAATCCTCGATGGCCGCCCACAATGCATCGAGAATACCATCGGCCTTTTGCGACCGGCATTTCAAAAAGCAGTCCAGCAGCCGTTCGGGACCAAACTCCTCATCTCCGCGAAAAACCTCGGTCAATCCATCCGTATAGAACAGCAGCCGCGTGCCGGGCACAAACTCATAGCGCTCGGATGCGTACTGCATGCCCGGCAACAGGCCCAGCGGAGTGCCCCCCGCCTCGAACTGGTGAGGGTCGCGGCCGGGCTGGATCAGGAATCCGGGATTGTGACCGGCATTCACGACTTCGATGCCGCTGGTCTCCGGGTTGAGGCGAAGGAAGATGGCGGTCACGTAGCGCCGGCGCGCCTCTTCGCCCTCCTGGTAATGGTGCTGGTTCATGCGCGCAGTGAGCTCTTCGAGCGGCATTCCACTCATGGCCACGGCGCGGAACGCGGAACGAAAGCTGTTCGACATGAGTGCGGAGGCGAGCCCTTTGCCGGCCACGTCGGCCACCGCGACAAGAACACTTCCGTCAGGAAGCGTGACGATGTCGAGGTAATCTCCGCCGACTTCGTAGCAGGCGACGGAGCGAAAACCGAGCGAGTAGCCGGCGATATCGGGGGGTTTTTGCGGAAGCAGGGAGCGCTGGATTTCGCGCGCCGCGTCCAGATCCTGCTGCACGCGGGCAAACTCGATATTGCGTTTATGATTGCGCGCATTTTCAAGCGCCACGGCGGTCTGCAGCGCCAGTCCTTCGAGAAAATCGGCCTCATAGATGGTCAGCTCGCGGCCATCCGGGGGCGCCACTACCAGCTCCGTCATGCGCTTGCCGTCGCGGTCATCCAGCGGATACATGCGCAGCCAGGTAGGCGTCTCGTGCCCTGCGGCGCCACCCAGCGGAATCTTGTCACCGTAGGAAAGACCTTCCGCCGGAAATGCCGCGCCGGCCATCTCCAGCTCGCGCACCACGATGCGGAGCACCGTCTCCAGCACCTCTTCCTCGCGCGTGGTGGAGTGGACCTGGCGCGAGGCCTCCAGCAGCGCCTGCTGCCGAGCCACCTGCTGCGTCAGGTCGATGGTCTCGCCCCGGTCGGGAAGCTGAACTTCGGCCGCCATGCCGCACACCTCTCCGTGGAATCTCAATCTATCATGGCCGTGCGGTGACTGGAGCCGGAAGCCGGGACTCTGCTACGTCTCCGGGGGCATGAATGCATTTCCGAATCCGATGTGGCCTGAAAGTATCATCCGACAAAACAGATTCTTGGCATCGAAGGCCGTTTTTCCGGGTACGCTTGGAGATAACCGGGACGCTTGCTTCTTAACAGGAGCCGTGTCTTCGGCCGATCAGAACGATGAACGATTGATGTCCGTCGCCCAGCAATCCCGGAGCCTGGCGCCCGCCGTTTTGTGGCGTGGGTCGCTGCTACAGTCCTGCGCAGAGGCGTTGGGCCTCGCTTGCTCGGTCTTTCTGTTGGAAGAATCGATGAACTACATCGGATTCTTCAGCGACCAGGGGCAAGCCATCTGGTGGCCGACCAACGGGTTGTCGCTGGCCTTGATGGTGCGTTCGGATCGCTCGCGCTGGTTCCCCATCGTGTGCGGGATCCTGATGGGCTCCTGGATCGGCGGAATGCGCCACGGCTGGCCGCTCTCCTCGCGCATCGTTAACGCGGCGGCGAACTGCGCAGGCCCGCTGTTCGCAGCGCTCGCGCTTCCCCGTTTCAAACGGCTCGAAGACTGGCTGCAGGAGCCGCGGCTGGTCCTGCGCTACGTCCTGTTTGCACTTCTATTGGCGCCGGCTCTTTCAGCCACGATCTACGCCGCGAATGTGCACCTCTTTCTGCCCGGCCTGAATTTCTGGACCGTGCTCGAGACCCGCGGCGACTCCGACATGCTGGGTTACGCGCTCTTCACCCCGCTGGTTCTGGTTCTCACCAGCAAAGAGACCTATCGGCGGGCTAGAGCAGGCGAAGTATTCGTGGTGGTCCTGTTGCTGGGACTGGTTGTCGGAGTGAGTTACCTCGTATTCTGGCAGACCTCCTATTCGCTGTCCCTTGTTCTCATTTCGGCTGTGCTGCTGGTAACTTTGCGGCTTGGGTTTCCGGCTTCGGTCGCGGCCGTCAATTTGCTGGCGGTGCTGGCCACTTCGGCAACCATGCATGGCCACGGCCCGCTTACCTTTGGAGCCGGCGCCGACCAGGCGCACCGCATCCTGCTTCTCCAAGCCTTTCTGGCCTTGTCCATGGTGACCGTCTTCTCGGTCTCGGTGATGCAGATCGAACGCAAGGTCTACCAGGAAAAGCTTCAGATCGCCTACGAGGAGATGGAGAAGCGAGCCACAACCGACGCTCTCACGGGCGTGGCCAACCGCCGGCTCTTTGAGGAGACGCTGAAAACCGAGTGGTCGCGGGCCCTGCGCGGCGGCGATTCTCTGGCCTTGCTCATGCTCGACGTGGATCACTTCAAGTCCTATAACGACCGCTTTGGGCACCCCGCCGGCGACGCCTGCCTGCGGCGCATCGCGCAGGCCGTCCTTGCCCTCGAGCATCGCTCTACCGACTTATTGGCCCGTTACGGCGGCGAGGAGTTCATCTACCTGCTGCCCGCCGCCGGCCTGGAAGATGCGGCCCGCATCGCCGAAAACATCCGGTCCCACGTGGAGCGGATGCCTCGGGACCCCGAAAACTCCGATTTTGCAGTTACCGTTTCGATCGGCTGTGCGGCTCTGACACCCGTCTCCGGGCTTGTTCCCGAATTGCTGATCGGCGACTCCGATGAGGCTCTCTACCGCGCCAAGCGAAACGGCCGGAACCGTGTTGAGATCGCGGAAAGATCGTCCATGCCCATTGCCTCGATCGATCCCTCCGAGAGCAGCACTGACCAGCACTGATGAATGAACATCAACGCGCTGAATCCGCGCGCCTTCACCCTGGGACAATTGCTCGAATGTCGCCGGTCTCGAGGATCGGTTTGCCGCCGGAGACTTATACTCGTGCCAATGTATTTGCCCGGAAGAACCAAGGCCCTTTTGCTGGTTACCGTTTGTCTCAGTTGCAGCGCTGCTTTTGCAGGCGCGCAGGGGGAAGAGACCGTTCCCCCGCTCCATACCGAGGGCCATCGCATCGTCGATGCGGCAGGTCACGCGGTCCGGCTTACCTCAGTCAACTGGTACGGCTTCGATGAGAAGGAATACGTTCCCGGTGGCCTCGACCACGCTCCGCTGGCGGAAATCCTCGAGCAGATCCGGCTGCTCGGTGTGAATTCCGTGCGCCTGCCCTGGGCGAACGAGACGCTGGAGCATAACCCGACGGTTCCCGACTACGCCGTGGCGGCCAATCCGCAGCTCAGAGGCAAGCAAGCCATGGAAGTGATGGACGCCGTGATCGGTGCCCTGGCGCGCGCTCACATCATGGTCATCCTCGACAACCATGTGAGCCGTGCCGACTGGTGTTGCAGCGAGTCGGATGGCAACGGGCTCTGGTACAACCAGGATTATCCGGAGGCGGATTGGCTCGCGGACTGGCAGAGGATCGCGCATCGCTATCGCAACCAGCGATGGGTCGTCGGCGCGGATCTGCGCAACGAACTTCGCAGCGGAGCGGTTTGGGGCGGCGCCGATCCAAAGCTCGACTGGCACGCGGCGGCGGAGCGCGGAGGCAAAGCTGTGCTGACCGCCAACCCGCGGTTGCTGATTATGGTGGAGAGCCCGGAATATTCCACCAATTTCATCGGCTTCGACAAGTTGCCAGTGGAGCTGCCGGTGGCGCACAGGCTCGTCTATTCGCCACATGCGTACTACGACGAGCGTCATCCGTTCTCGACATACGAAGAGTTGAAGCAGGCCTATGAGGCGCGGGCCGGTTATCTGCTGCATGGCGAGCCGGGCGTTCCCGTCTGGGTAGGCGAGTTCGGCGCCTGCCAGGACCTGAATTGCGGCCCGAACTCCGACTGGTTCAGGCTTTTTGTCCGTTTATTGCAGGAAAGCGAACTCTTATCGTGGAGTTATTGGCCGCTCAATGGCACGCAGTCCAGCGGCGTGAGGCGAAAGTACGATGCGGTCGAGACCTTCGGCTTGCTCTCCACCGACTACACCCACATCGCAGCCCCCAAAATCGTCGAGCTGTTGCGCACCGTTGAGGGCCAACCTTAGCGCCGATCGTGTTCACTCCAGCGACGTTGTTTCGACGCCGCGTCAAGAAGGCGGGCGATTCGACGGCATCGTCTCAACGCCCGACTCGTCCGTCTGCGCCACGTATAGGGCGCTCTCCGGTGCGGGTGGTTTTGGCAGTTTCTGGATCAGGGAGCTTTGGTGGACCTGGTCGGGATCGAACCGACGACCTCTTCCATGCCATGGAATGAGTAAAACAGCAAATTATAGACGGCACAGCACTTACGAGTCGGCAGAGTCGGCAAAACCGGCACAATCGGCGCTATTTGCGACAAAGATGCGACAAACTTCTTAGCAGCGGGCCAATGGGCTGATCCGTGTGGGATCGGCCCAGACTCTTCCAATCCGTTCCGGTACTTGTGCAATAGCCTGTTGCACGATCAGCGGGGCGACACTCTCAGGAAAGAACCACCTCGCAATTGTCGCGATACTGTCGCGGCAATTGGCGAAGATTTAGCAGAGAACATCAGAGTTCGCCGTTGTCATACCCTTGAGAAGACGATGACCAAAACGCTTCAAGCACCGCCCGGCTACGCTGCCCTGCTCAAAGACATCAAGGAGCGCGTCCGCACCGCCCAGGTTCGCGCCGCGCTCGCGGTCAACCGGGAGCTCATCCTGCTGTATTGGTCGATTGGCCGCGATATTCTGGACCGGCAAAAGGTTGAAGGTTGGGGCACGAAGGTCGTTGAACGGCTTGCCAAGGACCTCGGCAGGGAGTTTCCCGGCATCGAAGGCTTTAGCCCGCGCAACCTCAAATACATGAGGGCCTTCGCTGAGGCGTGGCCGGAAAAAGAATTTGTGCAACAGGCTATTGCACAATTGCCGTGGGGCCATCAGACCCGCCTTCTCGATCGGATCAAGGACCGTCCCACGCGGGAGTGGTACCTGAATGCCGCCGTCGAACATGGCTGGAGTCAAAATGTCCTAGTCCACCAGATTTCAAGCCGACTGCATGAGCGGCAAGGAAAGGCACTCACAAACTTCTCCCAGGCGCTTCCGCCTGAAGGCTCCGATCTGGCCGTGCAGATTCTGAAGGACCCCTACAACTTTGATTTTTTGACCCTGACCGAAAGCGCCAAAGAGCGCGAATTGGAGCGCGGTTTGCTGATCCATCTCCGCGACCTCCTTCTGGAGCTTGGTCGGGGATTCGCTTTCATTGGCAGCCAGGTCCCGCTCGAGGTTGACGGACAGACTTTCTATCTCGATCTGCTCTTCTATCATGTCCGGCTGCACTGCTACTTTCTGATCGAGCTCAAGGTCGGGCCGTTCAAACCCGAGTATGCCGGCAAGTTGAACTTTTACCTCTCCGCCGCGGATGCTCTTCTACGAACCGCTTCAGATGCGCCCACCGTTGGACTGCTTCTCTGTGAAAGCCGGGGCAAATCTATCGTCGAATACGCCCTGCGCGACGTTGCCAAGCCGATTGGCGTATCGACCTACCGCGTCACCCGCCAATTGCCTGAGCCGTTGCGCGACGAAATTCCGTCCATTGAGGACCTGCAGGGCGTCGTTGAGAAACTGCGGGGCGATCTGAAAGAACGGAAGAACAAGCCGGGCAAATACCTTTCTGACCCTGAAGACGAATAATCGTCTGTTCGCCGAGAGAGTCGCCTTTCTCCTATGGCTGGTGTCCCACCAACGAACCGGCTTGCCGATCTCGTTCTGACTAAGGAGATGCGGCTCTGCGGCCTGGTTTTGCCCTTTGACGAGGAACTGATGTCCGAATTGAACTCGGAAGCGATGAACTTCCGACCCGCTTCCGAGTTCTTCAGGCCGATTCGGATGCTGGCTCTCACTTAACCGATAGCGGATAGAAATACGAGGCTGGATCTCCCTCATGGGTCGTGGCGAGGAAGTAGGTGCCGGGCGGT
>JBAUBR010000050.1:0-6306 GCA_049676965.1 Occallatibacter sp.
ACCAAGGCCAGGGACTGCCGCGGAGCGATCGCGATGCGTTCCAGCACGCGGAGCTGCGGCTGAGGGTGCCTGGAGCGGCGCAGTCTCGCCATCAGCCAGCCAGCCCACCCGCCCAAAGTCGGGCCCAAAGTCGAGCCCGCAAGCGAGCCCGGATCGGGCTTGGCCGACTGCGCATTGCCGCCCTCCAGCCTCTTCATCGCCTGAGCCATTCTTTGGAAGCCCTTAATTTTGCCGCTAATCGGTCCATTTGAAGAATTCATGTCGCCGGGCCAAAGCCCGCATTCTCGGCATCTCGTCCATCTCATGCCAGCCGCGTGAGCCGCACCGCCAACTGCGTATCGACGACCTCGAACTCGGCCCACGCCAGCTGCACGTCGCCGGCCGCCAGCGGCAGGTCGTCGCCCTGGGCCCAATCGGTTTCGATCACCTGCCCCAAGGCCATGGCCAGCAACTGCCGGACGCGGAACTCGCGCACCGGAATGCCGACATCGAGCTCCACCGGCAGCCGCGCCAGCGGCGAATCGGGCGCAATGAACTCGTCATTCTCCGGCGCCTCCGCCAACGGCACCAGGGCCTTCTCAGCAACCGATTCGGTCGCATTCTGGGTCCGGGTTTCACGGGACTGCACGCCAGCCGCAGCGGGCAGTGGATGAGCGGTGGCCATGTAGAAAGGAGAGAAAGCAGTAGAGTGACCGAAAGCGAGTCAGATGGAATTGGAAGGGACTAACAAATGCGGCTCAGTGCGTGTGCGGCCTCAACCGCCATCGGTCCCGCGTCCCTGCTTCGCTGCTACACTGATGAGTGATGCACGTGTCTTCACAGGCACGATGCCACAGGGGAAACAGCGGAGCTGAAGAAGATGACCGACGCGAACGGAACGAAGAGCTTTACGGGAACGAGCCTGCGCCTGAAGGTGGGGCTGGCGGAGATGCTCAAGGGCGGCGTCATCATGGACGTGATGAACGTGGAGCAGGCGCGCGTGGCCGAAGAGGCGGGCGCGACGTCGGTGATGGCCCTGGAGCGCGTGCCGGCCATGATCCGCGCCGAGGGCGGCGTGGCGCGCATGGCCAAGCCCAGCCTGATCAAGCAGATCATTGCGTCGGTTTCGATTCCGGTGATGGCCAAGGCGCGCATCGGGCATTTTGCCGAGGCGCAGATATTAGAAGTGCTGGGCGTCGATTTCATCGATGAGAGCGAAGTGCTGACGCCGGCCGATGAGGCGCATCACATCGACAAAAATGCCTTTAAGACTCCGTTCGTCTGCGGCGCGCGCAACCTGGGCGAGGCGCTCCGGCGCATTGCCGAGGGCGCGGCCATGATCCGCACCAAGGGTGAAGCGGGCACGGGCGACGTGGTGCACGCCGTGCAGCACATGCGGCAGATCACCAAAGAGATGAAGGCGCTGACCGTGCTCAGCGAGCAGGAGCTTTACGCCGCCGCCAAGGAGTTGCAGGCGCCCTACGAGTTGGTGCGGATGGTGGCGCAGACGGGCAAGCTGCCGGTGCCCAATTTCTCCGCCGGCGGAATCGCCACGCCGGCCGATGCCGCGCTGATGATGCAGTTGGGCGCGGAGGCCATCTTCGTCGGCTCGGGAATCTTCATGAAGGAGCGCGCCACGCCGCTCGATGTGGAGCTGTGGTCGGACAAGGATGCCGAAGTGGGACTCTGCAAGCGCGATGAAGTGGGCACGCCGCGCAATCCCGAAGAGCGCGAAGAGGCGTCCTCACGGGCCAAAGCCATCGTGATCGCGACCACCCACTACAACGATCCCAAGATCCTGACCGAAGTCAGCGAGCAGGTCACAGGCACCATGAAGGGATTGGCTGCGGCGGGGATTGAAGAGTCGCAACTGCTGCAGACGCGGGGCTGGTGAGGACTGGCCGTCCAGGCGGACCTTGAATACGGCCAGGGAATGCAGCCAGGAGGGAGGTCGGTATGAAGTCTCTCTGTGCAGTTCTGTTGTTTCTTTCACTTAGTACATTGGGATTCACGCAAAGCCCATCGACTTGGGACGGTTTTGTGACCGATACCCATTGCGGAACTCACTGCCAGCGGACCTCGGCGATGACTCCGGATCGCGCGTGTGTGCGGCGGTGTGTCAAGCAGGGGTCGAAATACGGGCTCTGGTTCAAGAACAATGTCTATGAGCTGGAGCCGCAGGCCGAAGCAGCGAAGTTCGCCGCGGAAAATGTCCGCGTCACGGGAAGCATGTCCGACGGCACGATTCACATCCAATCGATCGTGCGCATTCCCGAGCGGAATGCGACGCCCCCTCATGGGCAATAGCAGGCTCTTTCGTCCCAATCTGCTATTGAAATGGGCTCGCCGGGTATGGACCGTGGGGATGACTAGTGATATGACTATATTCAGAGGGAATGGAAGATGGTCTGGCAGGTCTACGACGCCAAGGCGCGCTTCAGCGAACTTCTTGACGCAACTTTGAGGGACGGTCCACAGATCGTTTCGAGGCGCGGTGTCGAGACGGCCGTGGTCGTACCGATCGAGGAATGGAAGCGACTGAAGGCCAGGGCAAAACCTACACTCAAGGAGATTCTGCTCGACCCGAACGGTCCACATGACCTCGATATTCCTCCTCGAGGAACATTCCGTATCCGCCCGCCCCGCGAGTTTGAATAGGCTCAATGTATCTCCTCGACACGAATGTTGTCTCTGAATTGCGCAAGGCGAAGCCGCATGGAGCGGTTCTTGCGTGGATTCGCTCCGTCGGGGAAGAGGATCTCGCGATTCCCGCTGTGGTTATTGGCGAGATGCAAGCGGGCGCCGAGCGGACCCGAAGCCACGACCACGCAAAATCCGCAGAGATCGAACGCTTCATTGACCGGGTCCTCTCTTCGTTCTCTGTGCTTCCGCTGGACGCCAAGGTCTTCCGGGAATGGGCGCGGCTCATTCATGGCAAGTCGCGCGACCTTACTGAAGACGCAATGATTGCGGCCACGGCCCGAGTTCACGGATTGATCGTGGTAACCCGCAATCTGAAACATTTTTCGATGTTCGACGTTAGAGTCCTCGATCCCTTTGTTGCTCCCCGGAGTAAGCCTTGAGCGAACCCCGTCCTAGCATTGGCGTATTGGGAATTCAAGGCGACTACGCAGCCCACGCCGCTGCACTGACTGAAGCCGGAGCGGAGCCGGTCGACGTGCGCAAGCTGGTCGACCTGGAAGGGTTGGACGGGCTGATTCTTCCCGGCGGCGAATCGACGACCATGCTGCGGTTCCTCGACCGGCACGGCCTGTTTGAGGCGCTTGCGGACTTCGTGCGGGAGAAACCGGTGTTCGGCACCTGTGCGGGCGCGATTCTGCTGGCAAAAGACGTCCGCAACCCGCCGCAGCGCAGCCTGGGCGTGCTGGATGCGGCAGTGGAGCGCAACGCTTACGGCCGGCAGATCGACTCGGCGATTCTGACTCTGCCCACACAGCTCGCCGGCGGGCCGATGGAGATGGTCTTCATTCGCGCGCCGCGTATCGTTTCCACCGGCGAGGGGGTTGAGGTGCTGGCGCTGCGCGACGGATTTCCGGTACTCGTACACCAAGGTAATGTACTGGCTGCAACTTTTCATCCCGAACTCTCCAGCGATCGACGCGTTCACAAACTATTTGTGGAAATTGTGAAGGCTGGAACGCCAAACCCGGATCAAAATCCTTCAAAATGAATCCTTGGATTCGATGAGGCCTTGGATTCCGGCAAACAAATCCATCCTCTTCGAATCCTGATGCGTCCAACCGAAGAGCGGGTATAATTTCGTTCACGCAGGTCCTCAATGCCCTCCACCTTTACGCACACTCCGGCAGAAACGGAACGGAAAGAACCCGGAATAGGTGGCAAACCGCCCGTCACGCGACGGCCCACAGGCGGCGGTGGCGGCGGTGGCGACGACGACTGGAAGAATGAACGGCGCGGGCCGCGCGAGCTGCTGAACAAGGTCCGCTTCTTTGTCTTCCTGGCTCTCTCCGCCGACATGATGTTTTTTGCCGTGCTGGTGGTGATCTTTTACGCGCGGCAATCGGGGATGCACCTCAACCCCATCAGCCACGAGCAGGTTGGCGACTGGCATCCGATCATGCTGCCGCCCATCCTGTTTCTCAATACGGCGGTGCTGTTGCTGAGCAGCCTCACCATGGAGTGGGCGCGGCGCAACATCTTCCGCGAGCTCGATGTCCTGGAGGAATGGCTGGGGCTGGGCAAGCCCGCGCTGCGCCGCGCACTGCCCTGGCTGGGAGCCACGCTCGTTCTCGGCGGGATGTTCTTGACCGGCCAGGTGATCGCGTGGAAACAACTGACGGCGCAGGGATTCGCCTTCAATCACTATTCGACGCCGGCAAGCTATTTCTTCTACATCATCACCGGCCTGCACGCCGCCCACCTGCTGCTGGGCGTCGCCGGCCTGCTGGTTTGCCTCTGCGCCCTGGGCTGGTTCAAGCGCGTTGAGTACCGCCAGGTGGCCGTCGACACCACGGCCTGGTACTGGCACGCCATGGGGCTGGCGTGGCTGCTGCTGTTTGCGGTTCTGATCGGCGCGCAGTAAACATTGGGTCGCATCAATGCGCCGGCGGCGCTGCCGGTTTTGCCGCACCGTTCGGGGCCGGCGGCAGGGCTATGATCGTGAACTCATCCTTCGCCTCGACCGTAAAATCCTGCGCATCCGGATCTTTGATCTTCCACATCACCGCGTGCAATTTGCCGCCGCCGATTTCTACGGTGAGGTAGTGATAGACCGGGAAAGCGGTGTCGCGATAAAGGTCGGAGCGGCCGCGGATGAGCAGCGGATAAGGCTCCGCTCCGCCGCCGCCGGTGACCACGTACTCCGCGCCGTTGCGAATAAAGCGCTCGTAGTTGTGCAGATGGCCGTTGAAGACTACGACTTTGGCGCGGATGCGGCCCAGTCGTGCTTCGAGAGTGTCGCGCAACACCAGCGCATTGGGGGAGGGATCGTTGAGCAGGAGCCGCGTCTGCGGGTCGGCCACCCAAGGTATGTGGTAAAGAATGAGCAGAAACTGCACCTGCTGGGGCAAGTGATCCAGTTGCGCGGCAAACCAGAGCGCCTGCGGCTGGGATGCCGCGCCCGGTTCCGTGCAGTCGAGCGAAATCACTTCCACGCTGCCCAGCAGCGCCGAATAGTAGCGATGGCCCTCGATGGCGGGGAAGTTGGCGAGAAAGTTCGCGATTCCCTCGTTGTATCCGCCGTAGACCTCATGGTTGCCCGTGGCCGGCAGCTCCAGGATATGCAGGTCACGCCACGGCGCCGTCTCCTTCTGAAATTCCTGCCAATCGCTTTCTTTCGCGCCGCGAAAGGGCGTGTCTCCGGTGAGCAGCACCACCTGCGGATGTTCCTCCGCGATTCGCCCGGCGAGCCATTTGCGGACGCGGGGATTGGTTCCCGAGGTCACCGTGGGATCGGTGAACCGCGAATCGCCGTAGGCCACCATCCGAATCGGCTCTCCGGGAGCGAACTGAGAAAAAACGATGGTGGGATTGGTATCGGAATTGGCTGGCGGCGGAACGCCGAGAATGGGGTGAGGAACGAAGGCAAGGAGTGTGAGGAGGACCCCAAGATTCCGCTGCGGCAGGCGAAGGTGCTGTAAGCCAAAGCAGAGATTCACGGGCTCAGATTACCACCCTTGCGAATCCGGAGCGGTCAGCGGCCGCTCATCGCTGCGGGGTTGCGATAGGGACGCAGGAACCGCAACCAGCGCCCAGCAGGCCCAGGAACCTCTGCGGATTCGGAGCACACGCGGCGATCAAGCGCCATCAGCAGCTGCACTGCCTGCAGGCGGCTGTTACGCGGACCGGGCGGAGTGGCGTCCATAAGGAACTCGTTGGCGAGGTACTCGATGGCGTGGCTGAGAATCCGGTGGGCCCGCCTGGAGCCGCGCGGCAGGTGCTTCAAGCCGCGAATGGCTGCCGGAGAGGACGGATCTACCTGTGTCGGGTCGGGAATCGGGAAGCCCTGTGTAGTTATAGTTGCCATGCGCGGTCCTTTATCTTCTCATCGACTAATTTGATTCATCGCGTCTGAGGACGGACGTACCGTGGTCCGATTTTTCCCAGCCGCATTGAGTGGATCGATCATGGAATTCGAGTATGAAAAATAATGTGGTCGATCTCACTTCTCCCGCATCGTTTCCTTCAGTTCCCTTCGATCGGCTGCCGCTCGCCGTTCGCCTGTTGACGCTCATTAGAAATGTCCCCTTGGACGCTCGATAGAAATGCCCCCTTTTAGATTGCCTCTGGGTTTGAATGAGGGGGCAGATTGGGGCGAACAGGATTGAGCAGCAAGGAGCTGAGTCG
>JBAUBR010000051.1:0-2504 GCA_049676965.1 Occallatibacter sp.
CCCTGAAAGAGGGCGGACGCACGGGCACCGCGGGCGGCGGGCACGCGCGCTTGCGCTCCGCCCTGGTGATCGCCGAATTGGCCGTGGCGCTGGTGCTGCTCACTGGAGCAGGCCTGCTGCTGCGCAGTTTCGAGAAATTGCGCGAAGTGAATGTCGGCTTCCGCACCGATCACATGCTCACCGCGTCGTACGGGCTGCCGGCGAAGCAATACTCAACGCAGGCCGCCGTCGACTCCTTCAATTCCGAACTGTTGCTCAAGCTTCGCCAGTTGCCCGGCGTGCAGGCCGCCGGCGTCACTTCGCTTCTGCCCGCGTCCAACAACCTGGCTCTCAGCGGCTTTGTCGCCGACGGCTACGTTCCTGCCAAGCCCGGCGATTTGAACCTGGGCTGGCCTTCGCAAGTGATGGGCGATTACTTCAGCGCCGCCGGCATTCCCCTCCTTCGCGGCCGCACCTTTACCGAATCCGACCGCGAAAGTTCGCCGCTGGTGGCCATCGTGAACCGCTCGCTGGCGCAACATTTCTGGCCGGGGCAGGACCCCATCGGCAAGCGCATTCGCATCGGGGTCGAGGGGTCGCCCACGCCGTGGATGACCGTGGTTGGCGAGATTGGCGACATCAAGCAGACCGCGCCCGACCAGGACACGATGGCGCAGTTTTACCAGCCCGCCGGCCAGCTCAAAACTTCGATGGCCGGGTTCGCGCCGCCCGACATGATCAATGCCAGCGGCGGGACGATTGTTCTGCGCACCGCTCTCGCTCCCGAGCAGATGGCCCAGGCGCTGCTCTCAGTGGTTCGCTCCATCGATCCGCAGCTTCCGCTCACGCAGGTCGAATCGATGGATCGCGTCGTCTCAGAAGGCGAGGCGCCGCGGCGGTTCAACACCGCGCTCATTTCGAGCTTTGCCGGAGCGGCGGTGCTGCTGGCGCTGCTCGGCATTTACGGCGTGATCGCATTTTCCGCCGCATTGCGCACTCAGGAGATGGCGATTCGCCTGGCGCTGGGTTCGGAGCGCGGGGGCGTGATGCGGCTGATTTTGATTTCCGGGGCAAAGCTCGGTCTCATCGGCTGCGGCATTGGCGGGGTTGCGGCAATCTTCGCCACGCGGCTGATGCGCACGTTGCTCTTTCAGGTCGATCCGCTCGATCCGACGGTGATTGTGCTTGCGGCGATTTCGATTTTCCTGCTGGCGATTGCGGCTTCGGTGGTTCCCGCATGGCGCGCGGCGGCGATTGAGCCGATGCAGGCGCTAAGGCAGGAATGAACGAGGGACTAAGGGACTGATGGGCTAGGGGCTAGGGACTAGGGACTAAGAAGCTGTCCAAGAACTTCATTTTGTGTGAAGGGTACGGGCTTTAGCCCGTACATCAGAGCCTGCAAATGATCGGGCTTCAGCCCCTGCGGGAAGATTTTTCAGGAGTTTGCATTCCCTCAGCGGCTAAAGCCGGAGACCAAAATCGGCTCCTAATGTACGGGCTGAAGCCCGTACCCTTCAAAAAGCCTAATTCTGAACAGGTTCTGAGGTTCTGAGGTTCTGAGGGACTAAGGGACTAAGGGACTGAGGGACTAAGGGACTGAGGGAACAGGGAAAAGCTTAGGAGGACGATCGATGCGTTTGACGGATTTGCGATTTGCGTTGCGGCAGTTGCGCAAGGCGCCGGGATTCACGGTGACCGCGGTGCTGACGCTGGCGCTGGGCATTGGCGCGCTGACCACGGTGGCCACTTGGACCAACGCGGTTCTCTATAACCCGTGGCCGCAGGTGGCCAATCAGTCCTCCATCCGCTTCATCGATGCGACCGTGCTGGGCAACGAGGGCTATTCGCTGCAATACGATTCGTACCAGTTTGTCCGCACACAGGGCCGCTCGTTTTCCGATGGGGCGGCCTTCAACCTCGGCACGCTGAACGTGAGCGCGCCCGGCGCGCAGGCGCAGGCGGTGATGGCGGGCACGGTCACGGCGAACTATTTCCGGTTCCTGGGCGTGCAGCCGCAGATAGGGCGATTCTTCGCTCCGGATGCGGACGATCGCGCGTTTGGCTCGCACGATGAAGTTGTTCTCTCCGATGCGTACTGGCGCGACCGCTTTGCCGCCGACCCAGGCGTGGTGGGCCGCACGATCTCGATCAATCAACATGCATTCACGGTGATCGGCGTGGGGCCGAAGGATTTTGCGGGCATCTTCGGGGGAATTGCCGAGGCGGCGTGGGTTCCGCTCTCGAGTTTGCGCGATCTCAGCGCCGATTCCGGACCCGATCCGCTGGCGCATTACGGCCTGGGAGGCGTTGCCGTGCGCCTGCGACCCGGCGTAAGCGACTCGGCCGCGGCGGCGGAACTGCATGCGCTGGCGCACAGCTTTGTGCTGGCGCAGCATGGCGATCGCGACAGCCACTGGGACCTGAACCTGCGCGATCCGGCACACTTCGAGCGCGGGCTGTTCGGGATGATCGGCGAGATGCTGCCGGTGTTGTTCGGCGCATCCATCCTGCTGATGCTGCTGGTG
>JBAUBR010000052.1:0-12692 GCA_049676965.1 Occallatibacter sp.
TCGTCGACCTGCCCGGCGCCGGCGACAACACCGACGTGTGGAACAACATGGTGCTGCTGCAGCGCCTCGCCAAAGTTCCTTCCACGCAGCGCAGCGCGCGCTATCGCTGCGTTCTCGTCGTGGCGCGCGACGGCGAGCCCCTGCACACCGCCGAAGGCGCGGTCGAAGGCGCTATTCTCGATGCCCCGCGCGGCACCGGCGGCTTCGGCTACGATGCGCTGTTCTTGCTTCCCGAACTCGGCCTCACCATGGCCGAAATCAGCCTCGAAACCAAGCTCTCGCTCAGCCATCGCGGCCGCGCAATCGAGGCGTTGCTGCCTATGCTTGCCTGATGGTTCCACAGCTCTCCTCCAAAGGATCAAGGCGCGGAGCGCCTGTCCGTTTTCGGGCGCTCATGGCTATAACCGGACAGACTCAACCGCACCGAGCCAAGCACAGGCGCTTTGTTTTCATGTGCCTACGCCGTCGCCGCTTTGGCCGGTGAGTTGCATTTGCTTTCAGTGGAGTTTTCCCCGTTCGAAGATAGCCCTCCCCAATCAAGCGCCTAACCCGGGCCGGCGTAGCGGTCCCACTCGGAGGTCAATCATGAAGGTGCTGTTTCAGGATCTGCGATTCGCATTGCGCCAGATGATCAAGAGGCCCGGCTTCACGATCGTCGTCGTGCTCACCCTGGCCCTGGGTATAGGAGCCAACGCGGCCATCTTCAGCGTGCTCGACACAGTGCTCCTGCGCCCCTTGCCTTACAACCATCCCGAGCAGCTCATCAAAGTGTGGACGCGCTTCACCGGAATCGGCCAGCCCAACGATCAGAACTGGGTCTCGGCGCCGGAGTTCCGTGACCTTCTCACGCTCAATCACAGCTTCTCGGATCTTGCCGCGATCAACACCGGCTCCTTCAATCTCGGCGTAAAAGGCAGCCCCCAGCGTGTTGTCGGTTCTGCAATCTCTCCCAATCTCTTCCCCATGCTGGGTGCGCAGCCCATGATCGGCCGGAACTTTCTGGCCGAAGAGGCCCAGCCCGGCCGCGAAAAAGAGGTCATTCTCAGCTATGGCCTGTGGCAGCGCACTTACGGTGCGAATCCGGGCGTAATCGGCACGACACTGCGTATCGACGGCGTGCCCATGACGATTGTCGGCGTAATGCCCAACGGATTCGCCTATCCCGATCAGAGTGAAATCTGGGGTCCACTCGCCTTCTCACCCGGCGATCTGAGCGAGAACAACCGCGGCAGCCACGGCCTGGAAGTGCTGGGCCGCATCAAGCCCGGGCTTTCCCTTGCCCAGGTGCAGTCCGACATGGATCGCGTGGGAAAGACCATGATGGAGCAGCACGCCTCCTACCCCTACGCGAAATACGGCTTCGGAATCATCCTGCATCCGCTTCTGGAAGAGACCGTGGGCGATGTGAAGGCTTCGCTGTGGGTGCTGATGGCGGCGGTAGGCCTGGTGCTGCTCATCGCCTGCGCCAACGTCGCCAACCTGCTGCTGGTGCGCGCCTCCGAGCGCCAGCAGGAGATGGGCGTACGTATGGCGCTGGGCGCCAGCGGCTGGCGCATCGCCCGGCAGCTCCTTACTGAGAGCGTGCTTCTCGCGCTCATCGGCGGCCTGGCGGGCCTGGCGCTCACGCCATGGGCGATCCGCGGTTTGGTCGCCATAGCGGCCACATCGCTGCCCCGCACGGTCGGCACCACCGTCGACAGCCGCGCGCTCGCCGTCATGCTGGCCGTCACACTGGCCACCGGAATCCTCTTCGGCCTCGCTCCGGCACTGCAGTCCGGGCGCCGGCGCAACTGGGCCACGCTGAAATCCGCCCACAGCACCGAAGGCAGCCAATCGAAGCGCTTGCGCCGCGCGCTGGTCATGGGAGAAACGGCGCTCTCGCTCATCCTTTTGGCCGGCGCGGGTCTCCTCATGCGCAGCTTCGCGCAGATCCTCAAGGTCGATCCCGGCTTCCGCCCGGAAAACGTTCTCACCATGCGCGTCGCTCTTCCCGACGCGGAATACAGCAAGCCGGAGCAAGTGCGCGGGTTCTACGATACGCTGCTGAATCGCGTACAGCAGTTACCTGGCGTTCGATACGCAGGAGCTACCTCGTTGATCCCACTGGCTGGACAAAACAGCTCGGGGACAATCACCGTCGATTCACAGTCGGTACCCAAGGAAGACACCACACCCGAAGCAGATGGGCGCTTTGTCACCCCCGGCTACTTCAAAGCGATGGGCATCTCGCTAATCCGCGGCCGCTATTTTGACAGCCGGGATTCGGATACGGCTCCAAAAGTCGCGATCGTGGACGAATCGCTCGCCCAGCTTTACTGGCCGAACCAGGATCCCGTTGGGAAGCGCATCCATTTCGGCGGCGGCACTTCCAACGTGCAGTGGATCACGGTTGTAGGCGTCGTGCGTCATGTGCGCAATCGAACGCTCGAAGCCCGCTCGCGCATCGAGACTTATTTTCCCGAGGACCAGGTGGCGGTGAGCGCCATGACGCTGACCGTTCTCGCCTCGGGAAATCCGATGAGCCTGGCTCCGACCATCCAGCGCGAAGTCAACTCCATCGACCCCGACCTGCCGGTCTATCGCGTGCGTACCATGACGGAAGTGATGGGCGAGTCGGTTGCGCGCCGCCGCCTGGCGCTGATCTTGTTAGCCGTTTTTGCCGGCTTAGCCTTGCTGCTGGCCTCGGTGGGAATCTACGGCGTTACTTCGTACGTCGTCGCCCAGGGCCAGCAGGAGATCGGCCTGCGCATGGCGCTCGGCGCCGACCGGGGCCAGGTTCTGAGCTTGATGATGGGGCGAGGAATGGGCACCATCGTCGGCGGCCTGGGAATCGGGATTCTGGCATCGTTGCTGCTTACGCGCCTCATCGGCGGCATGCTGTTTCAAGTGCGGCCGGCAGATCCGTTGGCGCTGGGTGGAGCAGCGTTGCTGCTGCTCGCCGTCGCGCTGCTTGCCATTTTCATTCCCGCGCACCGCGCAACCAAAGTGGATCCCATGGTGGCACTGCGCTACGAATGAAGCAGTGCAGCGCAACACCGTTTGGCCCAAGATAGATCGAGACCAAACGAGGGCTGCACGCCGGCCTCAAGTTCGGCGCATTCCGCGCCGATCAAGCGCCGGAGATTACTCATATCTCAGAGCCGTCGTCGGGTCCACACGCATCGCCCCCCGCGCCGGGATGTAGCACGCCAGCATCGTCACCGCCGTCAGCCCCACCGCGACCGCGGCGATCGTCGCCGGATCGTCCGGTCGGATTCCGTAGAGCAGCGATGACAGCAGCCGCGCCGCCGCGAAGGCGCAGCCCATGCCGATGACCAGCCCGATACCGGCGACCAGAAGTCCTTGCCGCATCACCAGCCTGAGCACGTCCGATCGCCGCGCGCCCATCGCCATCCGCACCCCGATCTCTCGCGTGCGCTGCGACACGGCAAAAGAGATCACTCCGAACAGTCCGATCCAGGTCAGCACCAGCGCCAGAATTCCGGAGAAGCCCAGAAGCAGGCCGGCAACGCGCGCGGGGAACATGGGAAATTCCATGAACTGGCCGATCGTCTGCACCTCGGTCGCAGCCATGTTGGGATCGACGATCTGCACTTCGCGCCTGAGGGCGTCGAGCATGGGCGCGGGATTCGCCGCAGTATGCACGAGAAGGACCCGGCGCGGCGGCAAGATGACGCGATAGAAAGCGGGCAGGGGGGTTTCGCCGAGGGTGCGGTATTTGCCGGTCTTCACGACGCCGATGATCTCGCACTGTGTTTTGTCCCTAGCGAGAACGATCGACTTGCCCAGTGGATTCTGGCCCGGCCACAGCTCTTGAGCGAGCGTGTCGTTCACAACGATCGCGTTGGCCTTGCGATCGAACTCGCTCTGCGTAAACTCGCGGCCGCTGAGCAGGGCAACGCCCATCGTCTTGAAGTAGCCAGGCGCGACGCGGAAAACATCGACACCCAGCTCCGTCTGTTTCGTGTCCGCTCCGCCCTCCTTGAGCACGCCCGTCGTCTCCAGGGCGGCATTGAGCGGAAGATGGTTCGTATAGCTGACGGAATCCACGCCCGGCAAAGCACGAACACGGGCCGTCAGATTGCGATAAAAGCTCGCGGCCTTTTCTTCCGGGTAGCCGAGACTGCCGGGATCGAGCGTGGCGATGGCGACGTTGCGCGTATCGAAGCCGGGGTCGATGGAGTTGGCGTTGAGCAGGCTGCGCACGCAGAGCGTCGCGCTGAAAAGCAGGATTGCGCATACTGCGACCTGGCCGATCATGAGCACGCTGCGAAAGCGCGACCTTCGATACCCGCCGGACTGCGCGCCCTCCTTGAGCTCGCGGACGGGATCGACGCGGGTCCCGCGCAGCGCCGGCACTGCGCCAAACAGGATTCCGGTCATAAGCGCGATGACAAACGTGAAGACAAGCACGCGCCAGTCGAGAGGCAATTGGACTGAAATCGGCAGGCTCGGGGGGACCAGATTCAACAGCATGCGAGAGGTCCAGCCGGCAACGGCGATCGCCGCACACGCGGCGATCAGGGATAAGAGCACGCTTTCGACCACCATCTGGCGAACCAGCCGCGAGCGGGTCGCCCCGAGCGCGGATCGTATCGCCAGTTCCCGGGCTCTTCCCGCGGCCTTGACCAGAAGCAAGCCGGCGGCGTTGGTGCAGGCGATGACCAGCACAAGGGCGAAAACCGCCATCAGCAAGCCCGTGAATGCGGTGACATATCCGCGAAAGGGGCCGGGAACGGGCGCGAGCGTGAAGAGCGCCGCATCCAGGTCTTTGTTGGTGTCGGGATGAGCCAGTTCGATCTCGCGGGCAAGCACGCTCGTTTCGGCCTGTGCGCTCTTCGTGTTCGCGCCCGGCGCAAGCCGGCCAACGGCTAGAAGCCAGGAGTTATTGCGGCTGGTCAGGCGGTCCGGTTCGCGAATCGTCTGCCCGATCATGGCGACCGGCGACCAGAAGTCCGGCGTGACGCCGACGATGAAACCCGTAAATCCTGGAGGCGCGACGCCGATGACACTGTAGTTGATGCCATTCAGCATCATCGTCTTGCCCAGGACACCCGGGTCAGCGCCCAGGCGTCGTTTCCAGAATGAGTTCCCGAGAACGACCAGCGGTTGCGGGTTCGAAGGCTGATCGTCGGTCGGGGAGAGCACGCGACCGATAGCCGCACCGACACCGGCGACGGAGAAGAAGTTGCAGGAGACGTACTCGCCGCGAACGACTTCTCCGGCGCCCGAGCGGTTCCAGATAATGGCCTGCGTGTCGCCATCGTAGGCCAGGATGCCGGAAAAGGACTTCGAGTGATCGCGGAAGTAGGTGTAGTCGGGATAAGTGAGAGGCAGGTAACTGCCGAGGCCGGTTGCAATTCGCGAGTGCCCCCAGATCTCGCGCAGCTCGCCGGGCGAATTGACCGCGGACGGAGGGCGAAGCAGCAGCGTATTCACGAAGGTGAAGACGCAGGTGTTCATGCCGATGCCCAACGCCAGCGCGACGACCACCGCCGCCGTCGAGCCGAGATGCTTGCGCAGCATGCGCACGCCGAAACACGCATCGCGCCACAGTTCCGCCGGCGACAGAAACGTGCGCGACTCGCGCTGCCGTTGCTGCACAAGTGCGGCGTTGCCGAATTGCCGCCGCGCCGCGTCGGCGGCCTCCCACGGCGACATGCCTCTGTGCTCAAATCGTTCAGCGAGCAGGCGGATGTGCTCCTGCAACTCGGCGTCGAATTCGCGGTTGGCGCGTTTCTCGGTGAAAAACGCTCCAATGCGGGAAAGGAAGATCCGAATCGTTTGCATCGCCGCTCAGCCCTGCCTTTCCAGGCGTAGCACCCGCCCCACAATTCCCGCAAACCGCTCCCAGTTTTCCGTCTCGTGCTCCAGTTGCTTCAGCCCCTGCCTGGTGATCGAGTAGAACCGGGCCTTGCGATTGTTTTCCGAAGCGCCCCACGACGACTTGATCCAGCCCTGCTGCTGCAGGCGGAGAAGCGATGTATACACCGTGCCTTCGTTCAGTTGCAGCACATCCTCGCTCAACTGCTCGATGCGCCGTGCGATCCCGAATCCATGCAGCGGGCCCAGCGCATGGAGCGTCTTCAGCACCATCAGGTCCAGCGTCCCCTGCAGCACTTCCGGCTTCTTCTCTCCCACCGTCTCGCTCCTTTGCACGTTGCAAAGAAGCTATCACGCTTCCTTTGCATTGTCCATAGGAATCATGCCGAAGGCATTCTTGCGCACTCGCCGGTAGTGGGTCATGTTGAAGGGTACGGGCTTCAGCCCGTACATCGATGTCCCTGAAATGAAGAGCGGCTTTACAGGCTGCGGAAAAACTCGTCAGGACGGAGGTTTTGTATCAGGGCATGACTGGTAGGTCAGGGCTTCAGCCCTGACTGCCGAAAATGCAGCACAATGAACGAAGGGCTTTAGCCCCTGAAGCATGCTCTTCGAAGTTCTTCCCTAGATCTCAGGTTTTTCCGCAGCCGCTCTAGCCCCTGAGGTAGCGGCGCCAGGAACTCCGCATTCCGCGCGCATTCGCGCCTGGACCGCTCGCGCTCGAGCTGCGACTTCTTCCGCGCGGCCTACGATTCGCGACGCAGCAATCCCGACTGATCGACAACGTACTGAGACTGGGCGCGGATGGCCAGGCTGCGCTGGATCAGCGCGGCGATGTCGTTGAGCCACTGCTCGGGCGGAGTGAGAACCGGCACCACCAGGTCGAAATCCGATTCTTTATATTCCAATCCCCGGCTTGGAAACAGGATCAGCGGCGCGGTCGAGCTCGATCGCGTAATCGAAATGGCGCGCTCGGGCGCAGTTCCGTCGGGCTCCGTCATCACCACCGCCGCGGCTTCGGCACTCATTTGCAATGCGGAGTGAAGCTGCGCCACGGATCGGCAGTCGTCGATCGAGTAGCCGGCGCTCTTGAGAACCGGGACCCGGTGACAGGTATCCGAACCGAAGTGAACGATCCTGGCGCCCATGGAATCAGGTCCCGTCTCGGCGTCGAAGCAGCCCTATTTTGGCGCAATCGTGCAAGCAGAATACCGCATCCTAATTCTTTTAGATACACGAAAATCGACCGTGATGCTTAAAGCGAGTCATCACCTGGCGCCGCTTGCCGGTGTTCAGTCTTCAGGCATTCGGCGTGCGCTTTCCGGGCCGTTCCACATTCCGGAAATCGACCTCGAGGCGCGCGGCGCTGCACCTTGACGCACCCGGCACGCGACTCCAATAATATTTGTGAGACAAGTCACAGATTTTTCGTACCTTAATCTGACACAGCCTCAATCAGACCCCCAGGAGCCTCCACGCCCGATGGCCACCGCCGAACAACCTGCCGCGCCCGATGTAAGCCGCGGCGTGCGGCCCCTGCGCGCGGGCCAGGGCTACTCCTTCCTCTGGCGCAAGCTGCATTCGCTTTCGGGCATCGTCCCCGTCGGCGCGTTTCTCGTTGAGCACATCGTCTCCAACTTTGAGGCGCTCAAAGGCCCCGCCGCCTACGCCGCGCAGGTCAAGTTCCTCAACTCATTGCCGCTCGTTCGCGTGCTCGAGTGGACCTTCATCTTCATTCCGCTCATCTATCACGGCATCTACGGTGTCTACATCTGGCTGCGCGGCAAAGCCAACGTCGTCTATTACCCCTGGGCCGGCAACTGGATGTACGTCGCCCAGCGCTGGACCGGCCTGGTCGCCTTCGTCTACATCATCCAGCACGTGTTGCGCCAGCGCTTCATGGGGGTCAATCTGCCCGAGCATCCGGGCGCGGCCTTCGCCAAGGTGCAGCATGAGCTCTCCAATCCCTGGATGGTCGCCGTCTACGTCATCGCCATGGTCGCCATCTGCTGGCACTTTGCTTACGGCATCTGGCTGTTCGCCGCCAAGTGGGGCATCACGCCCGGCGAAACCGCACGCCGCAGATTTGCCTACGTCTGCGCCGTGATCGGCGTAGCTCTCGCCGTGATGGGCCTGGCCAGCATCTGGGCCTTCGTCGGCCCCAAGTATCAAAACGCGCCGGAGGATGTGGCGCCGGCTGCCTCAATCGTTGTCGCGCCCACGAGCTCCGCGCTCGCATCGGCTCTGTTTCAGAGCACGACTGCGGCTTTGTATCAGGGCACGACTGGTAGGTCAGGGCTTTAGCCCTGACTGCCGCGGACGCAACATTATGAATTGGGGCTTTAGCCCCGTGCAGAAGGGTACGGGCTTTAGCCCGTACATCAAGACGGAATATGAAGCGGGGCTTTAGCCCCGGGAGAATGCATACTTCGCCAAGAACATCTGCGGCCTTCAAGTCGCTGGGCCGCTCGGGGCGAAAGGAAAGAAAGACTCAATGGCAGCACCGAGAATCATCGTGGTTGGAGGAGGGCTGGCGGGACTTGCCGCGGTCATCAAGATCGCCGAAGCCGGCGGCACAGTCGATCTTTTTTCCATCGTCCCGGTCAAGCGCTCCCACTCGGTCTGCGCGCAGGGCGGCATCAACGCCGCCAAAAACCTCAAAGGTGAAGGCGACACCACCGACCAGCACTTCGACGACACCATCTACGGCGGCGACTTTCTCGCCAACCAGACGCCCGTCAAAGCCATGTGCGAGGCCGCGCCGGCGATTATCGATCTGCTCGACCGCATGGGCGTCCCCTTCAACCGCACACCCGAAGGCCTGCTCGACTTTCGCCGCTTCGGCGGCACGCTCTACCACCGCACCGCCTTCGCCGGCGCCACCACCGGCCAGCAGCTTCTCTACGCGCTCGACGAGCAGGTTCGCCGCCACGAGTCCGAAGGCAAGGTCCGCAAGTACGAGGGCTGGGAGTTTCTCTCCGCCATCATCGACTCCAAAGGCGCAGCCCGCGGCATCGCCGCCATGAACCTGCGCACCATGGAGCTCCGCTCTTTCGCGGCCGACGCCATCATTCTGGCAACAGGCGGCATCGGCGCCATCTTCGGCAAGAGCACCAACTCCGTAGTCTGCACCGGCTCCGCGCAGTCGGCCGTCTTCCAGCAGGGCGTTTACTACGCCAACGGCGAATTCATCCAGGTTCACCCCACGTCCATCCCCGGCGAAGACAAGCTGCGCCTCATGTCGGAGTCGGCGCGCGGCGAGGGCGGCCGCGTGTGGGTGCCGCGCAAGCCCGGCGACCAGCGCCACGGCAAAGAAGTCCCCGAGTCCGAGCGTTTTTACTTCCTCGAAGAGTGGTATCCCAAATACGGCAATCTCGTCCCGCGCGATGTGGCCACGCGCGCCATTCACAAAGTGGTCTATGAGCTCGGCCTCGGCATCGACGGCCAGCCCATGGTCTACCTCGACCTGACCCACATCGATCGTGAAACGCTGAACCGCAAGCTCGAGGGCATTCTGGAGATCTACGAAAAATTTGTCGGCGACGACCCGCGCGAAGTGCCCATGAAGATCTTTCCCGGCATGCACTACACCATGGGCGGCGTGTGGGTGGACTTCAACCAGATGACCAACGTCCCCGGCATCTTCGCCGCCGGCGAGTGCGAGTACCAATACCACGGCGCCAACCGCCTGGGCGCGAATTCGCTGGTCAGTTGCATCCATGGCGGATTTATCTCCGGACCCAATGCGCTCAAATACGCGAAGAGCCTGCCCGCCGCCGAAGGCGATGGCGGCGCCGCTGCCGAACTCGCGCGCCAGGCGGAGATCAACTCCGAGCTGCTCAAGAACGAAGGCACCGAGAATCCCTTCAAGCTGTGGCGCGAGCTGGGCAACACGATGACCGAGCACGCCACCGTGATCCGCTACAACAAGGGCCTGAAGGAAGCCGATCGGAAGATCGTGGAACTGCTCGACCGCTACAAGCGCGTGAACCTGAGCGACAAGAGCCAGTGGGCCAACACCAGCTTCGCCTTCGCCCGCCAGCTCTACAACATGCTCGAGCTCTCGCGAACCGTCACCCAGGGAGCGATCCAGCGCGACGAATCGCGCGGCGCGCACTACAAGCCGGATTTCCCCGAGCGCAACGACGAGAAGTTTCTAAAGACGACAAAGGCCAGTTTTACCGGCGATATCGCCGGCCCCAGGTTCGAATACGAAGCAGTCGATACGCAGTTCATCAAGCCGCGCCCGCGCCGCTATTGACGCCAGGAAAATGGCGACGGACGCATCGGAGTTTTGAAAGGGCACGACTGGTAGGTCCGGGCTTCAGCCCGGACAACTGCCGGAAAGATTGAAGGGGTTTTGAAAGGGCACGACTTTAGTCGGGCCGCAAGAGGCCAAATAAATGGCGCTTTAGCCCCGGAGATCGAAGGGTACGGGCTTCAGCCCGTACATCAAGGCCGAAAATAAATAGGGAGGGGCTTCAGCCCCGGAGGGAAAGCAGACGAAAGGAACCATGCCCACCAAAACCGTCAGCCTCGAAATCAAGCGCCAGCCCAGCCCTGAAGCTCAAGCCACTTGGGAGAGCTTCGAGCTCGAATGGCGCCCCGGCATGAACGTCATCTCCGCCATGATGGAGATCGCCGCCAACCCGCGAACCAGGGACGGCCGCGAGACCACCCCCATCGCCTACGACTCCAATTGCCTCGAAGAAATCTGCGGCTCCTGCGCCATGCTCATCAACGGCCGCGCCCGCATGGCCTGCTCCGCGCTCGTAGAGAATCTGGACCAGCCCATCAAGGTCGAGCCGCTCTCCAAGTTCCCGCTCGTCCGCGACCTCCAGGTCGATCGCTCCGTCCTCTTCGAGAACTTGAAAGCCGTCCAGGCCTGGGTCCCCGTCGACGGCACCTACGCGCTCGGTCCCGGCCCGCGCGTCTTTCCGCAGCAGCAGGAAGAGAGCTACCCGCTCTCCAACTGCATCAGTTGCTGCTGCTGCATGGAGGTCTGCCCGCAGTTCAACGAGGGCACCGGCTTCGTCGGCGCGGCCACCATCGCCCAGGTCAAGCTCTTCAACAACCACCCCACCGGCAAGGTCCTCAAGGAAGAGCGCCTGCGCGCGCTGGCCGGCGACGGCGGCATTCAGGAGTGCGGCTTCGCGCAGAACTGCGTCGAAATCTGCCCCAAGTGCATTCCCCTCACCAACGCCATCTCCGACGTGGGCCGCGACGTCGTCATTCAGAAAGCGAAGGACTGGCTTCGCGGCTAAACCCGTGAAAGGCAGCGCATCGGCGTGTCGGCAATTCAGCGGGCATTTATTCCGATTCCTGTTCCTCGTTCCCTCGTTCCCTCGTTCCCTTAGTCCCTCGTTCCCTCGGTATACTCAACCTTCCGCATGCTTCGCGTCCTCGCAACAACCTTCGCCGCGCTCGCCGGCCTCGCCTTCGGCAGCTTTCTCAACGTGTGCGTGAGCCGCTGGCCGCGCAAAATGAGCATCGTCAAGCCGCGCTCCTACTGCCCCAACTGCGGCCGCACACTCACCTGGTGGGAAAACATCCCTCTGCTGAGCTGGCTCGCCCTGCGCGGCCGCTGCCGCACCTGCCGCGCATGGATCGGCTGGCGCTATCCGCTCGTGGAACTAGCCATCGGAGCCCTGTGGGCCCATGAGTGCCTGCACTGCCTCAACTCCATCTCCCGGCCCGGCCTGATCTCCTACGACTTCCACTCCGCGCTGGCAGCCGCAATTGGCTACGCCATTCTCGAATGGCTTCTGGTCGCACTGGCCGTCCTCGACGCCGAGCACTTCTGGCTGCCCGACTGGATCACCATACCCGGAATCGCACTCGGCATTCTCTACCAACTCACAACCAGCGCAATCGAAAGCTTCATGTGGTTCTTCAAGGAAGGCTTCCTGTGGGCCATGGAAAAGACGCTCTTTGCCATCCTGGTTGCAGCCGGCTTCATTCTCCTCATCCGTTTCGTCTATTGGCTCATTCGCCGCCGCGAAGGCATGGGTCTGGGCGACGCCAAGCTGATGGCCATGCTGGCCGCGTGGCTCGGCCTGCCGGGCGTGTTGCTCTCCTTCGCCGTAGGCGAGGTGCTCGGCGCCCTGGTCGCGCTCGTCCTGCTCGGTGCAAAATCGGTACGCAAGGAATCCGGGGCCTGGGCGCTCAAAAAGCTGCCCCTGGGCACATTTCTCTGCATTGGCGGACTTATCGACGTCCTTTGGGGCGAGCGCATCATCGATGCCTATCGCGCCTGGGCCGGCTTTTGAAAAACAGCGCCGGCTCGATAAATCACAGACACACCGTGCCCCATCCATTCGCCGTTCTTGAGGCGAATGGGTGGGAGACCACAGACCTTCACCGTTCTTGAAGCGATTTAGGCGGGAAACTAAGGACTGGAGCCAGAAGTTCTATTGCGCCGGCGCCTTCGCCGGGCGTTGCGCATTGGCAATCTCCGGCTCCTTCAACGCCTTCTCAGCCTCTTTGTAGTGGCGGCTGTCGGGATCGTACTCCATCACTTTGAGGTAGGAGGCGCGGGCGCGGGCGAAGTCGCCCAGGTGGCGCTCGCTCTCCGCCAGTCCCCAATACACCTCGGCATTCTCCGGCGCCAGCACCATCGCCGACTGGAAACGCGACAGCGCGGCCTTCCAATCCTTGCGCTCGAGATAATACTTGCCCACATTGATATCGTCGGCCGCGGTCTCCTGATACTCCGGCGCCTCTTTCTTGGCCTTCCTATCTTCATCCGGCTTGGGAATCATGCTGTCGATGCCGGGCACATCGGAGCTCGATTCGCTGCTCGACTCGCCCCCGGACCCGCTCGTCGCATTCGGCGCCGCATCGTCCGGACTGCGCGCCGGATCGCGATC
>JBAUBR010000053.1:0-10567 GCA_049676965.1 Occallatibacter sp.
TTTCGTCGTCGTAATAAACGGTCTGCGCGCAGTATTCGCAAATCGTCCGCACCAGCCGCTGGGCCAGGATGCAGTTGAGCGCGGAGACGAAGTTGTAGGCTTCGACGCCCATGTTGAGGAAGCGGCCGAGCACGTCGACCACGTTGTTGGCGTGGACGGTGGTGAAGACAAGGTGGCCGGTGAGCGCGGAGTTGATGGCGATCTGCGCCGTCTCTTGGTCGCGGATTTCGCCGACCAGAATCTTGTCGGGGTCGTGGCGGAGGATGGAGCGCAGGCCGCGCGCGAACGTGAGGCCTTTTTTCTCGTTCACCGGAATCTGCGTGATGCCGCGAATCTGGTACTCGACCGGGTCTTCGATGGTGATGATCTTGTCCTCGTCGCTCTTGATCTCGTTGAGCGCGGCGTAGAGCGTGGTCGTCTTGCCCGAGCCGGTGGGGCCCGTGACCAGCACCATGCCGTAGGGCTCGCGAATGTAGCGGCGGAAGCGGCGCAGATCCTCTTCGGCGAAGCCGACGACGTCAAGCGTCAAATTGCGGAACTTCTCGCTCATCGACTCTTTGTCGAGCACGCGCAGCACGGCATTCTCGCCGTGGACTGTGGGCATGATGGAGACGCGGAAGTCGATCAGCCGGCCCTTGTAGCGGACGCGGAAGCGGCCGTCCTGGGGCACGCGGCGCTCGGCGATGTCAAGCTCGCTCATGATCTTGATGCGGCTCAGAATGGTCGAATGGTGTTCGCGCGCGATGGGCGCCATGGCCGCCTGCAGCACGCCGTCGATGCGGTACTTGACGACAACGCTGTCGTCATTTGTTTCGATATGAATATCGGAAGCGCGCCGTTCGAGGGCGGTGAAGATGGTCGTATCGACAAGACGAATGATGGGACTGATGTCCTCTTCGCTGGTGAGTTTCTCTATCGAGATGTTCTCGTCGGAGTTCTCATCGCCGGTGAGGACGTCGAAGGTGAGGCCCTCGCTGGCTTCGTCGAGCACGCGCTGCGATTGCTCGGTCTTCTTGAGCAGGTCGGTAATCTGCGAGAGCGTGGCCACGCGCGGAATGATGCGATGGCCCAGCAGCCCGGCGATCTCGTCGAGCACCATGAGCCGCGAGGGGTCGCTGACCGCGATCACCAGCGCATCGGCTTGCTGCTCGATGGGCACGAAGTTGTAGCGGAACATCAGCTCTACCGGCACGGTGCGCAGCAGGTCGTGCTGGATTTTGAAGTTTTTCAGGTCGACAAACTCGGCGTGATAGCGCCGCGCCAGCGCCTCGGCCTGGCTTCGCTCGTCGGTTCCCGCGGGCATATGCCCGTTGGGCGGCATGATCGGAACTGGAAGGACTTCGGCCATGATGAATTACCCCGCGCCTCCTGCCGACTGCCCCAGCGAAAAAATGGGCAGGTACAGCGAAATAAGAATGAAGACCACGACCACGCCCATGACGATAAGGATGGCCGGCTCAATGAGCGCGAGCGACGCGGCCAGCGCCGTGGCCACGTCTTCTTCGAAAAACTCGGCTACGGAGTTGAGCATGGCCGGCAGGGCTCCGGTCTGCTCGCCCACCGTGATCATTTCGGCGGAGAGATCGGGAAACACGCCGGTCTGTCCCAGCGACTCGGCCAGGCTCTTGCCTTCGCGGACGGTGGTGATCGATGAGTGCACGGCTTTGGAAACTTTTCGCGACGAGATCGACCGTGCCGCGGTTTCAAGCGATGGAACCAGCGGCAGGCCGCCGGTGAGCAGCGTGGAGAGCGTGCGCGAGAACAGCGCCACCTGATACTTGAGCCAGATTTTGCCGAAGATGGGCAGGCGAATGCGGAATCCGTCGACGAAATCCTTGCCGCGGTCGGTCAATGAAAAGCGATAAAACACGCCGCCCAGCACCAGCGCCGTCAAGACCACCCAGATCAGGTTGTGCTGCATCCATTTGCCGAACGCCATTAGGCCGACGGTCATCGCCGGGAGCTTGGAGCCCATCTGGTCGTAGAGCACGCTGAACTGCGGCACCACTACGGTGATGAGAAAGATCATGAGGCCGATGACCAACGTGAGCAGCACGCAGGGGTAAATCAGCGACGCGACAAGCTTTTTGCGGAAGGTGAGCGAAACCTTCTGGAAGCTGACATAGCGCTCCAACACTTCCTGCAAATTGCCTGAGCGTTCGCCGGCCAGCAGCGTGGTGATGTACATCACCGGAAACCCGCTCTGCGCCTCGAATGCCGCCGAAAGCGATTCGCCCGTCTTCACGCGTGTGGACACATCGTCCAACTGGGCGGAGAACGCCGCGTTCTTCTGGATCTTCGACAGCATCTGGATGGAGCCGAGGATGGGCAGGCCGGCGCGAATCAACGTCAAAAACTGCTGGTTGAAGATGAGGAATGGCTCGAGCTTGACCTTGCGGCGCGAAAACGCGCCCATTCCGCCGCGCGCGCGCACACTGAAGACGTGATAGCCGGCATGCGCAAAGCGGCTGCGCAGTTCGTCGGCCGTGGCCGCCGTCTGCACCTGCTCCTGCACGCGGCCGCGCTCATCGGCCAGCTTGATGACGAACTCTGCCATGGGTTTAGCCGCCGGCCGGGCGCGTCCCGCGCCGCCGGATTTCCTCTCGGATCCTTGCCATCTTCAAGGGTAACAGTCCAACAAAACGATAGACGCGGCGGGGGTTGGAAGCGTTCGCAGGCAATGCGTCACGACAGAAGCGGAACGCCTTCCGCCAGAGCGGCTGCCTCAAGGGCCTTGTCAAGGGTTGCCAACGGTGTCCGATTGGCCTGCGCAAGCGCAAGGTACGCCGCGTCGTAGAACGAAAGCCGGTGCTTCCGCGCCAGGTGGAAAATTGCCGCTTCATCTTCCAAAGTGTCCACACGAATCGGATAGGCAGAAAGCACTCTCAAAAAAGCCGCAGACTCATCCGCGGCGATTCGCTGCCGGCGTTCGCTGACGATGAGCAGGTTGCGAACCTCGTACCACCAGATGCGGGGAACCAGGCCAATGTCGCGCTTCAGTCGATCTTCCGCGATCTCAGCCTGCGTTGCGGATTCATCGGCGAGTGCCCATGCGGCGCAAATCGACGCATCAAGGACGAAGGCCATCAGGCGCGACCCTCGTCCCTCGCGGAAAGAATCTCTTCGAGTGAGAGGCGTCCGATCCTCTCGCGGAGGGCGCGCATCTCCTCCATGGCCCGCTGCACACGCTGCCGATCAATCTCGATCTCAGGGATAATGCGGGCAACGGGCCTGCCGTGCCGGGTTATCACGACACTTTCCCCCCGCTCGATATCGTCGAGGATTCGGAGGAAATGAGTCTTAGCTTCGGAGGCTTGAAGAGTCTGCATAGATTGACCAGTCAATCTGACCAGTTGATGATACGCCGAATGACAAGACGCAGGCAATTAAAATCCGTTCGCCACCAGCCAGGCCTCGGTGAGTTCGAACTCCGGCCCTTTCTGCATCCCACTTTTGAGACCTGGGAGGCCGCCCATCTGCGCCGCAGCCAGCTTTACAAGCACATCGGCCTCCACATTGACCGGCGCACCCGGCGTCAGTGTGTGGAGGTTTGTCCGCCAGTAGGTCAGCGGCAAAATTGCAATCGTAATCGTCTCTCCGTCGAATCCGGCGATGGTCAGGCTGATGCCTTCAACGGCGACCGACCCTTTGTGCACCATCCACTGGCGCACCTCTTGCGGCACACGCACTTTCAGGGTCCAGTCGGTGGTCTCGCGGTTGAAATGCGAGCTGGATTCGGGAATCACCGGGTCGAGCGCTGTCAGAATTCCCGTGCCGTCAACGTGCCCCTGCACCACATGGCCGCCGAGCGGACTGCCCGCCGCGGTTGGAAGCTCCAGGTTGACCTTGGCTCCGGGCGCGAGCGACCCCAGCGATGTCCGGTCCAGTGTCTCCTGCGCCAGGTCGGCCTGAAAGTACGTGGGGTCCACATCGAGCGCGGTCAGGCAAACGCCGGAGACGGCTAGCGAATCGCCCTCGCGCAGCCGCCCGGCAATCCCCGGCGCCTCAACCGTCAGCCGCCGCACGCCGCCGCGGTCGATCAGGCTGACAAGGGTTCCCGTCTGCCCGATGATGCCCGTGAACATGATTCGATTCTAAGGGTCCAGGGAATGAGGGACAAAGGGAACAAGGGACCGAGGGAAAAAGGCGTCAAGGAAACAGTAATCGGGCCAGTGAGAACCTGCCCGCTGTCCGCTGATTACTGTTCACTGATCACTGTCCACTGTTCAGGAAGCGCAGAATCTCGCGCATCACGCGGTCTCCCTGGTCGGTTTGGAAGAGATATTGGGCGTGCGCCGAGCCATCGAGAACAATCAATTGTTTCGGCTGTGGAGCCTTTTCACACTGTTTCTGGATCCCGGGCAGGCGCGGGCCGTCGCCGCTCGTGTCGTCTCGCGCCACGATGAAGAGCGAAGCCGATTTGAGCTTCTCTGCCGCGTCATAGGGCGCCGAGCCGAGGAAGACGATGCGATCGATCTCGCCCGGCTTCGACTCGATGGACGCATCGCCCGCCGCGCCGCCTCCCATGCTGCCGCCGACGATCGAAACGCTCTTCGCGCCGTGGGCATGGAGATAGCGCACCGCCGCCAGCACATCGAGATCGAGCCGCGCGCTCAGCACGTCCTTGTCGCCGGGGCCATGCGACTTGCCGTAGCCGCGGAAGTCGATTGCCAGCACCTCGAATCCGGCGGCCTGCAATACCTTGGCCTGCGGCGCCCAGCTTTCTTTGTTGAAGCGTCCGCCGTGGGCGAGCACGACGGCCCGATCGTCGGAGCCGTAAAGATCCGCGAACACCACCCCGCCATCTGAAGTCGGGAATGAGATCGTGGTTTGCGCAGCGGCGGAAGTCGCAAGAAGCAGCGGAGCGAAGATGGCAACGAGCGTTCGCATGGTGCCACTTTACTACGTCTGAAAGTGGGTTCTGCTAAGTTGGTAGTCTCAGAAGATTGGTTCCGCTTCATAGGGCAAGAACTCAACCGGAGAACCACGCGAATGATCGCTCTCAGGCCCGCGCTCGTCTTGTGCACTCTTATTTCAACGGCGTTGAGTCTTGCCGCTCAGGACCGCTCCTATGGCCGGTCGGTCGTGGCCACGCAATACGGCATCGTGGCCACCAGCTATCTGCAGGCGTCGGAGGCGGGCGCGCGGGTGCTGGAGCGGGGCGGATCGGCCATCGACGCGGCCATCGCCGCCAACGCCGTGCTCAACGTGGGCGAGCCCATGACCAACGGCATGGGAGGCGACCTGTTCGCCATCTACTGGGACGCGAAGACCGGCAAACTCTACGGGCTGAACGCCAGTGGCTGGGCTCCCAAGGCGCTTACTATCGAACACCTCAAGGCCAAAGGCGCGACCGAAATGCCGCAGAACGGTATCGACTCCGTCACCGTGCCCGGCGCGGTGGATGGATGGGCGAAGCTCCACGAGCGCTGGGGCAAGCTGCCCTGGCGCGACCTGTTTCAGCCGGCCATCTACTACGCCGAGCACGGGCTGCCGGTTGCCGAAGTGATCCACGCCTACTGGAAGGGCGCGGAGAGCAATCTCGGCACGAACGCGGAGAGCCGCCGCGTCTTTCTTCCCGACGGCAAAGTGCCCGAGTTCGGCCAGGTCTTTCGCAATCCCGATGTGGCTCATGCGCTGACGCTGATCGCCGACGAAGGTGAGTCGGCGTTCTTCAAGGGAGTCATCGCGCAGGCGATCCTGAAGACCTCGCACGACCTCGGCGGCACCATGACGGCCGACGATCTTGCCTCCTACTCCGCCGAATGGGTCGAGCCGATCTCGACGACTTATCGCGATTGGACCGTGTATGAGCTGCCGCCCAACGGCGACGGCATGGCCGCGCTCGAGATGCTCAACATCATGGAGCGATTCCAGCCCGACCCGGCAGGTCCGCACAGCCCCGGCGAAGTGCACACGCGTATTGAAGCCATGAAGCTGGCCTACGCCGACGTCAAGGCTTACGATGGCGATCCACGCTTCAGCAAGATTCCCGTCGCAGACCTTCTCTCCAAGGACTACGCGGCGCAACGCGCCAGGCTCATCGATCCCGAGAAGGCCAACTGCACCGTTGCGCCCGGTGCGCCGGCCAAAAGCGACACAACGTATTTCTCCGTGGTCGATCGCGAAGGCAACATCCTCTCGATCATTCAGAGCAACTACGAATCCTTCGGCTCCGGCGTCACCGTCGAGGGCATGGGATTTGCGCTGCAGGACCGCGGAGGCCTGTTCAAGCTCGATCCACAATCGGCGGACGCGCTCGCCGGCCGCAAGCGCCCGTTCCACACCATCATTCCCGCCTTCATGCAGCACGGCGATGAGCATATCGGCTTCGGCATTATGGGGGGCATGAATCAGCCGCTGGCGCACGCGCAGTTCGTCTCCAACGTGGTCGACTACTACATGAACATCCAGGCCGCGCTCTCCGAGCCGCGATTCACCGTGAGCCCCAAGCTGGGCTGCAACATTCTTATCGAGTCGCGCGTGACTCCGGCGACCATCGACGCGCTGACCAAAATGGGCCACGAGCTGCAGGTGCGCAAGGAATACTCGACCACCATGGGCCGAGGACAGGCGGTGATGCACGACAGCGCAAGCGGAATCAACTTCGGCGCGTCCGATCCGCGCGCCGATGGCGCCGCAATTCCCGAGTCGCCGCGCAATTTGTTCGATTCTGCGCCAAAGCCCTAAAATGAATGGGTGCAGGTTGTGCGCCAGGCTGTCCTCAACACCGCAATCCATTATGCCGGCCGCGCACTGTGCGCGCGCGATCTGGCCATGGGCAGGATCAAGCGCCATTGGGACATCAGACCATCGGACCACTGTTTCTCGCGGCACAGCGTCCAGAGCGGCAAGAACACCCTCGATGCGGTGCTTTCTGTTCCATCGACGGGCCCGGCGCGCGCCAGTATGCTCATCTGCCACGGCATCGGCGAAACCGTGCAGCACTGGTATGGCGTGCAGCAACTGCTCGCCGCCCATGGCGTTGCCTCGCTGGTCTTCGATTACGCGGGGTTCGGACGCAGCTCCGGGCAATTCAGTGCGCGCCAGAGCGAGCGCGATGCGATCGCCGCGTTTCGTCTTCTGGAGCAGGTGACCGCGCCGCTGCCGGTGTCGCTTCTCGGCTTCTCCCTGGGTAGCGGCATCGCCGCGGCGATGCATTGCCGCGTGCCGGCCAACAGCCTGCTGCTCTGCGCGGCCTTCACATCGATGCGGGACGCAGCTTGCAGCGTAGGCGTTCCCAAGTGGCTGCGCTCCGGCGTGCCGCCCATCTGGCGCGCCAAAGACGCATTGCGCGCATGCAAGGTTCCCGTGCTCATCGTCCACGGGGAAAAAGACCGGTTGTTCCCCGTCGCCATGGCTGCGGAACTCAATGCCTGCTGCGCCTCGCCGTGCGATGTCGTGCTGGTTCCCGAGCACGGGCACAATGAGCCGTTCTACCGGCCGCAGATGCGCTATTGGGGCCCGATCATTGCCCATTTGCTGGACCCTGCCCGCCGGCAAGGCTCCAACTCCGATGCGGTCTGATTGCACACCCAAAGATCAAAAAGCGATAAAATATTCTCGTCATGGCGTTCCCGATCAAAGTCTGCGCCGTCTGCGGGGAGGAGTTCGAACTGAAGCCCGGCAAGCCCGGTTTTGCCAATCGCTGCCCGGAGTGCAGCCAGCCGGAGTCCGAAGGGGCGGCGGGCGATCGGCAGGGGGGCGCGGCGAACAAGGAGTTGAACGCGGCCCGGCGCAGCGCCATCCGCGACCTGTTATATCGCAAAGACAGTTAATCTGCCGCGGAGACAGCCCAAAATCCACAATCCCGGTAAAATGGAATTGTGAGCAAGCTTTCCCAACCCACAGCTCCTACCGTGGGCTTTGTTTCGTTAGGCTGCGCCAAAAACCTCGTCGACTCCGAGGTGATGATGGGTCTGCTCGACCGCGCCGGCGCGCGGCTGACGAGCCATCCCGAAGAGGCAGAGATTCTGGTCGTCAACACGTGCAGCTTTATCGACACGGCCAAGCAGGAGTCGGTGGACGCGATCCTTGAAATGGCTCGGCACAAGAGAGAAGGCCGCGCCGGCAAGCTCATCGTTGCCGGCTGCCTGGTGGAACGCTATCGCGACGAGATTCGCAAGAATATTCCCGAAGTCGATGCGGTCGTGGGCACCGGCGAACTCGAAGCAATTCTCGAAGCGGCAGGCATAGCGCCCGTGCCGGCCGAGGCGCAGCCGCAGCTCTTCAACATTCTCAGCGGCAGCGGCCGCGCCGATGCCCGCGCGGGAAAAGAAGCGCAGGCGGGAACGCACGTGTCAGGGCACGACTTCAGTCGTTCCGTTGCAGCGGCACCATTTGAAGGGGCTCTAGAGGCTGCGGAAAATCTTCGAATTCAGGGGGAAGTTTCAAAAAGGCTTACCTCATGGGCCGAAGCCCCGCTCAATCCAAATGCGACAACGTACGGGCTGAAGCCCGTACCCTTCACCGATCACCGGATCGCCGAAGCAAGTTCTTCGGCAGCCGGTTTAGCTTCCGAGGTTAGGTTTCGCGCGGAGGGCGACCTGCGCGAGCGGCAGGGGCGCTTCAATCGCGAGCAATGGCAGGGCGCAACGCATCTGCTGCCCACCTATCTCTACGACGAATCGACGCCGCGCCTGATCTCCACGCCGCGCGCTTCGGCCTACATCAAGATCGCCGAGGGCTGCGACCACCCCTGTACCTTCTGCGTGATTCCCAACCTGCGCGGCAAGTTCCGCTCGCGACGATTCGAGTCTGCTGTTGCCGAAGCGCAGCGGCTGGTGGCCAATGGCACGCAGGAAATTACCCTCATCGGGCAGGACACGACCTGCTACGGCGAAGATCTCGGCCTCAAAGACGGACTTGCGCTGCTCCTCGATGCGCTGGCGCAAATCGACGGGCTGCGCTGGCTGCGCTTTCTCTACGCCTATCCCAATCGCCTCACCGGCCGCCTGCTCGAAACCATGGCGCGCCACGACAATATCTGCAAGTATCTCGACGTGCCGCTGCAGCACGCCTCGCCCGATGTACTGAAGCGCATGAAGCGCGGCGCGGGCGCGGAGATCTTCCTCAAAACTATCGAAAAGGTACGCACAACGGTGCCGGACATCGCTCTGCGCACCACGTTCATCGTCGGCTTTCCCGGCGAGTCGCTCCGCGACTTCGAGATTTTGGAGGAGTTTGTCGCAGAGGCGCGGTTCGACTGGCTCGGCGTCTTCGGCTACTCCGATGAGGAGGGCTCGGGCGCGCACTCGCTCGACGAAAAAGTTCCGCGCCGCACCATCGAAGCCCGCAAGCGCCGCTTGATGAAGCTGCAGCAGTCAATTTCGCGCCGCGCCAAGCAACAGTGGGTGGGCCGCGAGCTGGTGCTGCTGGCCGAAGGCGAGAGCGAAGAGACTCCGCTGCTGTGGGAGGGCCGCACCCAGTTCCACGCGCCGGAGATCGACGGCAAGGTCTACATCAACGATTTTGGTGCGCTGGAAACGCTCGAATCAGGCCGCTTCTACCGCGCGGAGATCACCGAAGCTCACGACTATGACGTCGTGGCGGGAATCGTCTCCGGATCGCTGTAAAATTCGCTGCAATGGCAACAGCTGAAAATCGATTGTGAAAAGCAGTCGTGCGATTTCCACTATGCCCGCATCCAAAAAATCCGTGAAGGTTCTTCGCTGCCCCACCTGCGGCGACCTGGTCCAGCCCGGGGATGAAGACTTCCCCTTCTGTTCGGACCGGTGCCGGCTGATCGATCTCGGGAAGTGGGCCACGGGCGCTTACAAGATCAGCTCGCCTGTGCTCGATCCGGAAGTCCTCGAAGATCTGGGCGATGCCGGCGGCGGCAGTGGTCGAGGCTCCGATGACGGCTAGCCCGCAAGCGCTCATCCAGAATCGGAAAAAGACCTTCTGGGCCTGGGCGGTCGCGACTTTCTTCGGCGCCGGATTGCTCAAACCCGGACCTGGGACCTGGGGCTCGGTGGCCGCCGTGCTGCTGTGGGCTGCTTGCGCCTGGATTCTGCACCCCGCCCCGCAGGCGCTCTTGCTGATTCTCCTCGCGGGTATTGCGCTGACCATTGGCCTCGGCATTCCAGCGGCGTCCATCGCCGCCCGCGAAAGCGGCGGGCACGATCCCGGCTTTGTGGTCATCGACGAAGTGGCCGGCCAGTGGATTGCTTTGCTGGGCAGCCCTGCCGACTGGCGCCACGCTCTGATTGCCTTGGTACTCTTCCGCATCTTCGATATCGTCAAGCCGCCGCCCGCTCGCCAGCTTGAGCGCCTGCCCGCCGGCTGGGGCATCGTCTTCGATGATTTGGCCGCCGGGCTGTATGCTTTAGGTGGGTCATCCTTGATACGGATGTTCCTGCGCTTCTAAGATCCAGATTCGACCATGCCCCGCGCTCGCAGCCAATCCGGCAACGGAACCTTGCCCGACCCCCGCATCGACGCCATCGATCCTGCCGCCGCGCTTCCGCTGGGAGACGTCGAGCTCATCGGCGCCAACCTTGGTCCATTCGCGTTTGGGCCGCCGGCCGTGCTGGTCGATGGCCACTCGGCGCACGTGCTCATGAGC
>JBAUBR010000054.1:0-8685 GCA_049676965.1 Occallatibacter sp.
CCCCCACCGGCCACGCAGCCGCCGCAGTAGGGTTGTTCAATAGAAACGGCGGAAGATCGTCCTGAAGGACTTGTTCGCCGTATGTCAGCGCTACACCGGCCGGCACTCGATCAGGGAAGATGTTGCCGCTGGCTCAATCCTGGCCATTTCAAAACCAGCGCCGGCGAGCAGGGAGCGGAAGTCCGCTTCCTTGCGTTCGCGGCCGCCAATCACGAGCATCAGCAGCTCCATTGCACCAACCGGCCGGGCTGGAGCGTCGACGAGATTTTCGATCAGCAGCAGCATTCCTGCCTGGCCCATGGCCCGGCGCATGTTGCGCAGGATTTTGAGAGCATCTTCGTCGGGCCAGTCGTGAATGACGCCCTTCATGATGTAAAGATCGCCGCCTTCGGGCACGGAATCAAAGAAGCTGCCGCTTACGATCCGGCAACGAGCGGCGATATCGCTGCCCAGAACCTCTGGGGCGTGCGCGACGGCCGGAGGCAGGTCGTACAGAATTCCTTCAAGCCCAGGTGTAGCTGAAAGAATCTCACGCAAGAGCGCTCCCTGGCCGCCGCCGACGTCCACGACGCACTTGAAGCGCGAGAAGTCATAAGCCGCAAGCAGCGCCGGGCTCGTGTAGGCGATGCCCTGGGTCATGACTGTATTGAAAACCGTGGCGTCCTCCGGGTTGGCGGCGAGGTAGTCGAAGAATTGCCGGCCGAAGATGCGCGGAAACGCAGGCTCGCCGGTGCGGACCGACTCATGCAGCTCGCCAATCGGCCGCCACAGGAATGCCGCAGGCATGAACAGCGCAGCTTCGCGCTGCGACTGAGGATGATCGGCGCGGAGTTGGTCGCTCAACGGCGTGTTGGCGAATCGGCCGTCCGGCGTAAGAGAGAAGATTTCGAAGGTGCTGAGCGCGCGCAGCAGGCACTCGAGAGCGCCGGGGTCTGCACCGGCCTCCAAGGCGAGTTGGGCTGCGGTTTTCTCGCCGGAGGAAAGCAGGTCGGCGATGCGCAGCCTCGCCGCTGCATGGATGGCCTGCGCGGCCACGATGCCGGGCCAGATATATTCCATTGGAGTTGTGGGCATGGCGCCTTATCACGGAGGCATGGAGCGAACTCCGGGCCTCCTGCTTGCCACAATTTTAAATCGAGGAGCAGTCGAGGCCGGAGTATTTGAGCGACATGGATCGTTGCGTGAGTTCGCGCCGGCCGCTCACTCGTTGAAGTTTCGGGCTGTTGATGTTCTCAGTCCGATTTCGGAATGCGCAAATCGCCACCCGACATCTGCTTCGGTTCTTCCAGCTTGAGCAGGCTCAGCAGGGTGGGCGAGACGTCGCGAAGCGAGCCGTTGCTGCGCAGATTGAAGTGCGCGGCGTCTTCACCCACGTAAATGAATGGAACTGGATTGGTGGTGTGCGCGGTGTGCGGGCCGCCGGTTGCGGGGTCGACCATCAGCTCGGCGTTGCCGTGGTCGGCGGTGATGAGCCAGTTGCCGTTCCTCTCGCGAATGGTTTTGTAGATGCGGGCTAACTGCGCGTCCACGGCCTCGCAGGCTTTGATGGTCGGCTCCAGCTTACCCGAGTGGCCCACCATATCGGCGTTGGCAAAATTCGAAACGACAAGATCGAACGCGGAGTCGCCGATGGCTTTGACGATGGTGTCGCCGATGCCTGCGGCGCTCATCTCCGGCGCCAGGTCGTAAGTGGCGACCTTCTGCGAAGGGATCAGGATGCGGTCTTCGCCGGCGAAGGGAGTTTCTACGCCGCCGTTGAAGAAGTAGGTCACGTGCGCGTATTTTTCGGTTTCGGCCACGCGCAGGTTGCGCAGCTTGTGCTGCGCGAGCACGTTGGCCAGGATGTTATCCAGAGACTCGGGCGGGATGACCAGAGGCAGCTCGTATTTCTTGTCGTATTGCGTCATGCACAGATAGTGCAGGCGCTGGGGAATCTCGGAGCGGGGAATTGTTTGATCGAGCGCCTCCCAGCCATCGAGGTCGCGGCCGCCCTCCTTGTTGAGACCGCTTTCGCGGGCCAGCACGCGCGTGATCTGGCGGGCGCGGTCGGCGCGGAAGTTGAAGTTGATGCAGACGTCCTCGTCGCGAATCTGCGCGGTGGGCTTGCCGGTGCTGTCAACGACCACGAAGGGAACGGTGAATTCGTCAGTCGTTCCGTTGTTGTAGCACTCGGTGAGCCGCGCCGCGGGTTGCGCGTATGCTCCACCCTCCGCCTTGCCGTTGACCATGGCATCGAAGGCCTTGCGCTCGCGCTCCCAGCGGCGGTCGCGGTCCATGGCGTAATATCTCCCGCTGACAGACGCGATGCGGCCCACACCGTACTCGCGCATCCTCTGCTCGAGCTGCGCGATGTAGCCTGCGCCGGAGGTGGGCAGAGTGTCGCGGCCGTCCATGAATGCGTGGACGAAGACGCGCGTGACAGAGTGCTCGCGCGCGGCGCGCAGCAAGGCGTAGAGATGCTCCTGGTGCGAGTGGACGCCGCCGTCGGATAAGAGACCGAAGAGATGAAGCTGGCGGCCGGCTTCGCGCGCACGCTGCATGGCGTTGACGATTTCGGGATTTTTGGAGAACTCGTTGGCGGCGATGAGGGCATCGATGCGCGTGATGTCCATCTGCACGATGCGGCCGGCGCCGATGTTGAGGTGGCCGACTTCGCTGTTGCCCATCTGGCCGTCGGGCAGGCCGACGAAGTGATCCGAGGCGCGGATAAGAGTGTTGGGAAACTCGCGCAGCAGCTTGTCGTAGGTGGGTTTTTTGGCGAGGGCAATGGCGTTGTTGGCGGTTTCGGCGCGGTAGCCCCATCCGTCGAGGATGGTGAGAACGAGAGGACGCTTGGGGATGGACACCAAATATTACCTCGTGATGATCGAAGCTTCGGTCTCAGGATAAACCGCCGAGGGTTAACAGCGTGTGGCTCGGATCACACGCAAACTGAATCGTCTGATCGCACCACGCGTTGCGGTTGAACGAACCGTGATTGATCCGGTTTTGAGGTGTCGATCCAGCACAAAGCGTCATCCTGAGCGAGTCGCCGCGGCGACGAGTCGAAGGACCTGCGGTTGTTTTTCGGTCGCTTTATCGCCACAGTACTTCTGGAATCGAGAGGGGCGATTGCCATCGTCACTGACTTGCGATAGATTTGCGCCGTGGATGAGAAGGTATATTGCGCTTACATTGTGGCCAGTAGGAGTCACACTCTCTACATTGGCATGACAGGCGATCTGCTTAGGCGGGTCTTTCAGCACAAGCAAAAGACCTATGAGGGATTTTCCGCAACCTACAACTGCAACAGGCTCGTCTGGTTCGAGCGATTCACGGGTCCTGTAGGCGCGATTGCCCGGGAAAAGCAGTTGAAGGGTTGGACTCGCGCAAAGAAAATCGCTTTGATCGAGAAAGACAATCCCACGTGGAGGGATTTGAGTGAGGGGTGGTATGCCGTCGATCCGACGGTTGGCAAGCGGGGTTGAACTGCAAGGGCCAGGGATGACGCTGAGACGCGAAAAACAACCGCAGGTCCTTCGACTGCGCAGATCGCAAACTGCGCGACCTGCTCCGCTCGGGATGACAGATTTTTGAGATCAGCTGCGGATTCGGGTAGTGGGAAGGGCTGAGGACTCGAAAAGAAGCAAACGCAGGTCCTTCGACTGCGCAGGTCGCAAACTGCGCGACCTGCTCCGCTCAGGATGACAATTATATAGTAAATATATATAAACAAGCAACATAATATTTTGATATCATCTATACGAGTCCTGCACAGATACGCAGAGTCAACGACTTGCCGGAAAAATCTGCACGGAATCTGCACAGGACGCATCGAAAAGGACAAAGGCGAACATGGCATTCGTCACCGACAAAGCGGAACTCAAGCCGGGCCTGGTCCTCTTCCGGCGTGGCGACGTGGATCATCGGATGTGGTATTGCCGCATGAAAATACCCAAAGCCGACCGCTACAAGACGGTTTCGCTCAAAACGACCGACATCGAGGTGGCGCGGGAACGCGCTTTCGATCAGGACGCAGACATCCGGTTTCGCTTGAAGCATGACGTTCCTGTGTTCAATCATCCCTTCCGCGAGGTGGGGAGAGAGTATCTGCTAATGCAGGAGGCGCGAGCACGTCGTGGGGAGATCAGCGCGGCGCGGCCCAGGAAAGTCCGCGCCATTATCGAAGGTGCTTTAGACCGATATGTAGGCTCAACGCAGGTGCACCTTATCGGTGACGAGCTGTGGGGCAGCTAAGCTTCCAGACGAAGAACTTCCTGGAGGCCGCGTCGTGCTTGGGAAGGAGTTCCCGCTGATTGAGTACAGCGGAAGCCCGAGCGACCTATTCGATCTCACCAATAAGACTCCGTTCGCACTGCTGGTGAACCATCTGGAATTTGCTCTTCGCGAATCGGAGCCTCTGCAATTCGGCAGATAGAAACGCAGCGATTGTCAGCCGCTCGTTTCCCCGGACTCTTCAATTGCTGCATATCGGCTCGATGAAGGAAGATTTCAGCCTGTGAAGGTATTCTTCTCATATTCGTGGGACAGCGAAGCTCACAAGGAGTGGGTGCGCAACTTTGCCGACACATTGATTCGCTTTGGCGTCGACGTAATGCTCGATCAGTACGATCTCCCTATCGGAGGAGACCGGTTCAAATTTATGGAGACAGGCATCAGGAACGCCCGGTGTGTTCTTTGTATCTGCACTCCGGAGTACGTACAGAAAGCGAATGAGAGAACAAAGGGCGTCGGCGTAGAGACGACGATTTTAACGCCGCACTTTTTCGAAGATCAGTCAACGAAAGAGTTCATCCCGATTCTTCGCAAGAGGTCGAGTGGCGTCCAACCCACACCGGACTATCTCGCGAGCCGGATCTTCGTCGATTTCACCGCCGATCAACAGTTCTCCGAGCGGATGGAGGAGCTACTGCGGCATCTGCATCAGAAACCCCGGCACGAGAAGCCACGGCTAGGCTCAGTCCCCGACTTTGAGAAGTCATTTAGGATGGCAGGTAGCGGGAATGAACTGACAACGGCCCAGCTCTATGAGCGCTATAAAAACGCCCTTGCGGCTGGCTGGAACGACCCTGAATTCCTGCTCAACTATGGCAAGCTGTGCTTCATCATCGAGAAGGACGAAGAAGCCCAGTCTGCATTTCAGCGTGTTCTCGCCCTGGATCGCCAGTTCTCCTCGATCGAAGAAATCGACGAGACGGTAAACCGGCTGGCCAGGTCAAAGGAACCCTTTGAGATGAGCCTCACTGCGCGCAAAGCCTTGATCCACCTTGGAATGATCGATGACGTTGATGACTATGTTCTCGATAGCGTTTATTCCTCTACTGACCCTGAATTGCTCATGATGGCGGGCAAGTATTTTCTAGGCACCTATAACGCGGACATCCCTCTTGCCGTCGATTACTTCCTCACCGCGACCGAGAGGGTGCCGGCCGACTCTCCCCTGGTGAAGGAGTGTGATGAAGCCCTCTACTCCATCCTCATGGAGAATCGGGCCTTGTATCCGACGGCTTCATGGGACTACATCAAGCAATCAGTTGCTCGATGGAATGATCACAAGATTTCTCTCATGTGAATGCCTGCTTGCTGAGACAAGTTCGACTACCGATGCCGCTATCGCGATCCGAGGTGCTCGTATGAGACAAGGTCCGCGTCCCAGGTGCAGGCCGGTGCATGGTACGCTGTACGTATGTTTCTCAGAAGTGTTCGGATCTCAACTGTTGACTTCAGGCCAATGTGCTCATCCATCCATCTTCAGTCACACTAAATTCTGGCCTATTCTCTTGCTCATAAATTATTAGCGAGTTTCCTACATCTCTTTGTGATAGATATAGAATTTCATCAGGCAGAAGTGAGATGCTGCCGCGCACGATGTGGAGTACATGCGCATGTTGACCATCTCCAAGTCGTTGTCGGCGGGACAGGCACGGACGTACCACTCGCGCGAGTTTACTTCTGAAAAGCAGAACTATTGGAGCCGTGACCAGCAGGCGCATAACGAGTGGCAGGGAAAGCTCGCGCAGGAGTGGGGTCTGCATGGCGACGTTGGCTCCGAACACTTTGCCCGTCTGAGTGAAGGCCAGCATCCTGAAAGCGGCTTGCAGCTCGTCAAGCATCAGCCAGCGCGCACCTACGAAAACGAGTACGGCAAGGAAATCACTAGTGTGGAGCACCGCGCGGGATGGGATGCCACATTCTCCGCACCGAAGTCCGTTTCGCTTACCGCCCTTGTAGGGCGCGATGATCGTGTCCGCGAGGCGCACCGTGAAAGTGTCCGCGTTGCTCTTGGAGAACTGGAGCGTTACACGCAGGCGCGTATCGGCAACGTCCATGCACCAGAGACGACCGGCAAATTCATAGCGGCGACATTCGAGCATGACACTGCCCGTCCGGTGGACGGTTATGCTGCGCCGCAGCTTCACACCCATGCCGTAATCTTCAATGTGACCGAACGCGAGAACGGCCAGACACGCGCGCTCCAGGAGCGCAGCTTGTTCCAGTCCCAGCAGTATGCAACCAGCGTGTACCGTTCCGAACTTGCCATGCGATTGCATGGTTTGGGCTACGAGATCGAGCGCGGCAAGCACGGCCAGCCGGAGATCAAGGGCTACACGCAGGAGTATCTCGACGCATCGAGTCCACGCCGGGGGCAAATCAAAGAACATTTGCAGGAGATTGGCAGGGACGGCGCAGGCGCTGCCCAGGTTGCGGCCCATCGCACGCGGGACAGCAAGGAGTTGCTTTCGCCGGAAGAAGTGTTACAGCGGCATCATGAGCTAGCCGCGCAGTTCGGCCATCAGGCGGATCGCGTCGTCGCGCAAGCGCACGAACAGGCACACCACCATGCGCAACAACCGGAGAAGACAGTGCAGCAGTCCGTGACTTATTCGCGAAATCATGTCTTTGAGCGTTCGGCAGTGCAGGATGAGCGAGCGATCCTACAGGCGGCGATGGACCGCGGCATGGGTCAGGCGACCTACGGCCAGGTGCGACATGAGCTTGAGCAGCGGGTGATGCGAGGCGAGTTCCGCGCAGTTGAACAAACTGATGGCCGCGCCGCGCCACAGTACACTACTGCCGAGATGATTCGCATGGAGAAGGAGATCGTCGGACAGATGCAGAGAGGCAATGAGCGCGGCTATGGCGATCCGATGCTGGTTTCACCGCAGTTGCGAATTTGGACCGAGGACCGGCACCCAGAGTTGAGCCCAGCACAACGCAGCGCGGTCGATGACATCTTTGTGAGCCGCGAGAAGATCGTTGGGCTGGATGGTGTCGCCGGCGCCGGCAAAACGACGACGCTGGTTGTGGTCCGTGAGGGTGCGGAGGCGCAGGGATACACGGTCGAAGGATTCGCGCCGACTTCCCGCGCGGCGCATAAGCTCGCCGAGGCTGGCATTGAGACTTCAACGCTCCAGCATCATCTTGCCAGAGGAGAACAGCCAGACAGCGGGGAGAAGCGATTGTATGTGCTCGATGAATCATCGCTTGCCTCAACGCGCCAGATGCACGAGTTCGTGACCCGACTCCATCCGAATGACCGCGTACTTCTAGTAGGCGACACGCGCCAGCATGAGGCCGTCGAAGCAGGCCGCCCCTTCGCGCAGCTTCAGGAAGCGGGAATGCGCACGGTGAGGCTGGAGGAGATCGTGCGGCAGCGCGACCCGGAGCTGAAGAAAGCCGTCGAGCAGTTGGCGCAGGGTCAGGTTGGAGCCGCTGTCGAAAGTCTTGATAGGCAGGGTCGAGTCCATGAGGTAAAGGGCCACGAGGAACGCATCTCCGCTATCGCGCGCGAGTATGCCAAGGCTCCTGAAAGCACGCTTGTGGTTTCGCCGGACAACCGTTCGCGCACCCAGATCAATGATCGAATCCATGACGAGTTGCAATCGCGCGGCGTTGTAAGCCAACAGGAGCACTCCATCAACACTCTCGTGCCGCGTCAGGAGATGACCGGCGCGGACCGCAGTTGGGCGCAGCAGTACCAAGTGAATGACATCGTGCGCTACTCGCGCAGCTCGCAGGAGACTGGCATTGAGAAAGGCGAATATACTCGCGTTCTCTCAGTGAATGCACGGGAAAACACGCTGACGGTTCTGCGCACGAATGGGGAACAGACGACCTACGATCCGCGCCGCCAGATGGGAGTCTCGGTTTACCGCGAGCAGGAGAAGGCATTCTCCGTCGGCGACCGCATCCAGTTCACCGCACCCAGCCAGGATTTGAAGATAGCGAACCGTGAAATTGGAACAGTGGAAGGCATCGCGCCGGATGGCACGATGCGGTTGAAGCTGGACAACGAGCGCAGCATGAGCTTCGATCCGCAGCGACACCCTCATCTGGATCACGGCTACGCCGTGACCAGCTACTCCAGCCAGGGACAGACCGCGAACCGTGTGCTCATCAATGTTGATACTGAACTGGGCGCGAAGGATCTGCTCAACAACCGCATGGCCTATGTGTCAGTTTCGCGCGGCCAGTGGGATGCGCAGATATTCACGAACGACCGCGAAACGCTGTCGCAGGCTTTGGGCCATGATGTTTCGCACCAGAGCGCCCATACGCCCGACTTGAAACCGCCGCAACATGAGATAGCCGAGACTCCCAAACAGGAAAAGAGTCAGGGTATGGATATGGGGCTGAGCCTCTGAAGGCTCCGACGACGGTTGCGATTATCTGTTGCGTGAAACC
>JBAUBR010000055.1:0-2090 GCA_049676965.1 Occallatibacter sp.
CTCATCAGGCTCTTGTTGCCGCGATGCGCTTTCATCGCGGAGCGAATATCTTCCTCCAGCTTTTCGTATGCCTGCTTCAGGACATCGTCCATATCGACCGAAATGACGCTCTCGTCGTATCGCGGCAAATTGTCCGAAATGTCCTCAAGTGACAGAAATGCCGTCGTGGTCATCAGGAACTTGCCGAAGAGCAGCGGCGAGGCTCCGGGTTTGCGCAGAACCCGGACTGTCTTCTTCGTCGCTCTGGAGCAAGCGTTGTCCGTCTCTTCCACCTTCTCGATGGTTTCGAGAACGCCGTATTGCTCCTGGAAGTCCCGCCGGCCCTGCCCTCCGTATGCGAAGCCCTCGCGCACCATCGCGTGCGGCTCCATGCGGTAGAAGATGTTGAACAGATCATCAGCGTAGCCACCCATCAGCGTTCCAGTAAGCGCGATCAATCTCTGCGCCGCGCGTCCGAGCACGCCAAGTCCGTTGCCCTGCGCTGTGTCGCCGGCCAACTGATGCAGCTCGTCGGCGATGGCGAAATCAAACCACCCGCGCATGTATCGCCCGATGTACTCGATGGGCGCCATGCGCTGAATGCGATTGCGATCAGCCTGCCACAGTGCGGAGAAGCGCGTGGTGCCGCCGCGGGGCGCGGTCAGGGGCTCTGAGACCTTGAGTTTGTCCGTGAAGTCGAGCGCGGTGAGCTTCTCCATCTCGGAATCGAGAATGGCAACGCCGGAATCCGGATTGACGACGCCACCGAGGTTCGGACCGGACTTCGCTTTGAGAAAGACGTGCTCCCAGAAGTAACCCAGCTTGCCTTTGTCCTTGCCCGTGATAAAGAAAGTCGGCCCAGGAAAACGCTTCCGCCACTCCTTGCGTCCCATGCGCCGCATTTCGGCCAGGCTAAGGCGCTTGCCCTCGTACACGGTCTTGCCCTTGGCGAGCTTCACCTCGCAGACACCGTGGGGCTTCGCAGGGTCGCCGCCATTGCGCATATCTTCGAGGAGGAAGGCTCGGGCACGCGGGATGGTCAGCAAGATCTCGCGCGCCCACTTGTGCGTGATATGCGAGGGGCACATGATTAGGGTTGTGCAGGGCCTTCCCTCCGCCAGGACGTGGATCGTGCCCAAAGCCATGAAAGTTTTTCCCGCTCCGCATTCGGCGACGATGCGCGCAGCCTTTGCCTGGCGCAGATACTTCGCAGTCCCGGTAACGGCGAGCGCCTGAGCTGGCAACGCCTGGCGCAAGAGCATCCCAAGGGATGGTGCCACCGCGTCCTTCGTACTCTGAAGCGGGGGATAGGTTTCGAGAATCCGTTCGGCCAGCAAAGGGCCAAATTGGCGGAGGTAGTCGAAGGTCGTCTCCATAGAGAAACCTCGTCGAAGGTAAGAGGTTATGAGATTTGGGTGGAAATGAGAGAGGGACGCAGCGCGTCAGAGCGTTCGCCGGTCTGGAGCGATCCTCAGCGGCCTCGACGGCATCCTGTGGGTTACGGCCGGATTACTTTCGCCTTCAGGCGGCTCTGCGGAAAGTCTTTCGGGTTGAGGGTGAAGATGAAGTCTGCACTACCTTCTTCGGCACAGATACAGAAAGCATCGTCTTTGGGATCGGGCGAAATCTCGGTAGACGAGCGAATCTCGACCGACTCTCCCTGCTCTCGAATGAAATTGATGACTGTGCCGATTGCGGCGGATCGGACGTGCAACCGATTCAGGACTTCTTTGTACTCGGCGAGAATGTCTTCCGATTGGAGCCAAATAAAATGTTCCTCTTCCGCCCAGCGGTGAAGCAGGTCGGCGCTCCGAATCCGGCCTGGAATGTACCGGTCCCGAAAACCGGAGATACCCGCCACCACAACATTCGTATCCACCACAGCACGTTGCTTTTTCTTCTTAGGTTTCGGCTGCAACGGTGATCTCCGGAACGCGCCTCACCGCGCGATAATCTCGAATCGTGCGTTGGATCTCCTCTTGGGAAATCTCTCCTATATCCTTGGCCGCATCCGATAGCGCTTCCAAGAACTCCTTCTTCCATCCGGCGCGCTTTCGCCCGGGCGGCAGGTCGCGATAGAGGTCCGCTCTGCTCAGGCCCTGTTCAATCTC
>JBAUBR010000056.1:0-10753 GCA_049676965.1 Occallatibacter sp.
AATCCACCCTCCTCGCCATCCTCGGCGCGGACCAACCGCCCGACTCCGGCGAGGTCTCCTTCCGCAAGGGCGTTCGCATCGGTTACGTTCATCAGATCTCTGACTTCGCACCGGAAATCACCGTCCGCCAAGTCATCGAGGCCGCGCTCGAGCGCGCCGCCGTTCCAGCTAGCGACCGCGAGCAGCGGCTGCGCGAAACCCTGGGCCGCGCCGGCTTTGCAGAGAGCGACACTTTCGGAGATCCCGGCATGGACACCGCAGCCGCGAGCCTGAGCGGCGGCTGGCGCAAGCGGCTGGCCATCGCTGAAGCCCTGGTCACCGATCCCCAGGTCCTTCTGCTCGACGAGCCCACGAACCACCTCGATCTCGACGGCATCGAATGGCTGGAAGGCCTGCTCCAGGCCGCTAGTTTTGCCTTCGTCGTCGTCACCCACGACCGTTACTTCCTGGAGAACGTGGCCTCCCAAATCGTCGAGCTCAACCGCATTTACTCCGACGACCTGCTGCGCGTGAAAGGCGCCTATTCCAAATTCCTCGAAGACCGGGAGACCTACGTCGAGTGGCAGCAGCGCGCCCAGGAGAGCCTGCGCAACCGCGTCCGAACAGAGATGGAATGGCTCCGCCGCGGCCCGAAGGCCCGCACCACCAAGGCCAAAGCTCGCATCGACAACGCGAACGCCCTCATCTCCGAGCTGCGCGATTCCGAATCCCGCACACGAACGGCCACGGCCGGCATCGCCTTCGACACCACCGGCCGCCAGACCAAACGTCTCATCGAAGTCGAGAACGCCGCCGTCACCTTCGGTGATCGCGAAATCCTTCGTGGCGTCAGCGTCACGCTCACCAACGGCCTGAAGCTCGGCCTTGCCGGCGCTAACGGCTCCGGCAAAACCACGCTGCTGCGCGCCATCACCGGCGGAATTACACTCAGCGCGGGTGAGATCCGTCGCGCACCGGGCCTGCGCATCGTCTATTTTTCGCAGATGCGTGAGCTGGACACTTCACTCACACTTCGACGCACGCTCGCGCCTGACTCCGACTCTGTCGTCTATCAGGATCGCGTCGTCCACGTCGCCGGCTAGGGCGTGAAAAATGAGAGAACCTGAGGCGTCTTCGCGGATTGATCGTTACGATCGTCGCTCGCAAAGCCTCTGGGCAAACGAATTGAGCAAAAGGGTTCGCGGATGGTTCGGGCGGCAGTGGCTTCAGCCGCCGATCTTCTCGGTTAGCTCCACCCAGCGTTCATAGATGGCATTGTGCTCGGCTTTTGCCGTTTCTAGTTCGGCGAGAGCAGTGGTCAGGGCAGCGGGATCGATGACGACTTCGGCGACCTGGATGCGCTGCTCGGCGGCACGAAGGCGCGCGTCCGCTTTGTCGATGCGTTCTTCCAGGGTGTCGTATTCGCGCTGCTCCATGTAGGAGAGCTTCCTGCGAGTCCGGGATGCGGAAGATGCAATTGCGCTCGGCTGCGGCGATTCTTCTGCGGGCGTTCCTGATCCGGCTCGGGACTGCTGGCCGCGCCACGCTTCCCACTGGAGGTAATCGGCAAAGAGTGCGGCGTTGCCGAAGCCATCGAGACCAAGGATGGCGTTGGTGACGCGATCGAGCAGATAGCGGTCATGCGTGACGAGCACCAGGGCGCCGGGGAATTCGAGCAGCGATTCCTCCAGAATCTCGAGCGTGGGGATATCGAGGTCGTTGGTGGGCTCGTCGAGGATGAGCAGGTCGGCGGGTTGAAGCATGAGGCGGGCGATGAGGACTCGGGCGCGCTCGCCGCCGCTGAGGCGCTCTATCGGCTGATTGAGCTGCTCGCCAGTGAACAGAAAGCGCGACGCATACCCGATCGTAAAGATCGCAGGGCACGGGCCGGCTTATCGTTCCCGATCCGCTCGGCTGAGCGCGCTACCATGAATGCGGAATGCAGTTGGGGTGCATTCTGGTATCTGAAATCTCTGCGAGCAACGCAGGGACAGGTAACCGCGCCGAACACCTAACATTCTTGACGGAGAGGCTTTCAATTCGATGGAAATGGAAAGAATCTCAAATTCCACATTTAACCCAGGGCAGCTTGAGGTTGGGGAAGGCCTTGGCCGCCTGAAGATTCCGTATCTCCATCGCTATTGGCAACGCTGCTCGCTCAAGCTCAAGCAGCCGGCAGAAAAGTCCCCCGAGCAGAATAACGAGTGGGATCTGGAGAATACACTGCTCTCCGGCCTGGGGCTCAACGTTCTTGAGACCCTCAGGTTTGTTCACTCCGCAGCCCATACGGGTTTCGACTCCTTTGAAGAGTGGATCATCGAAACCAACGGCGGAGCTATCGAGGAAGCACGGCTGGCGCGGCTGCGCGATGCTCTTCGAGGCAAGCCTGTCGCCTCGGCTGCCGGATGTCTTCGCGATGTGACGGGACTAACTGCCGAGCAACTCGCCTTCTGGGACGAGTACGGCTACGTGGTCGTTGCGAACGCAGTGGCCGCCGGCGATCGCGACGCTGCCGCCGCGGCCATCTACAGTTTTCTTGACGCCAATCCCGACGATCCGGAAAGCTGGTATGGAAATAAGTACGGCCTGACCATCTGGGTCCCTTTGTTGCGTCACCCGGCCTTTTTAGCCAATCGCCGGGCGCCGCGCCTGGTGAAGGCCTTCGCCCAGTTGTGGGGCAGAGAGGACTTGTGGGCGACGGTGGATCAAGGCGGCTTCAATCCTCCCGAGAACGACCACTGGAAATTCCCCGGGCCTCATGTGCATTGGGACGCGTCGCTGGCAACCCCGCATTGCTTCGGGGTCCAGGGCATTCTCTACCTCACCGATACGCCGCCCGCACAGGGAGCCTTCAGTTGTATTCCCGGATTTCACCGCTCCTTGCAGCAATGGCTGGACGGTTTGCCTCCATCGGAGGATCCGCGGCGGGCCATTCTGCGGCATCCAGGGTTGATTCCGATTGCCGGCAAGGCCGGCGACCTGGTGCTCTGGCATCAGTCTCTGCCTCACGGAAGCAGCCCGAACCGGGGCTCCAGGCCCCGCTTGGTGCAATACATTGCCCTGCGGCCTACCCGGTGGGAGTTTGCGGCGGAGTGGAAGTAAGCTTTCCGATTGGCGCCAATCTCGAAATACCGCTAACTGAGAATCTTGTCTGAACGAATCGGCGAACGCTTGCCGACATTTCGACACCTACTTGGGATGTGATTCCCCAATATCGGCGATGCCGGCCAGCCCGGCGTGTATCGAACGCGCGGCTCCGATTCTCACTAACAACCATCGCCATAGTCAACATGAGTCGCAACGATAACTTTGGTGGTCAAGGTGAAACGCCTTTCGTACTGTTTTCGCGCCGCGCGTTCCGTGGCAGATTCTAGTCATCCTCAAAGCAGCAATGAAAGGGATGGCCGCTCTCTCCCAGTGTGGCCGAAATGGGGCATCGGTTGACCGCCTGCTGGTGCCTGACAACATCAACGCAGCACAACCCGAAAAAAATATCGAAAATGAAGCAATCGAAGAGTAGCAATGGAGTTCACAAAGAGACACTCGCATTCCTGAAGTCTGAAGGACTGCTGACGGGAACGACGCTGGCGCGCGGAGTTGAACGCAAGGTGCGCCACGGTCTGTTGATCCGCTGGGAGCTCCTGGGAGTCGTTGCGATCATCGTCGCCCTAATCTTCACACTCGGAATTGTGTTTTGCCGGCTAATTTAGCACCTTTGAATTCGAGGAGCGCAAACACCAACAACGTCGTCGCAGCCCTGAGTAATTCTTGATTGGCATGTTCTTGCGGACTCTCTAAAGGACGGCGTGGGGTCTGCTGCGCCGAGAGTTAATCCGGTTTGCAATCAAGCTACGAACGATAAGGAGACTGGCAGACCAGAGCCCATCAATTTCCTACCCAAGGGGCGGCAACAGCGATGTCGCCAGCGCAAATCGTAGCAAGACTATCGGTCCATTCCTCTCCGGAAAGCTTAGAACGCGGGAGCGCAGGCCATCCCCGATCCATGCAAGCACTTCCTCGGTCGTCGCGGAGATCAGAACCGGTTGGCAACCGATTCCGTCGATCTCCTCGATCCTCTTCTTTCCCTCGACGATCCCAAGAATGTGGTTTGCCCATGTTGGATCGGCAGGCAGCCCCAGAAAGCTTACCAGCGTGGCCCACGCCTCTTCGCGCCGGTATCGCAACAGGATCGTTCGTCCGGCGCTTCCATTGGTGTGAAGTTCCTGGGAGACGGCCACCAGATGACGTACCGGATATTTGCGGCCCGGCAGAGGCACGGCTCCTTTGTAGCAAGAGGCATGTTCGCCGAGCGACACGTCCTTTGTCGTGCCGTCTGGAAAGGTCAGGCTGAAGACGGCCTTCTCGTGAACCGCCGCCGTGATTGCGCCTACATCCGAGTCATAGCCGAAGACGCTAAGAAGATGTGCCTGCCGATCTTCCCCAATAAAGTGATCGACTCGCAGGCGAATGCGAGTCGAGGCCCTTTCCGTCATGCGCACATATTCAAGCAGCCCGAGCCGCAGGTGTGCATTCTCCATCGGCTTCACCCTCCTTCTTCGCTGGCGTTTCAGTAAGCTTCAGCGTCCTCCCATCTGCGTAGACAAGGTACAGCTCATTGGCCCACCGTTCTCGGTGATGGATGATCTCCGTGTCGCCGTCCTGTTCCACGAACGTCGTCACATGCTTGACCGAGCGCCAGCGGGCTATGTGCCGGTCGTCTCCCTGGCCGAACACGCCGTTCAGCAGCCCCGCAGTACACAGAAGCCCGACATGGCCACCGTGCAGCGGTGTGATGGGCCGGCCAGTTGCAACGTCCTCATGCGGCATCAGCAGCGGCGCCGCCTGTCTCCATGCGCCCGATTGCGGCAGCAGATCTTCCAACAGGTCGTATGGAAGACCGCGATAGCTGAGCTCCGCCTCGCCAGACGGAGGGACGGAATAGGGCGGGCACACGCCTGGCTGCAACTCAGCCAATCCCAGAAAGCTGCCATCGAGTCGAACACTCAAAAGTTGCCGCTTATTGTTTGCAACGGCCGCTCCCCTGACATCGCGCCGCAGGCCCAGCACAGCGATTTGGCGGTACTGGACCGAATCCTCGTCGGTCATTCGTAACACGGTGAACCTGGCAAAATGGGAACTCAGAATGCCAGAGCAGTCGTGCAAGCGCTCGAACGGAATCACCAGGATGAGAATGCCTTCCATCGCCAGCCAGCGGTAGGTATGTTCCAGGAACACGGCCTCCATTCGACGATTCGCGATGGAGCCAATCTCCGAGTCATAGGGCGGATTCAGGTACAGGAGCGAGAAAGATTCGGGACGCGCAATGGCGTCGAAGGCATTCCCCTGGATGGTCTCGATGCCATTCGCGCTAGCAATCCGCGCACGTTCGGCGTCGAGTTCGACACCGTAACGCCGAACCTCTACGTCGCTAGTAACCAGATGCAGCGCAGTCCCTTGTCCTACGCAGGGGTCGATCACCGAAGCCGGTCCAGCGAAGGAGAGCAGAGAGCGGAGCTTCACTCCCTCGTCCTCCGGTAATGGGTAGTAACCCATTTTCAAGCGCGCGACATTCCGCATGGATTCACCTCATCTCGTCGGATTGGATTCTCATAAAATGGGCAAGGTGGGGCTTCCAGCTTCTGATCTGGATTTAGCGCGTTGGGCTGTTTTCGTCAACCCAGGGTCGTGCCCAAGCAGATCGGAGAACACTGGCCGACTTGATCGGCATAGGGGCGGCAGTCACCTGCCGACCCCTGCCACACCACCGTGCGAACGGGTCCGTACACGGCGGTTCGAGAAGTTAGGCTAGTAGCTCTCGAACAGTGAAGGAAGGCCGAGCGAGCGGAAGTAAGCATTCGAAACTCCCACGGAGAGAGCTTTGGAGCGGGCCAGGTACCAAGGGCCGCGACCACTACCAGCCGTGTTGGCGGCCAGTCGCGGACGTACGGGGAGCCAAGTACTACGCTTGTGATGTGCCCGTCGCACATCACGCACAAGTGGGCGCGCGAGATATTGCTGACCATCCCGCGCGCCCACGCCTTCCTCATCGAGGACATGCGTAATGGCGGCGATCCCAATCGGCCGCACGGCATCTGCGAGGTGAAGCTGAGCAAAAGCAAGACGGTTTACGAGGGCAAGCGCCTCAGTCTGGCCGAAATGCGGCGCATGGGCCGCAGGGAATGGCGGAAGCGCTTTCCTTGGCCGACGTTCTTCATCACAGGCAAGGACAGAGGCAAGCTAGGGTATTTCTGGGAACACGTCTATCTCAAGGCAAAATCCGGTCCGAATCTGGGCGGCGTCGTCAATCCGGATTCCGGCGTTGCCATTCTCGACTCCGAGATGCAGAAGCTGACCGCGCTCGACTTCACTGACAGACTCAAAGTCTCGGAGGCTCTGACCGCGCCCCGCGGCGGCACTGCTCGCTTCTCCGCGCTGTGGCAGGCTGACCGAACGCGCATTCAACGCATGGCGCCAATCGAGTACGTCGGGCGCTACATGCGCGGGTGGTTTGATTTCGCCATCGCCGATGAACTGCACCAGTTGGCCGGCGACACGGCGCAAGGCAATGGCCTAGGCGTGCTTGGACGCGCAGCGCAACGATTGATCGCGCTCACGGGGACTCTGATGGGCGGTTACGCCGACGACTTCTTCAACATCTTCTACCGCATGGAGCCGCACGCGATGGTGCGCGAGGGCTTCGCCTACGGAGGGCAAGGCCGGCGGGATTTCCAGGAGCAGTACGGTGTCCTCGAAACCATCGAGAAGGTGGAAGAGGCAGACAACGCCTGTTCAAGGGCGACCAAAAAGACGGTCCGGGTTCTGCGGAAGCCAGGAGCATCGCCGATGCTCTTCGGTAAGTTCCTGATGACCACGACGGCGTTTCTGTCGCTTGAGGACATTTCGGACAATCTGCCCCGATACGACGAGAGCGTCATCTCGGTTGATATGGACGATGCCCTGCAGCAAGCTTACGAGCAGCTTGAGGAGGATATTCGCTCGGCGATGAAGGCGCATCGTGGCAACAAGAGCCTGATGAGCATCCTGCTCAACACGCTCCTGCTTTATCCAGATCATCCCTACGACTTCGATCAGATCTGGGCGCGAGCTTTCGATCCGCAGACGAAGGAGTATGTGAAGTTCCTGGTTACGGAACCCGAGAACCTCACGCGGGAGCCTCTCTACGCGAAGGAGCGCGCTCTGATCGCCGACGTCAAAGAGGAGCTGCGACAGGGGCGCCGCTGCCAGGTCTATGCCACCTATACGGGCGAGAAAGACGTCACGTCGCGGTTGGAGGCAGTGCTGCGGCAAGAGGGCATTCGCGTCGCCATCCTCCGCTCATCCGTTGCGCGGCTGCGACGACAGGCAAAGGACGACCTTATCGTGCGTCTCATGGGCATCGAGGAGTCACTGATAGGGCAGATGGATGTGGCAAACAGGCTGCGAGAGAAGATCATCTTGGCAGATGCTGCACAACATCGAGACAAACTACCCAGTAACGAAGGAGACATGATGCAGGTCGAACAGATGGAAAGAGAATTTACCTACAACGGTGTACGGCTACCTGACCCTGGCCTTAAGCTTTCTGTCGATCAGGTTCGAGATACTTATGCCGCGGCGTACCCGGAAATCGCAACAGCATCCCTTGAAGGACCTGAGGCTGTTGGCAACAAGCTCGTATACCGCTTTTCTCGAGCGATAGGATCGAAAGGCTGAGCCCTGGTTGATTCGACGCCAACACGGGCAAGGCTGAAGTATCCCACCGGATGGTTTGCTGCCGGGCGGGAAGTCGCATCTGCGATGACGTTGCTGTCGGACGGAGCGTTCAAGCTTTATGTATTCCTGTGTCTGCGTGCAGACCGAAGCAGCGCTCGTCTGGAGGTCGATCAGTCAAGTGTTGCGAAGTCTCTCGCAAAGAGCCGTCGATCTGTGATTGCGTATTTCGAAGAATTATGTCAACAAGGCATATGCGAGGTGACATTCGCAACCAACCAGCATACTTGTGGCGCAGTTAAAATCTGCGACGCGTTCTGGCCCTACGTGATCCAGATGCCAGCAGTCGAAACTGAAGGTGCGGCCAACTACGTAAAGCATTTACGGATGCTTTTTGAAACGCGCAGTTGTGTTGTCCATGAATTTGCGCCAGCAGACGAGAAGCTTGCCCATTCTCTCTTTTCTGACCATGTTCCGATTGAACATGTCGAACGTGCGTTTCTGCTTGGATGCACAAGGAAGTATGTCTCCTGGCTCAACGGGCAAATCAGCGGTCCCATTGTCAGCCTCGGATACTTTCGATCAATCGTTGACGAGGTCGCTCAGATGGAAACGTCAGCAGACTACTGGCGCTACATCAGCGAGAGCCTTGATAAGTATGAGCGTGCATGGCTTGCGCAGAGTACCGATGGTGGAAAGAGCGCTCCATAGATAGAACCCAGCCTTCTGAGCGTAGCGAACGGCAGGCCTATGTGTTTAGTTGCCTAAACCCAACATTGCTGTCACCAGGGGCAATCTGAGTGATGAAAAGTGTGCCTGCCGCCGCCAAAGCCTCAGATTTCTTGAAAGTTTTCGCCAAATAAATCGCAATAGAAACCGATTTTGCGGCCAATTTCTGCAACACGTGTTTGCCCCATATTCATCGAAGGTCAAATCATCGCAAAACTTGAGAGTTTTGCGAACGAGCCCCGCGTCCTGTTTACCGATGAGTAACTGACGGGTTGCCGACGAGTTGCCGAAAATCCGGGCGCAACCATGGAAAACGAGGGAACCGCAGGGTTAATGAATAAGCGCGTCGTCGGGCTTCACAACCAAGTTCTTGGCACTGATCAAATGGGCTGGCTGCATGTGTCCTGGCTTGTAGGGCGCAAGCGGACAGACCTCGAACTCACCCCAAACCACTGTCTGGAAGCCCATAAATACCTTGTCAACATTCGGAGGAAGGTCCGGAGCGTTTGGGTTGCAATGTTCACAGCGATGCAATAACTCGTAGTTGGTGCCGAGCCCAAGGAGGTGGTGAGTTCCAACTTCCCACATCCGAAGCGTAGGGGCTCCGTTGTATGCCCTAAGGCGTCCATGAATCCATCGACATTCTTCGCTGTGACTCTCGGCGACCAATGCCTGTTGGGATGAGCAAGTCCCAATCGCAAACCATAGTAGACAGACAATTGCGGCGCGTGCCATGCGCAAATTCTACGCTCCCTCACGGGTTCCGAGCGGATGATCGGCAAGCCGTCTCCAATCCGGTTTTTGGCCCACCGGGAACCGCCAGCAGATAAAAATCCGGGTTGGAGACGGTTTGCCGACGACTCGACCGGGACGGTTCATTCCCAGTCTTCATGGAATACGCTAAGGAAATCAGGCGATCACAATGGCAATCTACGTCGTTTCGGCCGCGATAGGCCGGTGTTCCTTTGCACCGATGATCAGGAGCCACAGCATGGCGACGAGCTCAACAAAGAATACCGGCTGCAGGTATTTGAAAAGTGCATCATTGTATTGCGGAGCGAGAAACCACGCGCCACTCATGACCACCCAGGCTACCCCGTCCAGCAGGAGCCAGTACCCCAGCCAGCGCGGCAGGAAGCGCGACTTCACGACCAGCGATCCAAAGGGCAACAGCCACAATCCCCAGAACATCTCGTTGACGCCACTCGCCTGTCCATGGATCCGGATCAGGAGCATGCCGATCGTTTCGCGCATATGGCTTTCGAAAACTACACCACCATCGCCCCGAAAGACGAGGAGTGCGGCCGCGTTGAAGAGCACGCTTGCCAGGCTGAGCGCAGACGAAACCAGCACCAGGGCGACTAGTTGCCGCGCGCGGTGGCGGTCCACGTGTTCAAAAAGGCGGTAGAGCGCCAGGCTCAGGCCGACGAAGATGACCGTGCCGACCGTCTCTGCCAGCATGCCCCAACGGAAAAGCGTCTCGTGACCGAGGACGAGGGCCGCAGTGCCGCCAGCGTCGTTGTGCACGATCGTGTGCGAAGGGACATAGAGCAGGTAAAACGGCCCGAGAGAGAAGCATAGGTACCACAGGCCGGCGATGCGGGCAGTCTTCTTCAGCGGCGTCATTCGGACCTCCGGGTGTTGGAGGTAGAGTACGCGAAATGGGCGTGAGAAGTTCGCCGGAAGTGGGGGGCGGGCAGCGAAGATTCGTCAAAATGACGAGTAGGCGACAATACAACCGTAACTCCAAAACATCGACGATTTGCAGTTCAATGTGCGCATTGGCCTGAAGTGATCCCGCACCGAGTACGCGCTGGTCGATTGGAACACGCTTCATTCATAGCGGAGAGCTTCGGATGGTGGAACCACGATTGCGCGTCGGGCAGGCACGAGACGGGCGAGGAGTGCGCTGAGGGCGAGGAGCGCCGCAGCTGTGAACAGACTGCGAGCGTTGAAGGCGTTTTGCATTATGTGGGCGAGGACGGCGCCAAGAAAGCTGTCACAGGCAAGTCCGAACACAATGCCCGCGGCCACGCTGAGGAGCGCGACACGTGCGGCTACCCACAGTACGTGCGCGCGCTGCGCGCCGAGCGCAAGGCGTACGCCAAACTCCGTGGTGCGCTGAGCAACGCGATAAGCAACGATGCTGAAGATGCCGACCAGAGCGAGCGCTTCAACAGGTGTTAAGCAATCACGAGCAGCGCATAACAGCCTGTGGTGAAAGTCTCGATACCTGCGCGAAAGAATTGTGAGGTATCCACAGGAGTCATTCGTAGGATGAGTTCATGGCGATGGGAACGCGCAAGGGTCGCGAGCGGCAAGAGGATTTGTGGGT
>JBAUBR010000057.1:0-6018 GCA_049676965.1 Occallatibacter sp.
CGGTTACGCCGGTCGCCCAGGCCGCGCTCGCAGCGCCGCCGGCAAGGCCCTCCGCGCCGGGAGAGCACGCGGGATTCGAAGGCGCTGAAGATTTTTCCGCCGCGCTGGAAGCATTCGAGCGTGAGCAGGCCGCCGAAGCGGCCGCCGTTGAAGCCTATGGCGACAAGGTCGTCACCGGCACGGTGATCAAGCAGACCGACAAGCATTTGGTCATCGATGTGGGCCTCAAGTCCGAGGGGTTGGTGCCGCTGGAGCAGGTGGTCGACCACACCGGCGCGGTAAAGTTCAATCCCGGCGATACCATCGACGTGGTCATCGAGCGCGAGGAGCCCGAGGGCGGCTATCTGGTGAACTACGAGCGGGCCCAGCGCCTGCGCGTGTGGGACACGATCGAGAAGGCCGCAAACGACAAGAGCCCCATGTTGGGCACGGTAGTGAGCCGCGTCAAGGGCGGCCTTACCGTGGACATCGGCATCAAGGCATTCCTGCCCGGCTCGCAGCTCGAGATTCGCCCGGTGCGCAACCTGGACGGCTATCTAGGCCAGCAGATTGAAGTCCGTGTCATCAAGCTGAACAAGAAGCGCGGCAACGTCGTGGTGAGCCGCAAAGAAATCCTCGAAGAAGAGCAAACGGCCAAGCGCTCCAACACCATGGAACACCTGGCTGAGGGCGCGGTGCTCACCGGCACGGTGAAGAACCTCACCGACTACGGCGCGTTTGTCGATCTGGGCGGCATCGATGGCTTGCTGCACATCACCGACATGAGCTGGGGCCGGCTCACTCATCCGCGCGATCTGGTCAACGTCGGCGACGAGATCCAGGTGAAGGTGCTCAAGTTCGACAAAGAAAAGCAGCGAGTCTCGCTCGGCTTCAAGCAGTTGACGCCTGACCCGTGGCTCGATGCGGCGGAGCGCTATCCGGTCGGCGCGCACGTTCATGGCCGCGTGCTTTCAGTTACCGATTACGGTGCGTTTGTTGAATTGGAGCAGGGCATCGAAGGCCTGGTTCATCTCTCCGAGATGACCTGGTCGAAGCGCCTCAAGCATCCCTCAAAGCTGGTCAAGCCCGGCGATGAAGTCGAGACCATGGTGTTGAGCGTGAATCCTGCCGATCGCCGCATTTCGCTGGGCATGAAGCAGCTTCTCGACAATCCCTGGGAGAACTTGACCGAGCGCTACCCGACCGGCACGGTGGTCGAGGGCCGCGTGCGCAACCTCACCGACTTCGGCGCGTTTGTCGAGATCGAGGACGGCATCGACGGGCTGGTACATGTTTCGAACCTGAGCTGGACGAAGCGCGTCAAGCATCCGTCTGAAGTCGTAAAGAAGGGCGAGAAAGTAAAGGCCGTGGTGCTGGGCGTTGAGCCACAGAACCGCCGCCTGAGCCTGGGCATCAAGCAGCTTCAGCCCGACGTGTGGGAGAGCTTCTTCGCCACGCATCGTGTCGGCGACATCGTGCATGGCAAGGTGCTGCGCACCGCGCAGTTCGGCGCCTTTGTCGAGATTGCCGATGGCGTCGAGGGCCTCTGCCACATCTCCGAGGCCGGCGAAGACGGCTCCAAGCTCGAACAGGGCCAGGAACACGAATTCAAGATTATCAAGATCAACGTGGAAGAGAAGAAGGTGGGCCTGAGTCTGCGCGGAGTAGGCAAGGAAGCCAGCCGCGTGACGGTCGAAAACTACAAAGCCGATACTCACAAGCATCCCGTCTCCAGTTCGACTACCACGCTCGGCGACCTGATCAATCTGCGCAAGCACGAGCGGTAAGCGGATTTTTCGCAAGGACGGTGCGGCTTCGGCCGCGCCGTTTTTCTTGGCGCAACACGAGCGTTTTCAGCCTGCCTTCCGGTGTTAGGCTTCCCTCTGTACGTCGAAGAGACGAGGCGGAAGCCGTGCACATTCATTTGCATTACTTTGCCGCAGTCGTTGTGGGATGGAGTTTGGGGATCGCAGCGCAGTCTGGTATTCGAGCCGAAGAGGCGACGCCCGCAGCCGCGACACCATCGGCCGAGCCGGTAGACAATCCCGTCGCAGATCCGATGGCAATCGTCACGCTGGGTCGCGCCCGCTTCACTGTGCTCACTCCGCAACTTATTCGCGTGGAGTGGTCTGCGGACGGCAAATTTGAAGATCGTGCTTCGTTCGTATTCATCAATCGCCGTTTGCCGGTGCCGAAATTCGAAAAGACCATCTCTGGCGATGGCCAGAATCAAGTCTTGACCCTCAAGACGGCCGCGCTTTCACTCACCTACTCGCCTGCGGGTGACGGAAAGTTCACAGCCGACAACCTCTCGATCACCCTTACAGTCGAGGGCAAAAAGGTGGTCTGGCATCCTGGCACGACAGACGCGGAAAACCTGCAGGGCACCACGCGCACGCTCGACGGCGCTCTAGGCGCGAAGACGCGTGAGCCCATCGAGCAGGGATTGGTCTCACGCTGCGGCTGGGCGGTGGTCGACGACTCGACGCGCCCGCTCTTCGACTCGGCCGATTTTCGTTTTATCGAAGGCGAAAAGAGCCCGTGGCCGTGGGTCATCGAGCGGCCGCCGGGCGAGCGTCAGGACTGGTATTTCTTCGGCTACGGACACGACTACCGCAAAGCGCTGGGCGATTACGTTCGCGTCGCGGGCCGCATCCCGCTGCCGCCCCGCTTCGCCTTCGGCGCGTGGTGGTCGCGCTACTGGGCTTACAGCGACCAGGAGATCCAGGAGATCATTCGCGGCTTTCACGAGAATTCGACGCCGCTCGACGTCTTCGTGATCGACATGGACTGGCACCCCATCTTCGGCGGCCACTTCAGCGACCTCGATGCGAGCGGCCACGCCAAGGGTTGGACCGGCTATAGCTGGAACAAGCTGCTCTTTCCCGATGCGCCGCAGTTCCTCGCCAAGCTGCACGCCGACGGCCTGAAGACCAGCCTGAATCTGCACCCGGCCTCGGGCATTCAGCCGTGGGAAGACAGTTACCCCGCGATGGCGCGCGCTATGGGCATCGATCCCGCGACCAAGCAGTACGTTCCCTTCGACATCACCGACAAGAAATTCGCAACGAATTACTTCAACCTCGTTCTTCATCCGCTGGAGAAAGAGGGCATCGACTTTTGGTGGCTCGACTGGCAGCAGGAGCCGACCACAAAAATGTCCGGCGTAACGCCCACGTGGTGGCTCAACTACGTGCACTTCACCGATCAGCAGCGCGAGGGCAAGCGGCCGCTGCTATTTCATCGCTGGGGCGGATTGGGCAATCATCGCTATCAGATCGGTTTCTCCGGCGATACCATTTCGGTGTGGGATTCGCTCGCCTTCCAGCCCTGGTTTACGGCCACCGCGGCCAACGTAGGCTACGCCTATTGGAGCCACGACATCGGCGGCCACATGCCCGGCGCCGTCGATCCCGAACTCTTCACGCGCTGGGTGCAGTTTGGCGCTTTCAGTCCTATCCTGCGCACGCATACCACCAAGAACCCCGACTCCGAACGCCGCATCTGGGCCTATCCGGAGCCGTATTCGGCCGTGCTGCGGTCCGCGTTCCAGCTTCGTTACGCGATGCAGCCGTATATCTACACCGAGGCGCGGCGAACCTACGACACCGGCGTAGCCTTCTTCCGCCCGCTTTACTACGACTGGCCCAACGAGAAGCCCGCGTACGACGCAAAGGGCGAGTATCTGTTTGGCGACGAGATGCTGGCGGCTCCGGTTGTGACTCCGGCGGACAAGGTGACGGGCCTGGCCAGTGAAAAGATCTGGCTACCCGCGGGGCAATGGATCGAATGGCCGACAGGCAAGCATCTCGACGGACCGGCCCAGGTCGATCGCAGCTTTTCCATCGATCAGATACCGGTCTATCTGAAGGCGGGAGCGATTGTGCCCATGCAGCCGCCGATGAGTTATACCGGGCAGAAGCCGGTGGACCCGCTCATCCTCACCATCTGGCCTCTGGCTCCCGGCGAGAGCTCGAGTTACAAGGTGTATGAAGACTCCGGCGTTTCGGTCGAGTACCAGCGCGGCGTGTTCGCGCGCACACCGATCAAGGCAACGCAGGAGGGCGACACGCTGCGCGTGAAGATTGGTCCGGTCGAGGGCAGCTTCCCCGGAATGTTGAAGACGCGCAGTTATGAGTTGCGCCTGCCCGCCGACTGGCCGCCGGCTTCAGTTACGGTGAACGGAGTCGAAGTGAAGCATTCAGCGGCGACGGGCAAAGGCGGCTGGACATTCGAAGGCAATACACTGACCACCGTTATTCCTGTTCCGGCCAATGGCGTGGAGGGCAAGGTGGCAATTGAAGTTCGCCGCGCAGCCGGCCTGACCGGGCGCCGGGGCGAGATCGACGGCTTTGCCGGGACGATGACACGGCTGCGCGGAGCCTACGACGCGATGCATGCGACGTGGCCCGTCTCCGATCCACCCGACGTGCTCGTCGATGCCATGCAAACCGGCGACCGGCTAGGCTATCATCCCGAACGCGCCGTCGAGGAGATCGCACACCTTCACGACACGCTCCCCAAAGCGCAGGCAGCGATCAATGACATCGGCGCAAGCTTTGCCGAATCTATGTCGACTTACGAAAAGCGAATGGCGAAAAGTAACTGGCGCCCCGCCGACACCGATGCTGAGAAACAGCACCGGTTCGACGCCATGGCGCGGGCGCAGAAGCTGGCAAGCGAGGCGGGAAGATAGGCGCCTTTGCAGCGGAACGTGAAGCTCTCTCCTCACATTCCGCTGCAAACCTTCCAACCTAGTATAGTGTCCCTAAAGTTCGCTTCAAAAATGGTGTCATCCTGAGCGACCCTGAGCGAAGCGAACGGGGAGTCGAAGGACCTGCATTTGAAACGCTCGACCGGTCGAATCGGCTTGAGAGATTTGCAATGAACTTCTGGGACGCCACACTAGAGTGTCAGGAAGCATGCTCGCCCGAACAGCAGGAATGGGCGCCGGCGACCTTCGGATGCTCCCATTCCGCCGTTGGATCGACGAAATAACCTTCGCTGTACTTGTCGTGATGGCGCACCCAGGCCATCGTGTGCTTCAGCCCCGCCTCACCGCGTCCCTTGGGCACCATGTCGAGGAAGTTATAAGTGCCGACGAGGATGTCGAGCCCGCGTGCATAAGCCGAATAAGTGTGGAAGATATTGCCGTCGGCATCCTTTGAAAAGACGCTCATCCCCGGCAGTTCCTGGCTCGGTGAATTGGTCAGGCCATAGTTATATTCCACCTTGCCCGCGGCCATCTGTTCCCGCGTGAAGGAGACGTGAAAGTCGAAATTAAAGTCGCTTCCAAACGACGACACCCAGCGAAAACGCCACCCCATGCGCTTCTTGAAGGCCCCAATCTCGGCAATAGGCGCGTGCGAAACGACCGCCAGCGTCACATCGCGATTGGCGAGATGGACGGTCGTTCCATCGAAGTGATCGGCCAGGTACGAGCAGCTTTTGCAGCCTTCAGCCCAGCCGGGGCCGAGCATGAAATGATAGATAACAAGCTGGCTGCGTCCACCGAATAAGTCAACGAATGTCAGCTTGCCTCCTGGACCCTCAAACTCATATCGCTTCTCCACCTTCTCCCAGGGTAACTCGCGGCGAAGGCGGCTTAGTTCATCGCGCCGTTGGGTAAACTCCTTCTCCCTGGCCAGAAACTCCTTGCGGGCTTGAATCCATTGCTCGTGCGAAACCACTTCGTGCTGCTTCAAATCTGCCGTGGCCGTGGCCATTGTGAACCTCCCTTTCTTCGGTTTGCTTGCGGTCTCTGCTCCGCTTCCAAAACTTTCCGGCGACAAAGGCAGTCAGGCCGCTGCCTCCGGTGGCGCTACCGTAGATGATCGCCGCGGTTGCCATGCAAACTGGACACATAAACTCCTCCGTCGCGGGCGAAAGGTTTGAGAGACGCCGGTCACCGTCTCTAGCAGGCTGCTGAAAAACTAAGTTGTTTGCCGGTCTTACTCCGCTTTCGGTTCCATTCCGGCTGGTTTTGTGCTGCGTTATGGTTGATTTCTGTGCTCTGCGGGTCGTTCTTGCGGCCCGCAG
>JBAUBR010000058.1:0-4162 GCA_049676965.1 Occallatibacter sp.
GCGCCACGCTCTCCACCAGCGCCTTGCGCACCAGGCGGCCGCGCGGCGCGCCGAGGGCGACGCGCAAAGAAGTCTGTTGACGATTTCTCAGGCCGCGGGCCAGCAGCAGGTTGGCGAGGTTGGCGCAGGCGATGAGGAGAACGCAGCCGGCGGCGATGAGCAAAATCCGCAGCGCGTCTTCATACTGTTCCCGCATATCGGCCACGCCCGCGCCGCCGGGCGTGAGAAACATCTGCTGCTTGGGCAGGTACTCCTTGTCCTGCATGGTCAGGTCGGAGTAGTGGCTCATCTGCCATTGGCACAACTCGGTCCGCAGCTGCGCCTCCAGCGCCTTCGGGTCTGTGCCGGGGCGGACGCGGCCGATGATGTCGAGCCAATTCGCATCGGGTCGCGTCAAGCGCGCCGCCTTGCCTTCGATGAGCGGCGAGGTCGAAAGCGGCATCCAGAACTCGGGCAATCCCCAGGCGCGCATGTCCACGCCGAAGAAACCCGGAGGAGCCACGCCCACGACCGTGAATGGGTTGTTGTTGAACTCGAAGACTGAGCCTATGACCGACGGGTCGGAGTTGTACTTCTCCTTCCACACGCGATAGCTCATCACCGCGACCGGCGGTGCGTCCGGGCGGTCGTCCGAGGGATTGATGACTCGCCCTATCCACGGACCGATCCCGAAGGTAGAGAAAAAATTGCCGGAAACCCACTGCCCGTTGCGCGACTCCGCCGGCTGCGAGGAACCCGCCCTGCGCACTCCCAGGCCCGTATTGCCTCCCTGGAACGCGGCAAGCTCCTCGAACGCCGGCGTATTGTTCTTGAACCTGAGGTAGAGCTCGTTATTGAAGAGCGAGAACTCGCCCCACTGCGTGTAGCCGCCCCAGTTGCAGCAATGCACCTTCTTGCCGATGCGCCAGAGCTGTTCCGGCTTCGCCACCGGCAGCGACTTCAGCATCACCGCGTGCACCAGGGTGAAAATCGCGGTAGTCGCGCCGATTCCCAGCGCCAGCGTGATCACCGCGGTGAGGGTAAACCCCGGCGATCTGCGCAGCTGGCGCAGGGAGTAGCGAAGATCGTAAAAAAGCGAGTGCATCGACCGTCTCCCGCACGCAGTCAGAGCCTCCCTTTAGGTAGAGCGCCTTGGCTCCCTCCGCAAGAGCGACCGTCAGCCTGGACTGAGAATTCCGCATCCTAGGTCAAGCCCCAATTCCCTAGCAGGCTGCTGAAAAACTCTCCAGGTCAGGGGCTCTGTATCAGGGCACGACTTCAGTCGTGCCACATGTGCAGCAGAATGAGTGAGGGCTTTAGCCCCTGCGAGTTTTCAGGGCGGGATATGTTCAATGACCTTGCGAGACACCACACGAGTCCCTTAGTCCCTAGTCCCTCAGTCCCCGCTTCTCACGCCTCGACTTCTTCAGTAAGCTTCTTCAGCTCGTCCTCCGAGACCACCTTGCCGTCGAACAGGTGCACCTCGCGCTGCGCGTGCTTGGCGAAGCGCGGATCGTGCGTCACCATGCAGATCGTCGAGCCTTCGCGGTGCAGGTCGGCCAGCAGGTGCATCACCGCTTCGCCGTTCTTCGAGTCCAGGTTTCCGGTAGGCTCGTCGGCCAGCAGGATGGAGGGCGAACCGGCCAGCGCGCGCGCCACGGCGACACGCTGCTGTTGACCGCCCGAGAGCTGCGCCGGATAGTGCCGCATCCGGTGCGCCATGTTCACGCGTTCCAGGGCTTCCTTCACGCGCTTCTTGCGCTCCGCCGAGGGCATGCCGGCGCGATAGGTGAGCGGCAGCTCGACATTCTCTTCGACCGTAAGGTCGCCGATGAGATTGAAGCTCTGAAAGATGAAGCCGATCTCCTGGTTGCGGATGCGCGACCGCTCGCCGAAGCTCAGGTTTTCGACCGGCTTGTTGTTGAGCAGGTAGCGTCCCCCGGTCGGCGTATCCAGAAGGCCGAGAATGGACAGCAGCGTCGACTTGCCGCAGCCCGACGGGCCCGACATGGCCACATACTCGCCACGCGAGATGGTGAGGTGAATGCCGGAGAGCGCGTGCGTCTCCACTTCGTCGGTGTAGAAGACCTTGGTGAGATCCTCGATGTCAATCAGCTTGTCGTCGTATGCCATCCAATCCCCCTCGTTATTTGAGAAATGATGTTCCCTTGAGTCGACCGTGAAGTCTTTTTCGAAATCGTATCCAGAATCTTTTACGTGTCCGCGGTACGAATTGTTCAACAAGAACGCGTTTTCTTCACTGCTCGGAGATTCTGCGTTGCGTTATTCGAGCCGGATGCGGTCGTCCGCGTCGTAGCGCGACATATCGGAGAGGATCACCTGGTCGCCTTCCTTCAGTCCCTCGATGATCTGAATCGCATTCACCGAGGACCTGCCCACCTTCACCGGCACGCGCACCGCCTCCTTGCCGTCGGGGGTAATCTTGAACAGGCTCAGCGTCGAGTTATCGTTGCCCAGCGCCGGCCGGCCGACATAAACCACATCGTGCAGCCGCGCCAGGTCGATGGTGCCGTCCACGCTCAGTCCCGGCACCGCGCCCGGGGGCAGCGGCCCATCGAGCTGAATATCGACCGTCCGCGTTCCGTTCAGCACCGTGGGATCGATGCGCGATACATGTCCCGGAACGATGCCGTTGTGCGTGTCGATGGACGCCGGCTGGCCGATCTGGATGTCATGCGCCTGGGTTTCGGCAATCTGCAGGGCGGCCTTGAGCTTGTTGAGCTGGGTGACCTCGGCCACCGGCGTTCCCGCGGTCACGTGGCTGCCCACCTGGATGGGACCGTTCGGGCCAACCGGGAGAGCAGCCACCTGGCCGGCGATGGGGGCCTTCACTTCCAGCGCCTCCGTCTGCTTTTCGTAGAGATCGACCAGCGTCTTCGCCTGGTCGATCTTGGACTGCGCCGATGCCAGTTCCACCGTCAACGCCTTTTCGTTCACGTCGATCTGCTGCATGGCAATCTTCTTCTGCTCATCCAGCTGCTGGAACTTGTTCAGCGAGGCGCCGCATATAAGACCCGATTCCACACCCAGCTTGCAAAGCTGCTGGTCCGTATCGGCTTGCCTCTTGTCCGTCGAATAATCGGCATCGACCTGCGCCAGCGTGGCCTTCAGGGTCATCAGCGAGCTCTGCAGAGTCGCCTGCTGGCTCTTGTAATCGGCCTGCGCCTGCTGCAGCTGCAGCTTCGCGTTGGTCAACTGCTGATCGAGCTGCGGGTCCGACATGTCGAGCAGGATCGTACCCGGGGTGACGATGGCGCCGGGCAGCGCGCGGATGCGGACCACGGTTGCGTCGGTCAGCGCCGGAATCAGCTCGATCGCGTCTTCGCGCGAAACCAGCGTGCCCGTCGATCCGCGCACCTGGATGATCAGGTCGCCGCGCTTCACCGTATCCGGCCAGATAGCGGAGCGGTCGACCGGGGGAGCGGCCGGTTTGAGCCGCGAAACAGCAAAGGCCGATGCGGCCAAAACAACAGTGGCAAGACCAGCCCAGACGAACATCTGGCGCTGTTTCTTCCGTTTAATATCTGGGCGGGCGATATCCATCACACCACATTATTGCAGTTCCCATGCCAAAGAGGACACTGTGGCGGCGCGCTGAAAAAAAAGGATTTGGCGGGGCGATTGGGACGAATGCGCCACCCGCGGGTGACCGGTAACGGCCTCCAATGTCCGATTCTGAACACTCGGCCTCGCTCCCGTTTCGCGAGCCTCCCGGACCGCTTGCGCCGCTGCGCCGCATCATCGCTGTCAAGCCCCGCGCCGTCTCCTGTTCCGCCATGCCATTGAATCCAAATTGAATTCCTCATTCGGACAGGGTGCAGAATATTTCGCTCGTCGGGTCACAATAGGAATATGGATGCCGCCCGCCATGCCGCCTCAGAGTCCGAGAAATCTCCTCGGCGACTAGAAGTCGGATTGGCCCGGATGACCCGTGCCCCATCCTTTCGTCCGCCGCGGCGGACGAAAGGGTGGGAAACCTCAATGTGTAAGCGGCGCAAAGTGTCTGCCGGATATCGAAAAGCCCGGAAAATGTACCCCCCCATAAGCGCTAAGTTAAGGCGTTTTCGCCCGCTTTCGACCAGCTTGACACGCAGCATGTGGGGTAATCAAGGTGATAACCGCACAATGGGATGGGTTACCAAATCGTTATCTTAACGCTTAT
>JBAUBR010000059.1:0-6011 GCA_049676965.1 Occallatibacter sp.
GCTCGGCGCTGCCGCGGGCGGCGGCGGAGGCGGCGTGTAACTTTGGCCCTGGGAAAACGGCGATGGACTCGACGACGAGAATGGCGACGATCCTGCCGCAAACGGGCTCGCCGAGCCTCCGGTTCCCGATACCGCCGCGCCGCACTTCGGGCAGCTTTGTCCCCCGTCCGGTACTTCCGTTCCGCATTTCCAGCAGATCGTGGCCACGTTGAATCTCCTTAAGTGTCGTTCCGGAAATTCGGCTGAGGATGTCTTTTCCGGTTTCGAGCAATATACCCCGTGCGGCCCTCGCCGGTCTGAATTTATTTTTGGCGATCGGTGCCCATGCCCCAGCTTTCGCCTTCATAGTGCGCGCCCGCCGCCGGCCGTTACTTCGCCGAAGGGCTCGTTCTCTTCGTCCCCGCAAGGTCGGCGCTGCAAACAGAATGACTGCACCGTGGAAGACCGAGCCAATGCGGTTTATCATCGTGATGGCGCGAGCTACTGGTCTGCGCCAGAGTCGTTGTCCTTGCAGCTTGCCCTCCCGGCAGGCGGCCCGGACGGATCCCTCGGAAATAGGTCGAGATGCGAGCGAAGACGGCGGTAGTGCTGGGCGCCCAGTGGGGCGACGAAGGCAAGGGCAAGATTGTCGACGTGCTGAGCGAGCGGTTCAGCGCCGTGGCGCGCTATGCCGGCGGGCACAATGCCGGGCACACCGTTGTTCACGGCGGCAACCAGTTCATCCTTCAGCTCATTCCCTGCGGTGTGTTGCGGCCGGGGTGCATCGGCGTCATCGGCAACGGCGTGGTGCTCGACCCGATCGCGTTTTTGAAGGAAGTCGCCAAGCTGTGCGATCTGGGCGTTGGCGTCGATGGCAACCTCTTCGTTTCCAACCGCGCGCAGGTCATTCTGCCTTACCACCGCATGATCGAGCTGGCTGCCGAAAGCGCGCCTGGGCGGCAAAAGATCGGCACCACCAGCCGCGGCATCGGCCCTGCTTATGAAGACAAGATGGCGCGCAGCGGACTGCGCGTCGTCGACCTGCTGCACCCCACGCTGCTCAAAACGCACATCGAGGCGGCCTGCGCGGAAAAGAACGCCATCGCCCACGCTCTCTTCGGCACCGATCCGCTCGATCCGGCCAAGATGTATGACGAATACGCCGCCGCCGCCGAGCAGGTGCGGCCATTTGTCGCCGACACCGGCCGCCTGCTCAACTCCATTCTCGCCGAGGGCGGCAGCGTCATGTTCGAAGGCGCGCAGGGCACTATGCTCGACATCGACCACGGCACCTATCCGTTCGTCACATCTTCGTCGGCAACCGCCGGCGGCGCGGCCATCGGAACCGGCGTGGGACCGACCGCGATCGGCACGGTCATCGGCGTGACCAAGGCCTATGTAACGCGCGTCGGCGAAGGGCCGTTCCCCACCGAGATTCACGGCTCGGCCGGCGACGAGTTACGCGCCCGCGGCCACGAGTACGGCGCGGTCACCGGACGCCCACGGCGCTGCGGCTGGCTCGATATTCCGCTGCTGCGCTACTCCAACCAGGTGAACGGCGCCGAATGGCTGGTGGTGACCAAGCTCGATGTGCTCGACGAACTTGCCGAGATCCCGGTCTGCGTTGCCTACGAGATCGACGGCCGCACCACCGACGAGATTCCCGCCGACGTCGAGGGCCTCGAATCGATCAAGCCCGTCTATACCACCCTCAAGGGTTGGCGCGAATCGACCGCCGGCGTCGCCGGGTTTGATAGACTACCCCCTGCCGCGCAAGAATACCTGCGCTTTCAGGAACGCGAGAGCGGCGCACGCATCGGCATGGTGTCTACCGGTCCCGACCGCGACCAGACCATGCTGCTGCCCGAGTTCGCCCACGCTCTCGATAGCCTTGGCGCGCAAGCTCCATAGTCGAGATTCACTTGTCGCGCCCGGAAAGAAGCTGCTGCATGGTCAGTTTTACCGTCCGTATGACGTTCGCCCCTGAAGACCGCGACGATGTTGCCCAGGCCCTGCGCCAGTTGGCCGCCGCATCCCGCCAGGAACCGGGATGCGTCAGCTATATTCCCCACCATGTCGAGGGCGATTCCGATACTGTCCTGCTCTATGAGCAGTACACCGACGCGAAGGCCCAGGCGGCCCATCGCGAGACCCCTCACTTCAAGCAGTATGCGGTCGGCGTCCTCTACCAGAAGATGCGCGACCGCAGCGTAGAAAACCTGATTGCGCTGGCATAAAGGCGCCGAACGTTCCGGACCCAAATTGCAAGTCTTACAGCTTCAATGGCCTTGCGATCATTCGGCATGGCTCCTGCTCGCGTTTCCCCCCTGCTCCAGTCCAACGCCATGGGAGTTTACAACCCTGGAATGCGGGTGTTGAAAGAATTGGCCCCGCGCGCCGCTCCCCCTTAAGACACATTGACCTGCGCGCCCGATCAGGGCTACCATCCGATACGCCCATGCTCAGATCAGTTGCCACCCTGTCTAAGTCGGGAGGCGGTCTGCTCGCCGCCGGCCTCATTCTTGCGCTTTCGGCCCGCTCCGTTGCTCAGCAGCCGGGAATGCATCGCGCGGATCGTCACGAGAGCCGGCATGAGATCGACCAACTCGAAGAAGACTGGCGCGACGCCGCCCTCAAGGGCAACACTGCTGCCATGGCTGCCCTGCTGGCCGACGATTACATGGCCATTACCGCATCGGGAACGCTCCAGACGAAGGACCAGACGCTGGCCAGCCTGCGCTCCGGCCGCATGCATTTCGCCACTCTTGACCTTTCCGATCGCAAAGTGCGCTTTTACGGCACCACAGCCGTAGTCACCTCCATCGCGCAGGTGAGCGGCGTGACGCCGGAAGGCGATCTCTCCGGCAACTATCGCTACACGCGCGTCTACGTCCGCAACCCGCAGGGCAAGTGGAAGATCGTGAGCTTCGAGGCCAGCCGCATTCGCGATCCGGATCAGCGCAAATAACCGGGCGTATATTCAATTACTTTTCATCCGCGCGCACGTCCGTTCCATCAGATCACCATGGCTTCGACCTTCTCCGCCGCTCAACTCGCCGGCTTCCAGCCGTCCCCGCCGGTGGGCGCTCCGGTTCGCCTCTTTCTTCGCGTTGAAGGCCTGGCAGTGGTCGCTCTCACGGCCCTACTCTATGCGCGGACCGGCGCCTCGTGGTGGCTGTTCGCGGGGCTGTGGCTCGTGCCCGACCTTTCCATGCTTGGATATCTCGCTGGACCGTGCTGGGGCGCACGCAACTACAATGCCATCCACACTTATGTAACGCCCGCCACGTTGGCCGTGGTCACGCTGCTGCTGCATCGGAGCGGTCTTTTGCCGTTTGCGCTCATCTGGGCCAACCACATCGGGCTCGACCGCATGCTGGGTTACGGACTCAAATACCCTGCGGGTTTTGGCTGGACGCACCTTGGGCGCATCGGCCGGAGCGCCGCTACTCCCCTGGTCCAGTCTGGCGCCTGATGCCGGGCACAAAGGCGCGCACCACCAGCGACAGGCCGAACGAGATGAGAATGGCGCGCATCATGAGCTGGTTATCGTAGCGCCAGGAAAGCACCGCGAGTGTGAAGAAGATGCCGATGGGCGTGAGTTCGGAGAGCGCGGCAAGCCCCCACCGCGGCCTGGAACCGGAGGCCGGCAGCTTGGTTCGTAGCCGCGGCAGAATGCGCGGCACGGATCGCAGATAGGCACGATATGGCTCGCCCAGGCGGCTCGCGAGAAACGCCTCTTCGCAGAGAATGAGCCGCGTCAGGAAGATGGTGAGCAGGATCATCGTGACCGGCGCGCCGGTGACTGGCATGATGAAACTCATGGCAGCGATCATGAACCACACGCCGAGATAGAGCGGATTGCGCACATAGCGGTAGGGGCCATCGGCCATCACGCCCCGCGCCAGCATCTCCGGGTTGATCACCGTCGCAGGGCTCAGATACGCCGAGCCCCAGATGCGCAGAATCATTCCGATAGCGGCTAAAAGCGCGGCCAGCACAATCACCAGGGGCGTGGCCAGAGTAAACGAAAGCAGCCGAGTCCGGCTCAACTCCAGCGCCAACCATTCGAGAAGCGAGATGCGCCGCCCGACGCCCCACTCTCCGATCCAGGGAGCCCAGAGGCCCAGCACCACGATTACCGCGTTGATCAACATGCGCAGCCGAAACTCGATCGCCGTTGCCCCCATTCGCAACTCCCAAAGTGGAGTGTACGATGCGAGTCGACGAATGTTCTCGCATTTCGGCCGTGCGGCATGGGCCGCGAGGAATCGCCGGAGGTCATTCCGCGCGCAACGCCTGCATGGGATCGACCGACGCGGCACGCCGCGCCGGCCGCCACGCAGCCAGCAACGCCACGATCAGCATGGCTGCGGCAACGCCGGCAAACTCCGCGGCGCCGCCGTCGCGAATGTCGTAAAGCAACCCGCGCACCAGCCGCGCCGCAACCACCCCGCCGGCAATCCCCAGTGCAACCCCGGCGATCGTCATCTGGAATGCCTGGCGCAGAATCGACCGCAGCACGCGTTCGCGGTCCGCGCCTAGCGCCATGCGGATTCCAATCTCGCGCGTTCGCTTGAGCACCAGGCGCGACAGAACACCATAGAGTCCGACAATCGCAAGCACCAGGGCGAGCAGTGCGAATCCGCCGGCGAGGACGGTGCGGAAACGCGGCGGCGACAAATCCGCCGCATGTTTGGCCTGCATCGTTTCGATGCCGGAGAGAATCAACCCCCCGTCGATCGACGAAAGCTGTCGCTGCACGCTGCTCGTCAGGTCGAGCGGGCTGCCCTGCGCCACAACCATCAGGGCCAGTGATGCGGGCGCGTTCTGCGTCAGCGGCCGGTACACGGCCGGCTCGACGACGTAGCCCATCTCCTGAAATACGGTTGTGGTCTTTACGTTGGCGACCACTCCGACAATCGTGAGCCACTGTTCGGCCTTATCGTCGGCGCGGCTCAGCTTCACCGCCCGGCCAATGGGATCGGCGTCGGGGAAATATTTCCTCGCCAGCGCTTCGTTCACAATCGCCGCCGGCTGCGCGCCCTTCGCGTCGCGCGCGTCGAAGAGCCTTCCGCGCAACAGCGGGATATCGAGCCCCGAAAAATAGCTCGCGCTTACGTCCTGCACGTGAACCGTCTCGGGATGGTTCCCGTTCGCGTTGCGCGCGCCGCCCTCGATCGAAAACAGGCTGATGTCCATGGGCGTGAAGCTCGATGCCAAGGCAACCGCGCGCACGCCGGGCAGCGCCGAAACCCGCTGCGCAAAGACCGCCGCGAATCGCGACCGCGCGCCCGTGTCGGCATATTGCGACTCGGGCAGATTGACTGACGCCGTGAACACGTGATCGGTGCGGTAGCCCAACTGCGTCGAGGCCAGCTTCCACAGGCTCTCCGTAAGCAGGCCGGTGCCGGCCAGCAGCACCATCGAGAGTGCCACCTGCACTACCACGAGGATCTGCGAGGCGCGCTGCGCCGAGGCGTTCGCGCTTTGATTCGATCCGCTGCTCTTGAGCGCGGCGTTGGGGTCGGTGCGCGAGCCCCGCCACGCGGGAAGCAGCCCGAACAGGATGGCCGCGCAAATCCCGATGGCCGCCGCGAAAAGAAGCACGCGCCAGTCGAGAACAACCGCATTGCCGGGCGGAAGTTCGATCGGATTGATCGCGCGAAACCAGCGCAGAAGGCCAAATGCAAGCAGAATTCCGCTCGCCGCGCCGGCTAGCGCCAGAAGCAGTGCCTCGGTAAACATCTGGCTGAAGAGCCTTCCGCGTCCCGATCCCAGCGCGGCGCGCACCGCCATCTCGCGTTCGCGTTCTTGAGCGCGGCCCAGCAGCAGATTGGCTACGTTCAGGCAGGCCATCAGCAGGATCAGGCCGGCGGAGCCGAGCAGGACCCACAATCCGGTGCGCAGGTTGCGACCGGCCAGCCACGTAAAGTTCGATTTAAGATCGAGCACGTCGGGCGCCGATGCCATCGACCCCAGCAGGGTGCGCAGGTTCGCCGGCGCCTCCGGCATCACGCGCGCCTGAATCG
>JBAUBR010000060.1:0-59229 GCA_049676965.1 Occallatibacter sp.
CAGGTATTCCCGGCATGCCGCCTCGGTCGAAAAGCGCGTCTCCAACTCCAGCAGGTTCCGCGGATAATCTTCCACGGCCAAAAACACTACAGGTTGTGGTTACGGGAGTCAAGTAAATACCCATCTCGCGCCATAACTGGATGGATAACTGAACTCGACGCTGCCCAGGCGCGCATCGAAGGTCGGATGCAGCACCACGGTGTGGAAGCCCGCATCGAGCGGCGTTGCATCGATGCCTGCCGCGTAGCGGTACAGCCAGTCGGCGACCGCTCCGTAAGCATAGTGGTTATAGGAATTCATGCTCGGATCCCTAAGCATCTTATCGCCGTTCCATCGCTCCCACATGGTCGTCGCTCCGTGATCCACAAGGTAACCCCACGAGGGATACTGTGTGTTGAGCAATAGCTTATAAGCCAAATCGGCGTGCCCGGTCTTGGTCAGCTCCTCCAGTAGATATGGCGTGCCGAGAAATCCAGTCGCCAATAGACCATGATTGGCTTCGATCTTATCCACAAGTTTCTGCGCAGCCGCCCCGCGCAAATCCTCCGGTAACAAATTCATATGCAACGCGAGCACGTAGCCTGTCTGCGTGTCTCCCCCTTTGCTTTGGGCGTTGGGATTGTTGATTTGCCCGAATGGCGATTTCGAGTTATCGGCGCCGGCAATAAACCCATCGTTGTGAACAAACTGTTTTTGGAAAGCCGCACGTATCTTTTCGAATTGCCGCTCGTATTTCTCTTCGTCGTCGGTGCGGCCGAGCGTATGAGCCATCTCGCGCATCAGCGTTACATCGTATGCCCAGTAAGCAGTGGCGATCAGCGTGTAATCGGTCTTGCCCTCGGGCGAGAGCCAATCGCCGAACGGCGTGCCGGACTGGTTCTTCCACAGCCCATCGGGATTGGCGGCGTCGATCGCGCCGAGATACTTCTCCATCGCCGCCCAATTCTGCTCGACTATGCTGGTGTCGCCGGTCTGCAGCCACGAGGTCCATGGAATCACCACGCCCGCATCGCTCCAGCCTGCGCCCGATCCCGAAACGCTGCGGACGGTGCCCGGTGAAAATATTCCGTAGATCGGCGTGCCCGCCTGCGAGCCGCGCATGTCGGCGGCAAACTTGCGCGAGAAAGCCGCGAGGTCCATGTTATAAGTCGCCGTGCGCCAGAACACCTGCGCGTCAGCCATCCAGCCGAGCCGCTCATCGCGCTGCGGGCAATCGGTGGGTACACCGACAAAATTCGAACGCTGGCCCCACAGAATGTTCTTCCACAACTGATTGATCATTTCGTTGCCGGTCGTCAACTGCGCGGCAAATGGCGCATCGGTGTGAATCACGAGCGCAGACAGCGCGCTTGCACCCGGCTTGGCGGGCAGCCCGGTCAACTCCGCATAGCGAAAACCATGGAAGGTGAACTGCGGCGTAAACTCCTCGACTCCGCTGCCCGCGAGAACGAAGTTATCCGTCGCCTTCGCAGTTCGCAAATTGTCGGTATAGATCGTGCCGTCGTCATTCAGAATCTCGGCAAAGCGCAACCTGACATTCGTTCCTGCTTGACCTTCAACACGCAATCGAGGAACCGCCGACATATTCTGGCCAAAGTCGAAGACATACACGCCGGGCTTTGGCTCCGTTACCGATTTCGCCTCCAAAGTGCGCTCGACGCGGATGGATGGAAAGTCCTGCGCATCGATGTGGATCGGCTTGGGATCGATCGTCGCTACGCTCTTCCAGTCGCCGGCCGAGTATTCCGCCATATCCCATCCCGGCTGTTTGAGGCGCGCATCCTGCGCCTCGCCGTCGTAAAGCTCGGAGTGCAGAATATAGCTCGTGCTGGCCTTCCAGCTTAAGTCTGTTGTCACCCATTCGACACTGCCGTCGGAGTGCTCGATACGCAACTGCGCGCGCAACGCCGGCGGCGTATCGCCGTAGTTATTCGGCTGCTGGAACCACTCGAGCGGCGTTGCATACCATCCCGGCGCAAGCAGCGCGCCCATCGCATTCTCGCCGCTCTCCACGAGCGCAGTGACATCGTAGGTCTGATATTTCAACCGCTCGCGATAATCGGTCCATCCCGGGGCCATCACGTCCTCACTCGCGCGCTTGCCGTTCAAAAATATCTCGTATGTTCCGAACGCAGTTGCGTACAGGCGCGCCGATTTGATGGACTTGCTTACCGTGAATGTGTGACGCAGTTCCTTCACCGAGTCGGGAATCCATGGATGGCCGAGCGGATCGGCGTCGGGACCCGGCGTCTGCGTCCAGGCAACAGCGTTCTTCCATCCGGAATCTTTGAAGCCGCTCTTCTGCCAGTCGCCCGAGGGATGCGCCGCGGTCTTCCAATCCGTTCCGCTACCGAAGGTCGCGGTGGTTCCATCGGTAAATTTGACAAACAACGTGGCGCTCACCGGCGGAGCTTCTTCGATGGCCGCGCCGTTGGGGCTCACGCCATAATGAATCGACTCAACCGCGATGGTGTTGGCGCCGGCGGCGAGCTGCGTCTTCACATCCGCGCGCACATACTTCTTCCACGGCATCTGCTTCCAGGGCGGCAGAGGATCGGCCGTCATTACTTCTGTCCCGTTGATCCACGCTGAGACCGTATCTTCAGCGGTTGCGTAAAGAGTTGCGGATCGCACCGGCTTGGCGAGCGTCACTGTCCGGCGGTAGGCGAAGCGCTGCTCGCCGTGCCTCTCAGTCGATGCACTTTTCGCATCGGGATTGGCGATCCACTCAGCCGCCGCGTGGCGCACCGCGTCTTCTTCCGGAGTTTCGTAGGCGATCCATTGCGCCTGCCAGTTCTCCGGTCTCAGCAGCGCCGTCTCCCACCAGATCGGCTCGCTCGCGGGATACGCATTCCCCGCCGCATCCCACACCTTCACCTGCCAGTAGTAGCGCGCGCTGGGCGCAAGGGCTGGACCTTCGTAGCGCACATTCAGCGACTGCGCCGACGCGATGCGCCCGCTGTCCCACACATCGGCATTTCCGACGCGCAGCGCATCCTCGCTTGAAGCGACAAGCACCTCATACGCCGTCTGCTTCGCTCCGCGCGTGGGGTCCTGCAACTGCCACGAGAATTTAGGAGACGCATCGTCGATACCGAGAGGCGTCTTCAAATTGTCGACTTGCAATTCAACAGGTCCCGTGGCCGACTGCTGCGCGCTGGCCGCAGCGACCGGCAGAACCATCGCGCCAAAGACTATTCTCCGTGCAAAACAGCGCACCATTCCTCGCTTCTTGTATCCGCTCATCTCAGTCCTTCGATGGAAATTCGATTATTGTGCGCTTTGGTCATTGCCTTTGTGAAGCCGGCGCTCGTCTTCGCGCCCGCCGGGCCCGGCGTATGACCGCCCGCCAACCTCGCCATTCCCATCACCAAAGCCCCACCAAGACACGCACGCCAAATCGCTGAAAAGGATCACATCGCAACCCCTCCGCTCACCCGAGAAGAGTCGTGCAAGTCTCCCCGATTCCCAAATGAAATAATTTCCAGACGGAAGAACACGTTAAGCAACCGGCGCTGCCTTTGTCAAAGGAAATACTGGCTCGACGGCCGCTCGCTATGAAGGCACTCCCAATCCGCAACCTCCCCGCGAGTCCCAGGCTGCACCGTTTGGGAGTAGAATCGCGGGGCGATGGAGGTGGGGAAACGCCATGAAACGAAGGATCGGTCTGTGGGCGCTTATCGGGTTTGCCGTGGCTTGCGGCTGGGTCATTCTCGGCCTCGTGATGGGGCCCGAATACAACCTCGGCCGCTCGACTGTCGTCGCTATCACCGTCCCCGTCTCGATCCTCGGGCGGACCATGCCCCTGACCTATTACTCGGTCATTCTCCTCAACGCCGCCACCTACGCCTTATTTGGCCTCGCGCAGGAACCATTCTGGCCGCACCAGCGCAACATCTCCTGAGCCCGAGCCGCTCTCCGTGGCTCTGCTTCTTGGGCGACAAGTCGAACTACCGCAGATATCCCGTTAGGCTTATGTTTCCACTTGCGACGCTGGAAGTAGAGTTTCTGGTGACTTCAAAAATCACGTTGGTGCCGGGGTCAGGATACAGCCGCACCAACCGACTGCAGACATAGACCTCGCCGCCGTTGAATGTTCCTTGCGGCGTTACCGCTAAAGCGTGCCTTATCCCAGGGTTGGGAATGCCCCCGGTTCTTACGAAGAAAGTCACAGCCACGCTCTGGCCGGCCGGCACCGTAAGAATTGCGGTGACGAATTCAATGACCATGCGCTTTCCGCCAGGCGCCGTAAACTCGCTCTGGGCCTGCGCTTGCCCAACGTTCATGCTAAAGCTCAGTAATTCTTCGAAAGCATCGTCCATGACGTTCCTCCCAACAAGGGCCAATCCGAAAATCCAGAATTTCCATTTTGGCTTCTTGCGTTGTCGGGAGTATACGCCTCAACCTGGTCCTTCGAAGCCGCTGACTAAGGTATCCAAATTCGAGCGGCCGTTGCAGCCCAAAAGTGGCGGGCGCAAAACGGCGCAAGTCAGTACCGGATTTTCACAGGCCGTTCCTTTCGCTTCCGGGTGATACTGGGTGCATGACTACAGCGATACAGCAGGGCCTTGAAGTCCTCTACTCCCGCCAGCAGATTGCCAACCGCGTGGCCGAAATGGGCGCGCAAATCACCCGCGACTTGAACGGTGAAAAGCTGGTCATGGTGGGCGTGTTGAAGGGCGCGGCGATCTTCCTCTCCGACCTCGCACGGGCCGTCGAAGCCGACTCCACCTTCGACTTCGTCGCCGTCTCCAGCTATGGCAAGGGCCAGCGCTCGTCGGGCGCCGTCAAGCTCATCAAGGACCTGGACGAGCCCATAGAAGGCAAAAACGTGCTCATCGTCGAAGACATCCTCGACACAGGCCTCACGCTTTCCTTTCTGCGCAAAGTCTTTCTCCAACACCACCCCAAAACGCTGCGCATCGCCGCGCTGCTCGACAAACCCTCCCGCCGCATCGAGCGCATCGACGCCGATTACGTGGGCTTCTCCATCCCCAATCTCTTCGTCATCGGCTACGGCATGGATTACGCCGAGCGCTACCGTAACCTGCCTGACATCTGTCTCATGCCCGGCGGACATCCGGAATAGACAACGCGATGCAGCACGCTCGCGGTCGCCCTCATTTGCATACGTCTCGTCGCCTGAGCGAAGGTCCTGCGCCTCCTGTGCGCCAAACGGAAACGACGTAAAAGCGGGCGGGGCCGGTGGATTTCTAGAAACGAACTTTCGGGACACCACACTATCGAATCGAATATTGAGACGCACGCAAGCAGCACGCCGCCCAGGGCATTGTTCGCTTTTTCAATTGACAATGCCGTGTCCGTCGGTCACCATCGTGGCCTATATTCTTCGCACCTTCCCCGGAATTGGAGACCCTTTCGAGCGAGGCTACCGGCATGGGTCAAATGCCCCACAGGATACTGCGGACGATTGCACTCACGGCCGTCGTTGTGTATATCGCAGCCTGTGGAACCGCTCCGCCTTCATCGCCGGTATCACCTCCTGGCAACTCTCCTCTCGCCACAAATCAAGCAGCGTCCGGGCCGGAGCTCGGCGCCTGGTGGGACCCCGATCGCAAGGGATTGCGCACCGAATTCGGTGTCGCTGGGGCCGCTTACCAGGGACCACCTGCCTATAACGACGGTTCCTACACCGGCGCGGCGGTGTGCATGCGCAAGAGCATCGCATTGCTCACTACCTCCTCGGGTGCCTTGTTTTCAGTGAACTTGCCGCAGGGAAGGCCTCAGGTCGTTGCCACCAGCGGAATTCCCGGCGCATCGATCGCATTCAGCCCTTCGTGCGCAGCCGCGCTCGTCTATGCGTCGGGCAAATCCCATGCGCTCCTCGTGCAGAATCTGTTCTCAACGCCCAAAACCGGTTCAGTCACTTTGCCGGCAGGCGTCTCCGCCGCGGCCGTATCGGATTCGGGCTCCATCCTGGTTGCGGTTCCCGGAGCAGACGGAACTGCTGCGATCCAGTTGCTCTCCGGCAGCAGCAGCACGGTACAACAGGTTACAGTCCTGTCGCGGTTCGGCGGCATGGCCTTTCTGCCCGGCGCGGATACGGCGCTGCTGGCGGATGCGGCGGCAAATAGCGTGTTTGAAGCCGCGCATGTCACCGGCAATATGAGCCTGGCGCAGATCGCGAGCGAGGCCGACGGAGTTTCGAATCCTGTGGCCATCGCCGCTTCAGCCGACGGCCGCTTTGCAGCCGTGGCCAACAAGATCGGCTCGACAGTGCTCCGGCTGGATCTATCCGGTCAATCTCCGCCAACGCAGACAGCATGCCATTGCACTCCCACTGAACTCGAACCGCTCGCCGGAAATCTGGTCTTTCGCCTCAACGAGGCGGGCGCCGGAACCGTGTGGGCCTTCGACGGCGATGCGTCGGCGCCTCGTGTGGTCTTCATTCCCACCGACCGTCCTACAGCTCAGGCTGCGAGCCGCGCTCCGGGAGCACACCAATGAGCCGCGCGCGAATCGTATTCCTCACCTTGTTTCTTCTCCTGCCCGCGCCGGCGATCATGCCGCAAAATCCCGTCACCACGACCACACTGAAAAGCAGCAGCGCAGCTCTTCAGTTACCCGGAAGTCTTACCTTAACGGCCACGGTAGCACCTCCGGCAGCAACTGCAGGAATGCCTTCAGGGAGTGTTCAGTTTTTCAATAACAAAGCCAACTTAGTCGGAACAGCTCCGCTCACCGCGATCCCGTCAACCGAGAGTTTCTCCACTCCAGCCATCACCGGAGCTTTCGGTGACCTGCCTTACGGCCTGTTCACCCTGCCTTCTACTACTCCGAACTATTCCGTGCTGGGCGTACTCGATTACTATGTGCCAGTTGCAACCGCGGACATCAGCTATCCGGAACTCACCATCTACTCCGGGAAAGGTGCCAATCTTTTTGCAACGTCGGCTGTCTATCAGATGCCCAACAGCGACATCACCAGTAGCACCCAGGGAGTGGATGCATTCGCGGTCGCCGATTTCAACCACGACGGCGTCACCGACGTGCTGATCCATGGGTACAACGGCGACGCCAACAGCCCGGATTTTGGAAATGAGTATTACGTTCTGCCCGGAAAATCCGGCGGAACTTTTGACCCGGCAACAAGCGTACTCAGCCCCGATAAGTCCGGCATAACCTGCGATTGCGGCAATCCAACCCAGGTGATTGCCGTCGACGATTTCAACGGCGACGGATATCCCGACATAGCCTACGCCGCAAACGGAGTTGGTTCCAATGGGTTGGTAGGAGTAGCTCTGAATGCCGGCGCCGCTGCTCCGGGAAGCTTCACTCAATTCATCACAGCTCCCGCAGTCACCGTCACAACCACGAGCGCAATGTTTCAGCCGGCCGCCATTGCCTCCGGTCATTTCACCTCAAGCGGACACGCCGACCTGGTCGTTGCGGGTACCTTCGGTTCGCCCAACTGGTATGTCGCGCTCTTCCTTGGCAAAGGCGATGGCACATTCGCTGCACCAACCACAACGGCGACCGCAGCCTCTCCATCCGCCGTTGCAGCAGCCGATTTTCGCAACAACGGCACCACCGATATGGTCGTGGCGAACGAGACGATCAACGGCGGCGGCAGCATTCAAGTGTTTTTCGGCGATGGCCAGGGCCACCTCGCCAGCTCGTCAACGGTCAACTTTTGCGCCACCTCGGACTCCGAATCTCCCGCCTCTCTTCTCGTTCAGGATTTCAACAACGACGGCTTTCCCGACATCCTCGCCACAGGAACCTCCGGCTCATTATGCCTGCTGCTCAACGACGGAACAGGACATTTCACTACTGCGACTTCGATTGGACAGAGTTTGTTCGTTTTTTCACTGACTGCCGCCGGCGACTTCAACGGAGATGGCCTGGCCGATGTCGCTCAGATCACAACCACTCCCGCCTGCGAGTGTTCCACGTCCACCGCGTCGGCGCTCCTCAACTCGGCATCATCGCAGGCTGTTTTGGCGACCGCTCCACAAACGGTACCCGCCGGAACGGATGCGCTCACGGCAACATTCCCGGCTAATGCCAACTTCGCAACCAGCACGTCTGCCGGAGTAAAAGTTACCGTCACCCAAACGGCACCCACGTTAACGTGGCTCCCGCCTGCTCCCATCGAGTATGGTGTGCCGCTCGGCCCCACGCAGCTCGACGCCACAGCCAGCGTAGCCGGCACCATCACTTATGCTCCCGCAGCGGGCGCCGTGCTTCCGCCGGGACCCACCAAAGTGGATGCGACCTTCGTGCCTACTGACACTTTTGACTACACCGGTGCAGCGGCATCGCAGACGACCACAGTCACGGCTCCAAGCCTGACCGGCATCTCGCCCACGAACGCGAAGCTGGGCGGGCCAAACACTCGAGTTACAGTCGCCGGCCAGGGCTTTGTAAATGGCGCGACAGTCGAATTGGATGGATCTCCACTTGCCACCACCTGGGTGAGCCTGAATGAGCTCACCGCGATCGTCCCCGCCTTGATGATCACGAAAGCGGAAATGGCGACGATTACGGTTGTCGATCCCAACAAAATCGCAGTCGCCGGATCGGAGACATTCACCGTAATCGCTAACGATGCAGTGGCAAAGGCAAGCGCCAAAGCCACTGTGGAAGCGGGCCAGGACGCGTCGCTCACTTTGACCGTCAACCCATATCCGGCGCCGATTTCCGCCACGCTCAATCTCGCCTTTACACCGGACCCGCCCAACACCGTCATCGATCCGACAGTGTTGTTCGCCAACAACTCCACGACTGACGTCATCCAGATTCCGGCCAGCAGCACTGCTCCCATTCCGGCCATCGACTTCTCGACCGGCTCGACCGCCGGAACAATCACGGTGACCATAACGCTCAACGCCGGCGGGGCCGACGTAACGCCAACCACCCTCGCGCCGGTCGTCGTCGCCGTTCCACCCGCGCCGCCGGTCATCAATTCGACCACTATCACCCGCAATGGCACTACCATGACGATCGCCATTCTCGGCCTGTCATCGACGCGCGAAATGTCCCAGGCCACTTTTCACTTCACCCCGGCCTCCGGTCAAAGCCTGACGACGACTGACCTCACGGTCGACCTTACGCCCGCATTCACCACCTGGTATCAATCGGCGGGTTCAGACCGCTTCGGCACCACATTCCTGTATACGCAGCCATTCACGCTGAGCACAGACTCGAGCAGTGTTGGCAGCGTGAGCGTAACACTTTCCAATTCGCAAGGCGCATCGCAGCCAACCACGGCACAGTAGCGCGCGCAAGGGAGATGTTCTATGGTCGCCTGGAGAATACCGCACAGAATCGCAACGGCCGCGGCATGCACCCTGATTCTCGCTTCCGTCTGCCCACCTGCGCGAGCGCAGGCGACGAGCGCATCTCCGGGGCTGCTGATCACAATCCTCGACGGAGAAGGTGCTCTCAACGACATCCGCCAGCGCACCGCGCGCGAGCCGATCGTTCAGGTTGAAGATGAAAATCACAAGCCAGTAGCCGGCGCCGCTGTGCTCTTCACGCTGCCGGGTTCAGGCCCCGGCGGAGCCTTCGCCAATGGCGCGCAGACCTTTTCGACGGTGACTGACGATACCGGCCGCGCCGTCGCCCATGGCTTGCAGCCCAATAACGTTTCCGGTTCTTTCAATATTCAGGTCAAAGTCAACTACAACGGCTCGACCGCCGAGACAACGATTCATCAAAAGAACTTCGGACACGAATCGACGGCCTCGCAGCACGCCGCGCATGCGCTGTCGTTGAAAGTCGTTCTGATTGTTGCGGCAGCAGCAGCCGGCGGAGCAGTAGCAGCTATTCTCGCAACAAACGGCGGCGGCAGCTCCACTACCATTACTGCAGGGCCGCCCATTGTCGGCGCACCTACCGCGGCAGCTCCGGGCATTCGCATCCAGTTGCATCGCCACAACCGCTAGGCCTATGACCGATCGTTGTTACACAAATACGGGTGCCCCATCCTTGCGGCGTAGTTGTTTTTTGCCGCAAGGGTGGGAGCGCACAGAATTACGTGGTCGGAGCCCTGGCACTGCGAATTGTCCCGCGCTCGAGGCACATCTGATGATTGCAGCAACGCAGGCGCGGAGAATCAGGCGATATGGCCGCATTCTCGCATCTCTGCTGGTGTTGCTCGCCACGACAACGCACCGCATGGCGTCCCAGGCCGCAAATTCGACCGGACTCATTTCGATCCATCTCGAACAGAAGCAAGAGAGCGTCATAAGAACAGTTCCGCAAAACACCGTCTTCAGAAATGGAAACATACTCCGCTTTCGGCTTACCAGCAGAATCGCCGGCTATCTCTATGTAGTCGACAAGGGAACGACGGGAGAAACAGCCACTCTCTTTCCAATCTCCTCCGCCACCGAAGGCAATAACCGGATCGAGCCCGGCCAGAACATGGTTGTGCCGGCCAATGGCGATGGCTGGTTCGAGGTCTCCGGCCCCTCTGGATTCGATACCATCTACCTCCTGGTAAGCGCCAGCCCCATCGCGATACCGCCGGCTTCGCCTAATGGCTCGATCACTGAACCTCCGCAAGCCACATCTCCTCCGCCCCCCGACCTGCTGCCTCGCTGCGACGATCAGATTTTCAAAGCGCGGGGCGAATGCATCGACGCCTCTGCCGGCGTTGCGCCGCTCGCCCCGGATGCGCCGGTGCCCCGCGAGCTGATCCCTCTTGCCAGGACAGCGGCGAGAGATATTATCCTTACCGATGACGGCGATGGAGTCACCGTGAAAGCTGCCCCTACGGCGAAGCTACCCCTTATTTACACTTTTCGCCTCGCGCACCTTCAATAAATTTGGAGGGAGGGAGACCATCGATGCATCGCAACTTAGATTTTCGTTCGGCATTCGTCCTCGGTTCTATACTCCTGCTCTCTTCTTTTGTTGTAAAGGCTCAAACGCCGCCGAACCAGACTGCTCTACAGCCCCCGGACGACAACGCACGCGATTTGAAACCGGTTCATCCTGCCGACGAAACAAAATCTCTACCGGCCAACGTAGTGCCGCAGAGTTATGCCCTGGTAATAGGAATCGCAAACTACGAGAACCTCCCCGCATCCGCTCAATTGCACTTTCCCGATCGCGATGCGCAGGCGATTTACACCACGCTCATCAGCCAGCAGGGCGGCGAATTCCCCGCGAACCACGTGCACATGCTCACAAACTCGCAGGCAACGCTGGCCAACGTTTTGCGCGAACTCGACACATGGCTTCCCTCCATCACCGCTCCCGACGATCGCGTTCTGATCTATTTCGCAGGCCACGGATTTATCTCCGGCGGCAAGGGCTATCTCGCGCCCTATGACATCGACTTGCACAACATAGCCGCCACGGCGCTTCCAATGGACACTCTCGGCAAATTAATCGGCACACAAATCAAGGGAAAATGGAAAGTGCTGCTCACCGACGCCTGCCACAGTGGCGCAATCACTCCGGAAACCGACCCCACGCAACTCAACAGTCTCCTGCTGCAACTGCATCAGTCGATCTTCTCGCTGACCGCAAGCCGCGATCGCGAGCAGAGTTTCGAAAGCGCGGATTGGGGCGGCGGCCACGGCATCTTCACTTACTACGTGGTGCAAGGCCTCCAGGGCGCGGCTGACGCGAACGGCGACGGTGTAGTCACCGCCGACGAGCTTGCCGAATATGTGCACACCAACGTACGCGAGGCCACCGGCTCGCGGCAGAATCCCACTTCCGAGCGCGGCAGCTTCGATCCCAACATGGTGCTGGCCTTCAACCCGGATCACGTGAAGGCTGGGACTCAGCCTAACCTCAACTATGGAACTCTCGTCGTCCAAAGCAATATGGACGATACGGAGTTTTGGCTGGATGGCAAGAAGGTAGGGGTTGTCAGCAAGTCGGCAGCGCTCCGCCTGCCGGGACTTACTCCGGGCTCGCACACCATCAAGGCGGTCCACATAGGCTACGAGCCCGACGGGCCTCGTGAAGAGATGGTCTACCCAGGGCAGGAGACCACGGTCAGCGTGCGCATCCTGATTCCGCGCCGCCGAAATCAGGCCGCTGTCGATCTTTTGGATCAGGGCGTCGAGCTCTACAAGAAGGGCTTCGAGGCAAATTACAAGAAGGCGGAGGATAAGTTCAACCAGGCAATCGCGCTGGATCCCAATTACAGCGAAGCTTATATGTATCTCGGCCGCGTCGAGGACGCACTATGGGCGGACGATAAAGCGACCGACGCATTCCAGCGCGCCATCGCCATCGACCCTGACTACGAAGAGGCACGCGTGAGTTATGCCGCCGCCCTTCTCGACCAAGGCGGCCTGGATGAAGCGGTCCGCCAATTGAATGCCGCGCTCGAGCGCCAGCCCAATGACGGTTCAGCATTGTATCTGCTATCGCAGGCGTATGCGCGCGAAGGCGAATATTCCCAAGGTAAAGCGGCCGCCCTGCGCGCAGTTGAGGCGGTTCCCGGCAATGGCGAAGGGCACTTCTGGCTCGCCGAATGCGAGAGGCACCTGAACGAAGCGGCGGAGGCCGAAGCAGAATATCGCCAATACCTGCGACTAACCAATTTCAACTCCGGAGCCATGGGCAATGCGAACTACTATCTCGCCGGGTTCCTGCTCGGCATCGGTCGAAAGCATCATGCAGCGGAGCAGGATATATGGCGCGAGCAGCAAGGGCAGGCCAATCTAGGTCTCTGCGATTGCGAATGGATGCAAAAACGCTACGATAGCGCGATCCCATTTTGCGAAAAGGCCCTGAGCCTTATGCCGACGGACTTATGGGCAAACTATCGCCTGGGAGTGATCTATATCGAGCAGGCCAATGCCGGCGCCCAGGCTGCCGGAGCCGCGTCCGCAAGCACGGGGAGCGTTACCGATCTTCTCAAGGCCGCCAGAGTCAGATTTGCGAACGTAGTCACGGTCAATCCCGATACAGATGAAGCAAGCCGCGCGCGCCAATATATCGTCCGCATCGATGCCGCCCTAGCCGCACATCCATGAGTGAGAAGGTGAGGCGGCTTGGCCATCGCCTACTCGTGGCGCAGATCCAGACTTAGAACCACCTGGCTGTTCGAATCCGGCCCCATACCTTTGCTGACCACATAGACCGCCTTCTCGCCTTGCACATCCCCTTTGGAAGTCTCATTCACTTTCTGCTCGTCGACCAAGGTAAGATCGCGGCTCGACAAACGCCGCACAAATTCATCGGGAATTCGATTCTCGGCCTCTGTCATTGGTCCATTTTCGGTTGACTGCTGAGGCGCGGAGGGCTGGCCGTCTTTCAAATTCTGAATGGCTCGATCGATGTCCGCGATCGGCGTCCTGCTCAGGATTACATAGAGCCTTTCGTCTCCCGGATTCTGATCGAATGCGAATGCCTGCGTTCCTCCCGGCACCGTCTGGAGCTGGCCCGCCGAAACCTTGTTGGCATCTTTCGCGGAATTCGGCGGCGGAAAAATCGGCGACCAAGTACCTGTTGATCCCTGCTGGATAACATAGAAATAGCCGGCCTGGTTTGCGAGGAAGCTCAAACGGATATGATCACCGCTATGGAAAACGCTTCCGGGCTCAACTTCGCTGTATTCATTATTAGCGTCGCGCAGCATCACCGAGCAACGCAGCCCCAGTCGATCCTCCGCGCTGCGAACTAAGTGAGGCGCTGCTCCATATCCATTTTCAGCCACAAGCTGCGCGACCTGCGCATTTCGCTGTTGCTGTCCGCCCCCTTGCGAGCCGGCCTCGCCAGTTTGTTGCGGATGCGTTCGTGCATGCGATTGAGTTTGCCTATGAGCAGCCGGATTCGGCGTCACCGTAATCAGATCGCTCGAAGACCAGAACGCATCCCGGGGCGTAAGTTGCTGTTGGGCTAAACCTGCGAACGGAATCAGCATCGATAAGGCCGCAGCCGGTGGGATTGCGTGTAGAGCCTTCATTTCTTCACCTCATCTGCATCCTATGGTGGATCGAGTGCCTGCGCCCGTTTCCATCGATCTCGGGTCACGGTGTTTGAGAGGCGCTCCGCACACAGCGAAATCCTATCCAGACGGAGCGCGCATCGACCGGCAGGCCGCGATGTTTCGCAATGGCGAAATACTCTGTGGACCCTGGCGCGAAGCTGCCGCCCTTGATCGTTCGCCAGTCTGCGGAGAAGTTTTGGCCATTCAATAGCCGTTTCATCCCCGCGTTATCTTCCGGGGTGGGCGCATACGGTGTCGCCGTCCACTCCCACACGTTGCCAGCCATGTTATATGCGCCGTAAGGGCTGCGGCGCAAGGGCTCCGAGGTCACCGGCTGCAACCGATCGGGAACACCGTCCGTCCACGGCGTTTCTCCCCACGGATAAGTGCGGTCATCCAAGCCGCGCGCCGCCTTCTCCCATTCCTCCTCGGTCGGCAACCGCCGGCCAGCCCACGCCGCATACGCCACGGCATCTTCATACGACACATTGCTCACCGGGTAATCCGGATGAGCCGCATAGTCGGGCGACTGCGGCGGCGCATGGCCGGTGGCATCGCAAAAACGGCGATACTCCTCGTTAGATACTTCCGTTTCGTCGATGTAGAACGCCGGCAGAGAAACCGTGCGCAAGGTCTGATCGGCAGCAGCGCCAAATTGAAATGAGCCTGCAGGCACAAGAAACATTCGGCCGTTCTGATCGGAGTAAACCGGCGCAAGCGTCGGAGCTGGAGGGGTGGTCGACTGAGTCGCAGGCTTTGGACGGCGAAGAATCAGAACCGCCGCAACGATTCCCGCCAGCAACATAACGGCTAATCCAATAGCTACCCATGTGAGCTTCCCCGGCTTCGGCTTTACTTCACTCTGGCGAGGAGCTTCAAGGACTAGGCCCTCCCGATGACTGGTAATTGCGGGCGGATTTTCAACTGGAAGAGTCGTAACGGCAGTCTCACGAGTCGCCACCGAAGCAGCGACCGATGTCGAACCGGATAGCGTTGGGGCATCGAGAGGCAACTCCTGCGCGCGCTGGATCGCCTCGCGCAGGCTGGGGTCGACAGACGGCCGCAGTGTACCGGGGCCGGCGTTTGCCCCGTTCGAATTCAATATCTGCAGCAGTTCCGCAGTGTTCTGATACCTGTCTTCCGGAAGCTTCGCCATCAGCTTCTGCACAATGGCGTCACATCCCGCCGGCAGTTGAGGATCCAGCGTAAGCAGCGAAGGCGGCGCCGTTGTCAAATGAGCAATCTGAATTGCGGTCGCGCTCTCGTGTTCGAACGGGCGTCGGCCGGAGAGCAGCTCGAAGAAAACGACACCGAGCGAATAGAGATCGCTGCGAATGTCGCAAGCCTCGCCCCGGATCTGTTCAGGGCTCATGTAATACGGCGTGCCCACCGCTTCGCCCGCTCGCGTCAACCCGTCGGAAAGATCGGTGATGCGCGAGATGCCGAAGTCGAGCAGCTTTACACGCCCGCTCTCGTCGAGCAGCATGTTGCCCGGCTTTAGGTCCCGATGGACGATGCGCTTGGCCTCGGCGCAGGAAAGCGCCTCGGTTGCCTGCGCAATCACGTTTGCGGCCTCCGCCAGCGGCAGACGGCCCTCGCGCCGCAGATAGCTCGCCAGGTCTTCGCCGGCAACAAATTGCATGATGAGGTAGTAGAGGCCATTTCCCTCGCCTATATCGAAGATCGGCACGATATTGGGATGGTTGGCCAGCGAGGCCGTCATGCGCGCCTCGCGCTCAAACCGGCTCACGATGCTGCGTTCCTGCGCCAGGTGCTCGGCCAGTACTTTGATGGCAAACAGGCCGCCGTGGAAGCGGTGTCGCGCCAGGAACACCTGCGACATGCCGCCTCCTCCCAGCCGGCAGAGTACCTGGTACTTGCTTCCCACTACTTCGCTGAGCCGGTCCAGCAGTTCTGCTTGTGCCATGATGGGTTCACTTCGAAGTGCAAATCAATAAGCTCGAGGACCGGTAGGCCGCTCCCCGAGAATGACGCGCAGACAAATCGCAGGTCTCTCCATGAATCCGCGCCGACTGGCGGCACGGCCTTAGACTATCGTACCTTTTTGAGATTTCTTCACCTTTTTGAGTTTGGCGTGTAGAAACCTTTTCGTAATCGATGAATCCGAGATGCACGCCCACGGGATCGGCCCGGATGACTCGATTCTTTCAAGCTGGGGTTCTCTCGCAATCCAGGCAAGTGGACGGCAATGAAAATGAAGAAGAGCCAATTCAGGGAAAAGCGGAAAATTGGGATCTTGAACCGGCACCTTTGGGAGTGGTGGCGGCCTATCTTTGGCGGGAGAATTTGATCGACGCAGCCGGGCCCGAAACCAGGACGCCGTCATCTGACGGCGACGGATCGGCGAGACTCGGCGGCTTTGATTGGCAGAGGGCGAGAGCGAATCTGCTCGCCCGGCGATCATTCTGTTGGAAGGGCTCTCGATCCTTGCGTCCGCAGGGTCGATTCCCGGGCGTGTAGTACCGCGCCTGTTGCGCTGCGAAGGCACACAGCACCGAACAAACCCTAAACGTCAAAAACAGCAGCACCGAAATCTTAGCGGTTGCGCGGGATTGTGCGGCCCGCTCAGAAGCTATAGCGGAGCGAAAGCTGCATGCGCCGCCCCTGCGAAAGCAGAGCCGTATATTCCCCATAACTTCCGGGGCTGCCATAGGGGTTGTCGGAGATACTGGCCGGGTCGAACCGGACCGAGTTTGTAGCGTTAAAGGTTTCCCACGCGAACTTCAGCTCCTGTTTTTCGGTGATATCGAGAATTTTGGACAATCCGCTATCCACGCTGAAGTACCCGTCTCCGCGGTAGGCATTCCGCTGCCCCGTCTCGCCGGCATACGGAGGACGGATGTTGGCGAGCGCCGTCGCCTGGCTGGCGAATGCGTTGGGCAGCCCATGCACGTCATGCTTGTGTCCGCCCGAAGGGATGGCCGCGGTGTTGACTACCCAGCTTTGGTCTGCCCAGTCGGTGCTCCAGCCAATGCCGTCAATGGAGCCGAACGGCAATCCGCTGGTCCAGTGCGTTAGTCCGGTGAGAGTCCAGTTCCCGATCAAGGCGTTGGTGAACTTGTTTGCATTTGACCCGATCATTTTGCCGCGTCCGAACGGCAGACCGCCGATCACGTTTGCGGTGATCGAATGATGCACGTCGAAATCGGACACGGCTCGATTGCCTTTGGGGTTGTAGACGTTGATGATCTGGCTGAAGTATCCGCCGCTCCCGCTGTAATACCCGCCGCTCCCGCCGATCGTCTCCGTGGATGGGCCGGTGCGTTCCGCATCCGATCCCAGATCGATCGACTTCGAGAGCGTGTAGTAGAGGTCGAATTGCAGCCCGTGACTTTCCTGGTGGTGCATCGCCAGTTGCAGCCCGTGATAACTGCTCGTTCCCATCGATGACCATGTGTAGAGCGAGGAATACTGCGGGTCAAAGTAGCGATAGAGTTCGTTGTTCGGCGTATAAAGACCCGGGATCGCATCCAGAACAAATAGCGCAGAAGCTTCATTCCCGCGGAACGGCTGGTAGTTCTCATAGGCCACCTGCGTTGCGGTCAGGCCGCCTCCCGCGATCCATGGGAACATGTTTTCCCAGTAGGGAATCTTCGCCACGCTGGAGACCTTCGCTCCCGCATCCGTCAGTTTTGATAGAAGCTTTGCCGCGGCGAAATAGTCGAGGCCGCTCTTGGGATCGACTAAGTCGTTTGGCGTGGAGATATCGCGCATCTGCATCAGATGCCGGCCAAGCCGACCCGTATAGGTCGCCTCGAGGAGAGCGAATCTCGAAAACTGATGCTGCACTGAAGAGTTGAACACGTAAGAGTAGGGCGTGGTCAGGCTTTGATCCACCCCCCACGCCAGTGATAGGTTGTCGCCCGGCGTCACCGGCGTTTTTCCCGTGACGCTGAGAGTCGGAACGATGCTCGTGGGGACAGTGGTCTGATTTGAGTAGCGCGGCGTCGTATCCACATATTGCCCCACCGGGCTTCGATCGGCGGTCACCAGTCCAAACGAACCCTGCTGATCGAACGAATCGATGATGCCCTGGCCAAAGTGATCGTAGTAGATTCCGAAGCCTGTCCGGAAGGTGGTGTTCGGATTTACCGCATAAGCCACGGCAACGCGTGGAGCAAGATCCGCCTTGTCCATGCTCCACAGGCCGGGCTTGCCGTTTGCCCTGCCGGCCTGAATGAAGCCGAACGGGGGTTGCACTACCTGCCCCGCGGCGGACGCCTTGGCGCGCGCGTCGAACCAACCGCCCATGTCGACCGTGGGAGCGATCTCCTGCCCGTTGCGCTCGTAAGGGACCTGAAGCAGCGTCTGCCGCAGTCCCAGCGAGAGAGTAAGATTCTGCCTTAACTTCCAGCTATCCTGCCCATAATACTCCGCTTCGTTGGTGATGTATTGATGATTGACCCATTGGCCGGGCGGTAACGGACTCAGTTCTCCGTTTGAATATAGGTTGTTGTAATATACCGTCGAAGAAGTGATAAGTCCGGTGATATCTGCGATGGCCGTATTATAGGCCGTGTCGTAATTTGTGGAGACGGCGGGAAAGCCGAAGCCGCCGGGATCGAGGCTTGCCGGAGGTTGTCCCTGTACCGAGGTATTGGCGATGGCTCCAACGGCCAGTAATTGATAAGTCACCGCGGCATTGGAGAAGAGTGTGGCGTTCGACTGCCGGTTATTAAAGACAAGCCGATAGTTCCCTCCCGCTTGAAAGGTGTGTGCTCCTTTGTTCCAGGTGATGTCGTCGACGATGTTATGCGTGGGAACGGAAATGACCTGCGAAGTAAAGCCTGACGCCTTCAGGGTTGAAATATTCTGGAAGGTCACATAATTCTGATCGGTCACGCCGTGATTCGCATAAGATTGGTGAACCAGCCCGTAGCGCACATTGTTGACCAGCGAGTTGGAGATAGTCCAGATATCGCCGACGGCGATTCCCTTGGAATCGTCGGTAAGCAAAAAAGAAGACGGCTGCCCGGGGAACTGCGCCGCGCCGTACGTGTGATCGGACTGCGCATTGAGGCGCAGGAACAGCCTGTGATTGGCGTGAATGTTGTAATCGACCTTGGCGATCAGCGTTTCCAGGCTTTGCGGCGCCGCCGAGGCAAAGGTATAGCCGAAGAGGTTATATCCGTCATTAGGTGCCTGCGAATTTGGCAGCGGCAAGGTCGCGTAGTACGCCAGGGCCGCCGGGTCCACTCCCGCCCCGAGTGGACATGAGCCGTTCTTGGTGCAGTTCGGATCCATTTTGGCAATCTGCGCCTGATCCAGCGTCACTGTCGAACCGCTGGCTGCAACATAGGTCAGACTGCCGTTGCGAAACGCGGCGGAAGGAACTTCCTGCGTCACCTGCTGGCTTTCGGCCGTGCGCTGCCCTTCGTAGGCGACAAAATAGAAGAGCTTGTCCTTCTTGATGGGCGCGCCGAACGACCCGCCAAAGGTGTTGCGAAGATATTTGGGTGGAATGTTAGGCTCACCCGCCGCCACTTCGGCCTGTTTGTTGAACCAGTTATTGGCTACCGTATTGGTCGGCCGGTAATACTCGTACATGCTTGCGTGATATGCATTGGTTCCACTGCGCGTGACCAGCGACACCTGCGCGCCCGACGAGCGGCCTGAATCTGCGTTGGCATTGGTGGTCACCACGCGAAACTCTTCCACCGAGTCACGCGTCGAACGCAGTACGCCGCTAAAGGCATAGCCCTTGTTCTGATCGTTGTCATCGAGGCCGTCCAGCGTAACGTTGCTCTGGTCGGAGCGCGCGCCGTCCACCGAACCGCTGCGGCTGTCCGTGTCCTGCTGGCTGCTCGTCTTGTCGCCCAGGAACAGCACTCCGGCCTGCAGGCTGAGCAGGTCGAGCACGTTGTTGCCTTCGAAAGGCAGCGTCTGGATCTGCGGCGTATCGAACGGCGTACCGACCGTCGCATCGGAAGCATTCAGTGTCGACGCTGTTTCGACCACATCCACTATCTCGGCGGTGGCCGCGGCCACGGATAGCTTGAAGTCCACGGTGCGCGCCTGGTTTACCAGCAGTTCGACCGTCACCTTTTGCGCGGCGAATCCGGAGGACTGCGCAACAACACTGTATCTGCCCGGCGCAATCTGTTCGAAGGCATATTCGCCATGAGAGTCGGAAATGCGGTCGGATTTGAACCCGGTGTCGGGGTTTGAGAGCGACACGTGCGCATCCGGCACCAGCGCGCCCGACTGATCCGCTATCGTTCCGTGAAGCGAAGTTACGGCTGTTTGCGCGACAGCGCCGAGCGTCGCCAGGGATAAGGCCGCCATGAGAGAAAGAGAGCGGAACAACTTCATGGGTGTTGCCTCCAAAGATAGACTTCGAGTGACTCCGCGCGGATCGCGGATGAATGAGTTTTGAAGAATTGGTTCAGAAACCGGTTACGTCGGGAAGCAATGCTCTGAGCCCCTGCGGGCGCAGACCGTCTGTGCGGCGAATCTGCCTCATTCCTGGCTCGTCACTGCAAAACGAGAGAAGTCATGTGTTCTTTCATTCCGTACAAGGTCGCCGCTACCGATCGGCAGTGTCGACTTGAATGTCGTGGCGTCGGGATACGCCGGCTCTGGTTTTGCGATTGCGCTCAAGCAGCTCTGCAAATTCAAGGGTTGGTTGCTCTGAGGGTCCTGAATCGAGCATTTCACGCAGCAGATGATGAACGCATAAGGATAAAGAAATTCGATGATCGCGAGAACTTGAGTTTATTGATGCGATTTTTTCTAATGCGCAGCGCATCGCCACGCTCAACGCGGCCTCGCGGCGCAAGCACGGCCCCGCCCCCGACGCTCTCTAACCGTTGAATCGACCGCGATGTAGCGCTATTTGTCTGTTTGATTCCACCGCTTCGCTTGCTGCTCGGCCTGCGTGCGCTTGTAGATCTCATCCATCTCCGGGCCAAGGCCTTCCTGCTTCGGATCGAGCGGCCAGATGGTGAAATCGCGCGTGGCCAGACGCCGCGGGGCATCCTGCATCGCCTGCAGGCCATTCTCGAGTTCAAGCAGTGTTCCAAAGGTGAGCTCGAGCACGTGTTCGTTGGGATGGTAAATCGAGCCGATGGGAAAGTCCTTGAAAGGCGTGCTCGTCTGCTCGATGTGATTGCCGAGAACGTAGGCGACAGGCTTGCCTTGCAGGAAGGCTATAAGTCGCTCTGTACTGGCCTTGTAGTCAGCGAAGCCGCGGACATAAAGGCGGCCGGGATAGAGATTGTCGCCGGTGAGGACAATGCCCGTTCGGCGGTCGTAGAGCGCGATCGCATAGCTATCGTGGCCTGGAATCGGAAGGATGTCGAGCACGCGTCCGCCGAGATCGACCTGGCCTGCCGCCGTCGGCCATGGGTCGATGTTGAATGCTTTCGATGCGGCATTGACCGTAGGTGCAACAAACTCGATCTGCATTGCCTGATCTTTGAGCGCCTGAACCGCAGCAACGCCCCAGGTGTGATCTTCGTGCGAGTGCGAATGCGTGACGATGAGCGTGACGCTTTCGCGATGGTTCCGCACGAGCCAGTTATGCACCACGCGCTGCAGCGTAGGCACAAGATTGCCGTTGCGCGATCCGGTGTCCCACAGCAGGCCGCGATCGTTGCCAAAGAAGAGGTAGAGGAACGGCATCTCCGCGTCGGTGCATCCGGATTGGCGCAGGATATAGAGATTCGCGTTGTACTCGTGCACCTGCCACTCGGGAACCTCCATGCACTTCGGTCCACCGGTGATCCATGCGTGCGGCATCACGCCGCGTTCGAGGTCGCCGCCATCCGGCTGGGGAAACTGCGCAAGCGCAAGCGGTGCGGCCAGAAGCAGCAACAGAATCGGAAGTCGCGAACGTCTCATTGTTGCTCCTTTGTTCGGCAGTTACCGAGATTGAAGACAGCATTACCCTCATGCCGCCACGAAGTTCGGCGAGCGGAAGACCGGAGAAGCCTGTCAGGCAATCAGTTCGTGGATCACATTGCCCGCTAGATCGGTGAGCCGGAAGTCCCGGCCGCTGTAGTGATAGGTGAGCTTGGTGTGGTCGATGCCGAGCTGATAAAGAATGGTCGCGTGAATGTCGTGAACGTGCACCGGATTCTCAATGGCTTTCCAGCCGAAGTCGTCCGTGGCGCCGTAGGTGAATCCCTGCTTGAATCCGCCGCCGGCGAGCCACATCGTGAATCCGTGCGGATTGTGGTCGCGGCCGTTGTGCGTCTGCCCGCCCATGAAGCCGCTGCCCACCTCGACGACCGGCGTGCGCCCAAACTCGGAGCCGGCAACGATGATGGTTTCGTCGAAGAGACCGCGGGATTTCAAGTCCTTGATGAGCGCGGCGAAAGGCTGATCCGAATCGTGTCCCGTCTTGCGATGCATTTCGATGTCGAAGTGGTGATCCCACGGATCGCCCTTGGCATAGTAAACCTGCACCATGCGCACCCCGCGCTCAATGAGCCGCGCCGCAGTCAGGCATCCGCGCGCCGTGCTGCCTTCGCCGTATAACTTGAGCGTTGCTTCGGATTCCTTGCGCACATCAAAGACGTCGGGCGCCTCGGTCTGCATGCGATACGCGGTCTCCATTGCGCCGATGGTCGCCTCGAGCTGCGGATCGCGCGCGCTGCTCTGCGTCGAATTCATATTCAGCTCGTCGAGTTGTTTGACGAGGTCGAGTTCCTTGCGCTGCTGCGCGAGATCGAAGCGGTCGTTGTGAATGTTGGCGATAAGCTTCTGCGGATCGAACTCCGACTTAGAGACCGCATCCGATACGTAGGTGCCCTGATATACCGGCGAAAGAAATGCCGAAGACCAGAGCGGCGGACCAACAGTAGTGGGCACATCAGGGCACAACACTACAAAACCGGGCAGATTCTTGTTTTCTGTCCCGAGGCCGTACGTGACCCATGCGCCCATCGAAGGCCGACCGGAGAAGTTGGCGCCGGTGTTCATCATTTCGAGCGCTGGCTCGTGGTTGGGAATCTCGGTGTACACCGACTTAACGATGCACATATCGTCGACGCATTCGCCGAGATATGGAAATATCTCGCTAACCTCGATGCCGTTCTTTCCATATTTCTTGAAACTGAACGGTGATTTCATCAGGTTGCCGGTCTTGCGCTCGTGCTGCAGATCGCCGCCCGGCATGGGCTGGCCGTTGTATTTTTCGAGCGCGGGTTTGTAGTCGAAGCTGTCGATGTGCGACAGGCCGCCATTCATGAAGAGAAAGATGACGTGCTTGGCCTTGGGCTTGTCGGTAATCATCCACGGCGCGCGATCTTTGGTGGCTTCCGCGCGGGCCAGCGAGCTGCCGACGAGGCTGGCGAGACTCAAATAGCCGAATCCGCAGCCCATGGTTCTCAGCGCTTCGCGGCGAGTGATTGGACGGCTTGCCGGTCGGTGGATCATCTTCGTCTCTCCTCCAGCGGCAGCCCAGTTGCGGCGCCGCTTTCGCTGGTCAGTTCACAAACTGAAATTCGTTGGAGCTGAGCAGCGCGCGCGCATACTCGCTCCACGCGGTGATGGGCTTGCCTTCGACGGTGTAGCCCGGCTTCTCCGGAGTGGTGCTCAGGAACTTGATTCCCAGCTGCACTTCCTCCGCGGTCGGCTTGCGCTGGAACAGGTACTCGTAAGTCTTTGCGATTTGCGCAACCTGGGTCGGTTCCTTTTCCACGTGTTCGGCCAGTATACCCGCCTGCTTGTACACAAAGGGATTATTCATGAAGTAAAGCTGCTGCAGCGGCACGTTGCTCGAAAAACGCTGCTCGGCCGTAAAACTGGGATTGGGAAAATCGAAAACCATCAGATAGTTGTTGAGCCGGTAACGGCTGACCTTGCAAAAGACGGTGCGCTGCAGATTGTCCGCTGAGAAATCGGAAGACGGGCCCGATATGTCTTTCAGGTCGAGGTCGCCAGCGGCGAACAAAATGCTGTCGCGCAGTTCTTCGGCATCGAGGCGCTGACGGTTGAAGTGCGAATAAAGGCGGTTGGCCCCGTCTTTGTCGTGCGCTTCGGGAGACTCGTCCACGCTGGTGCGATAGACGGCGGAGAGCATGATCTCGCGCTGCAGCCATTTGATGGAGCGGCCATGAGCGACGAACTCCGCTGCCAGGTAATCGAGTAGCGCGGGGTTCGACGGCTTGTCACCCATGGCGCCGAAGTTATCCGGAGTATTCACGATTCCCGAACCGAAATGCCACTTCCACACGCGATTCACAATGACGCGCGTGGTAAGAGGGTGATTGGCGATGTCGTTGGCGAATTCGAGGCGTCCGCTGCCCTGCGAATAGGGCTGCGCGCTGGGAGGCGAGAGCACGGTGAGAAATTCGCGCGGCACCGGATCGCCCTGTGCGTGTGGATTACCGCGGATGTTGAGCTTGACGTCGACGGCCTTGGGCTTGTCGGCCATGCCGTTCACGTAGGGATACGGCGTATCCTTCAGATCCTTGTCGAGCGCGTCGATCTGCTTCTGCTGCGCCTCGATATATGCCTGCCATTGCGGGCCGAGCCGCCGCGTCAGGCCCCAGCCGTAAAATGACATCACACCGGGCTTGAATTTTTCCTCCTCGTCGCCCGACTGCGTGACGAAGAGCTCCTGATAGAGCTTGGCGTCATTGGTGGGCAAGGCTTTCAGCTCGAGCTCGCAGCCGGGACAGAATTGATCGAAGGTTTCGAACTCGCTGGGTTTGGCATCGCGCAGGTGGTGCTTAGGCACATCGTTCTTGGCGCGGATGATATCGTTCTGCTCTTCGATCTCCGCGGCCTTGGCGCGCACGCGAATTACAAGCTTTTGAAATGCGTCGCCGAGGACTCGCGCCTGCTCCTCGCTCGAGTCGGGCGAGGCGATCATGGTCTTCCAGTCGTTGAGATACGGGTACGAATGGTCTTTGGGAAGGTATTCGACCCAGCGCTGCAGCACTTCGGGATCGAGATGCTTCTTCGACGAGACTTCGTCGACGGTCTTCTTCGGTTTGCCCAGCACGCTCCACGCCGCAACCATGTAATCCGAAGTCTGGATGGAGAGCGCGTCGGCGAGTTGCTTGCTAAGGTTCATCGTGTAGTCTTCGAGATCGGCGCGCAGCTTCGCGGCTTCGAGGTCCTTCTGGTCGTACGCGGCCGCGGCCGCCGGCGAAACCACGGGATACTCAGTGTAAGTGGAGCTGGCGAAGATGCCGACAATCGAGTAGTAATCCCGCTGCGCGATGGGATCGTACTTATGATTGTGGCAGCGGGCGCAGGCCACGGTGAGGCCAAGCAGTCCGCGCGTCACCGCATCCACGCGCTCGTTGCGCTCATCGGCGCGGCCCTGCACAGGCTCAGCCTGGTCCCACACCCAGGGGCCTGCGCCGAGATAGGTGGTGGCGATCAGGTTCTCGTCCCTCTCGCTCGTCGATTTGTAGGGCAGCTTGTCGCCGGCGAGCTGCATGGTGATGAAGCGGTCGTAAGGCAGATCGGTGTTGAACGACTTGATCACCCAGTCGCGATAGCGATAAGCGCCGAGGAACGGCATATAGCCGCGCCGCTTGGGATCGAGGCCGCGTACATCGTCTTCGGAGTAGCGAGCCACGTCGAGCCAGTGGCGTCCCCAGCGCTCGCCGTAACGCGGCGAAGCGAGCAGCCGGTCCACCACCTTCTCCCACGCGTTCGCCGATTTGTCATTGACGAACGCCTCCACTTCCTCTTGCGTAGGCGGCAATCCGGTGAGATCGAATGTTGCGCGGCGAATCAGCGTGCGCTTGTCGGCTTCAGGAGCAGGCTGCAATCCGGCCGTGTGCAGCCCGTCGAGAATGAAGCGATCGATGGGCGTGCGCGCCCAGCGCTTGAATTGCGCGTCTTCAATGGTCGGCGGCGTGACCGTCTTCAGCGGCAGGAACGACCAGAACTCGCGCTGCTTTTCGGTGATGGTTCCGGTCTTCGCAGTTGCGGAGGTAATCGCCGCCGCCGATTCGGCGGGCCAGGGAGCGCCCATCTTCACCCATTCGACCAGCGTGGCGACCTGGTCGTCGTGCAGCTTGCCGCCCTTGGGCATCTTCAGGTCGCCGGTCTGCCGCACCGCCTGGATAAGCAGGCTCTTGTCCGGATCGCCTGGAGTGACAGGCACACCGCGGCCTCCACCTTTTTCAAACGCTGCCTTTGAATCCAAACGAAGGCCACCTGAGGCCATGTCGGTGTGGCAGCCGTAGCAACTGTTGGCGAAGATGGGCCGCACCTTGTTTTCGAAGAAGTCCGCATCGGGCGATAAAGCAACGGTCTTCAAAGTCGCGGTGGGGTTAGTTGCAGTAGTGAACGCGGATGAGGTTGAAGAAGCAATCGAATTGCCGGTGACGGGAGCCGCATCGGGAACGGGATCGGCACCCAAGGCGCCGGCTTTTACCCAGGCCGCGAGATCCACAACGTCGGCATCCGCGAGCGGCTTGGTGGGCGGCATCTTCAAGTCGCCGGAGCGGCGAACGGCCTGAATGAGCAGGCTCGCGTCCGGATCGCCGGGAACAATGACCTGCCCGTCCTTCCCACCCTTGCGAAGCCCCGCATACGAGTCCATGCGAAGGCCGCCGCTGGCGGCCTCACCGTGGCAGGCGAGGCAATTGTCCTTGAGGATGCCGGTGACGCGCGTGGAATAGAACTGCGGCGTAGCGGGATCGGCGGAATCGCTGGATGCAGTAACTTTTCCGGCAGGAACGATGGCCGCGGCAGCCGCCACCGCGCACGCGCCGGCCAGCAGGAGTCGATGGTTCATTGCAGGGCACTCTCCGCGTTCAGTGGTTGCAGCCGATCCTCATTTCGGCCCATCGATGACGATGAAAACGCGATCTCTTTCACGTGCTCATGCAACCGGTGGAACTCGGGACTCTGCGCGCGGCGCGCGAAGGGCACGTGCGACGACGGGTTCTCCATGTCGAGCAGCACGTTGCTTCGCTGCGCCGATTCCTCGGCGTGGCGCCCCAGCAGGATCAGCCGCGTCCCTAATAATAGTGCTTCCTGCGTATTGTGCGTGACGAAAACAATGGTGGGCCGCAATTCGAGCCAGATGGCGTGCAGTTGCTCCTGCAGCTTGGAGCGCGTGGAGGGATCGAGCGCGCTGAAGGCCTCGTCCATCAGCAGCACCGGCGGGCGCATGAGCAGCGCCTGGGCAATGGCCACGCGCTGCTGCATTCCGCCCGAAAGCTGATGCGGGTATTTCGTGAGATCCTGCGGCCGCAGCCCCATGCGCCCAAGATAGGCCGTGGCCTCTGCCCGCAATGCGCGGCGAAATCGCCAGAACGACGGCCGCCAGCGCCCCAACAGCCCATTGCGCGCATTTTCAGGACCGTACATCACGTTGCCCAGCACGGTGCGATCGGGAAACAGCGAGTATTTTTGGGGCACGTAGCCGCAGCGTGCGTCGATGCGCCTGACCGGCTTGCCGTCAACATCGATGGCGCCGCCGGTCGGGAACTCCTGGCCGAGGATGAGCCGAAGCAGCGTGCTCTTACCGCAACCGGTCTCGCCGAGGATGACGACAAACTCACCCGCCGCAATTTCGAGATCGATGCCGGTAAGCACGGTCTTTGAGCCCGAGCGACCGCACGGATAGGCGACCGAAACGTTCCTCAGCGCAATCTCAGTGCGCCGCGCAACGGGCGCGAGCGCCGGCTGCGGGTCAACTTGCGGAATTGCGGCTAGAGCGGCTGATACCACGGATGCAGCCTCCGGTTGGCGAAGCGCAGACAGGCGTCGACGAGAAAAAGAAGCAGCGCGACCCACAGCAGGTAGGGAAGAATGATGTCCATGCCCATGTGGCGGCGCATGATGGCGATGCGATACGCGAGCCCATCGGTGGCGGCGATCATCTCGCCGGCGAAGAGAAACAGCGCCAGCGGCTTCAGGTTGAGGCGCAGGCTATTGATGATTTGCGGAAGAATCTGTTTGAGCACCACGCGATAGGCCACGTCGAAGTTGCTGGATTTGAGGGTGAAGGCCTTGACGATCTGCTCGCGATGCACGCCGCGCGCGTTGTTGTAGGTGTCGAGAATCAGCGTAGGGGCAACGCCGATGACCATCAGCATGATCTTCGACCACTCCTCGATGCCGAAGACGATGAAAAGAATGGGCAGGAGCGAGAGCGCGACGATCTTGTCGAAGAACAGCACGAAACGCAGGAATACCGTGCCAGCATAGGGGAAAACCGCCATGTGCAATCCAAGCAGGACGGCCGGAACGAGCAACGCGAGGGCCATGAAGAATCGACGGCCGCTCGATGCTGTATCTTTCCACAACATGCTGTGCCGCACACGCTGGAAGAGGCTGGCGCCGGGATCGAGCGGATCGTCCTCCTCGGCCGGTTCGAGAATTGAGGTCTTCAGTCCCTGCACAAGCTGATGCGCCGACGGCACCACGCGGTCTTCGGGATTCTCCCTGTGACGGGCGATGGAGACCTGGGCATAGAGAGCAATGCCCACGATGAAAAGCACCCAGCTCATCGAGTGCGTCCACAGGCGCGACGGCTGCACTTGAATGCCGGCGAGATCCGTGGGGCGGAATGCGGTCTTCATGGCTAGAGCTTCCTCTGCGCCGCAAGCTGCATATAGGTCGCATCCACGCGCAGGCGCACGCGGTCCTTCCGGCCTTGCACGCTGCCGTCGGGATACAGGATCGCCACATCGTCTACCGACTGGATGTTCTGGCCCAGCAATGCGTGGCGGAAACAGAACTGGCGCACCAGGTCCATCTTCTGCTTCAACCCGGAGCTGGTGGCGAACTGCGCGGCTGCGTCGGGTTGCGCAAAAAGATAAGTCGTCCGCAACTGCTCCTTGTAGGAAGCCACGCTATCGTCTGAAGCCGCTGCGCTCCCGCTGATCGCCTGCGCATTGGCAGGCCCAGCGCCGGTGAGCTGCGCCATCGTTTCATACCACGCGCCCGTTACGGCCTTGGCGAAGCGCACGCCCGACCCGTCAGGCCGATTGAGAACCTCGCTGCGCACCACCAGCAGATCGAGAATCTCGCCGGGAATATGCGAGGAATCGAAGAGCTCGTGAACGCCGGAATCCTGCGCCAGAATCTCCGAGACCAGCGGCTTCCAAGTTACGGCCACCTGGTTGGATTTGTTTCCCAAAAACGCGCCCACAATGTCGGAGTCGCTGGTGTTGAGCAGCTTGAGCTGACCCAACTCGCGGTTCAGGCCGTTCAAGTCCATGGCGCGCTCGAGCAGATACTCGGAAACGGTTTTTTGCACCAGTAGAATCGGCCTGCCGGCGAGCTGGGCCAGGCCGAGATTGTTGCGCGCCAGCACCGCGTCGTTGCCGTTGGAGTAGTCGCCGATAATGACCGCGGTGGAGTCGATGCCTGCCGCAGCCGGCATGTCGAGCGCCTCCATGTTGGTCATGGTGCAGGCATCGATGTTCTTGGCCACGAATGCGTCGAGCGAGGCGGCGTAATCGAACCGCTGCACCTTGATCGCGACGCCGTATTTATCCGCCCAGCGCTTGAGGATGCCGGAGCGGGCCATGTAGAAATATGGGTTCCAGCCCGCGTAGACGGACCATCCGATGACAAACGTCGGCTCCGCCGCCTGAGCGGCGGGAGAGAACAAGGCAACCAACAGCGCTGCAACCGTCAAGGCGCGCCGAAATAAAATCCACCTGTCTGAAAGAATCCGGTACAAATCCTTCCACCCTTGGAAACTTGAGTTGATATAGATTGACGCTCGCGCGAGAGAAAGTGCCAGCTTTTCCTGTTCGAACTTTATCCCGGCGCGCATCAGGAAACCATGAAGATTCAAGTTATTTATGCGTTGGATAAGGGGGATTGATGTCTATGAAAATAGGCGCGATTCCACGCCGAAGTTGGCGCCGGAGACGGTATTGGTTTTATTGTGCCGGAACCGACAGCCGCCACACCCTTGCACCCATGTAGCTGCTGAGCCAGATGGAGCCATGCCCATAGCGAATACTATCGCCGCCTGCACCGTGCCATTGCCCGGTGACAGTATTTGTTGCGGGGTCGATGCGCGTGATGGGAAAGTCGAAGACCGTAGCCCACACCGCATCGCCGCCGAATGCGATTTCACCGCCCAGTCCGGGGATTCCAGCGGGGATGACCGCTGTCCGTTTGCCGCTCGCTGCATCCACGCGCGCAATAGTGCCGTCACCCTGGTTGAGCACCCAGATCGATCCCGCTCCCACGGTGAGGAATCTCGGCATAGGCCCCACCGGCGTTTGACCTGCCACCGCGTTGGTTGCAGGATCCACGCGCACCAACGTCCCGCCCGTATTGGAGCTGACCCAGATGAACCCATTCGTGAAGACCGGGTTAAACGACCCCGCGGGTATGCGAATGCGCGCGATGACCGTATTCGACTGGGGATCGATGCGCACCAGATCGCTGTCCTTCGAGGTCACGATCCACACGCTGCCGGCGCCGGCGGCGATTCCGCCTTCGGAATCCGCCGGACCAGCGGCAATCGTCGCCTGCGGCGCCCCGGTTTCCAAGTCCACGCGCACCACCGTGTGATCGCCGCAGCTCGGAATCCACAGGCTGCCAAACCCCAAAGCCAGCCCGGAGCAAGGCTTGGCTACGCTGACAATCGCGCCGGGCGTGTTGTCTTTCACATTCAAGCGCACCACATGATTGGCGCTCGAGCTCGTCACCCACACTGCGTCATCGGTGACAGCCATCCAATCCGGATGGCCTTTCACTGTGAAGGTCGCCGCGGGAGCCAAATCGGCGATGTCGTGTTGCACGCCCGGCGTCTGAACGCCCGTTTTCTTGGGGAATTTCGGGGCCTGGGAATGCGCAGCCAGAGTCGCCACTGCGATCATTCCGGATGCGGTCAGCAGCGATAGCCGCATGTGCAGCCTGAATTTCCAATTCATCCTCGACCCTCCCCATACTCACCGAATTTGATGGATGCCGCTCACCTCGCCGCACGCGAAAAACGCAGCGGCGCATAAGCGGGTTGGCCCGTTCCGTTCATTGCGATTTCGAGGAATGCCTGGGCCGCGTGCGTAAGCGTCCGGTCTTTGCGGTAGATCAGTGCCAGCTCGCGCTGCAGCTTCATTCCCTCCACTCGCACGATCTTCAGCAGTCCGGAGTGGACATCTTCAAGCACATTGGTCCGCGGCAAAATTCCCATGCCCAGTTCGGCGCAAATGAGCCGCTTGAGCAGCTCGCTCGAATCCACTTCCATGGCGATGCGCGGCTGCGCGTCGAAGCTCGAGAAAAAGCCGTTCAGCAAGCTTCGCTGCCTTCCCTGCTTAAGCAGCAGAAGCGGATACTTGAGCATCTCGTCGAGCTTGACAAGGCCGCGAGTGGCCAGCGGATGCGTGGGCGCAACCGCCAGCACCATATCGTCGCGATGGATGACCTCAACCACGAAGCGCGGCTCCTTCACCGGCATGGAAATGACCGCAAAATCCACCTCGCGATTGATCACCGCTTCCAGCGAACGCAGGTGCTCGGCGCGCACGATGTTCAGGTTGACGCGCGTGTAATGCTTTTTGTATTGCGCGAAGACGCGCGGCAGCACGTAGAGGCTGGTGGCCTCGCTCGCGGCGATCGAGACTTCTCCGCGCGCCGAATGATAAAGCTCGTTGACGGCAACCAGGATGTGGCTGTGGCACTGCAAACAATGTTCGGCGAAAGGCTCAAAAAGCCGGCCCGCCGCGGTAAAGGTGACCTTCCCGCCGTCGCGATCGAACAGCCGCGCGCCAACTTCTTTTTCGAGAGAGCGAATCTGCGCGGAGATCGCCGGCTGCGTGACGCCCATCTTCTCCGCCGCGCGGGAAAAACTCTTCAACCTGCACACCTGCTGAAATGTCTTGAGTTGTTCGAAGTCCATAAAGCACGTCCGAAGTTCTGTTTGCGAAAAACGAATTGCATGTCTCTCAGAAAAGATTTTTGTACTGCGCAAGAATTCCTGTGCGCCGGCGCCCGGGGAATGGCACAATGCAATCAATGCCGCCTATCCATCGAGCTGGAGAGCATCGCCGATTCTTCGTTGTTTGGTTTGCCATTATCATTGCATGTGTCTCCTGCGCGTTTTGCGAAGAGCCGCAGGCCAAGCAGACCGTGTACGACTTTTCCCTCGTCGATCTCGATGGCAAGGTCATTCCTCTTTCCACTTACAAGGGCAAGCTGTTGCTCATCGTCAATCTCGCCAGCCAATCGGTGTTCAACGATCAAATCGCGGCTCTCAGCGAACTCGAAAAAACTTACAGCGCAGATGGCCTGGTGGTCATCGGCATTCCCTCGTCCGACTTCGGCGGCGAAGAATTGAAGGACTCTGCCGCCTTGCGGAAGTACTACGCCGACACCGTGCACGCGGCCTTTCCCGTCTTCGCACGCGCTTCGCTAACCGGCGCCAATGCCATCCCCCTCTACCAATTCCTCTGCGACCCCAAGCAAAGCCTTCCCGGCGGAGACATTCATTGGAACTTCTCCAAATTCCTCATCGACCGCCAGGGCCAGCCGCTGGCGCGCTACGAAGCCGGCGAAGACCCGGCCGAAATCGACTTTCACGTCATCGTCGAAAGAGCTCTCGCCGGCAAACTGAAAAAGCAAAGCGCGGAACCCAAATCCGAATCCGCCAGCGACGACGATGACGACCAATAGCGCAGCGCCCGCCCCCAAAATGCGTCCGTGCCCCATCCTTTTCGTTCGCCGCGGCGAACGAAAAGGGTGGGAACCCACCACGCCGTCACTTACGCCTTCACCAGCGCCTTCTGCGACAAAAATTTCCTCCATCCTCCGAGATGCGTAATCTCCTGCGCGCCTTCGATTCCTGCAGGCTCGCACAGAAACCCTTTCACCTGCGACCCGTCTGTCAGGCGAACAGTCCCCAGCGTGAGCGGCGGCGGAATGGCGTTGAGAAAGCTGCCCACGGTATCTTCCGGCATCGCCCAAACCTCCACTTCGATTCCCTGCCCCGCGAACCCGCGCTCGTAAACCAGTCCGGGCTTGGGCGGCGTAGTGTTGGCCAGCGCGTAAAGCCGATAATCGCCGTTCGTGCGTGTGCAAGCCATGAGCCGCGCATGGCGCTCGGTGAGCTGCCAGTTCAGCGGCTGCCCTGTCAGGTGCGCGCCGACGACGGCAATCGAAATGCATCCCGGCGGGACGGCGCATGCGGCAACAGGCGGCGTTGCTGCGAGTTCGCGAGCCGAGCCGCCGAGCGTCCTCGCCAACCGGCGATGAAGTCTGTCGGCAACGCGCAGGAGTCCCGCGTCGGTGAATGCCTTGCCGATGAGCGAAACGCCGAAAGGCAGACCGTTGGGCTTGAATCCCGCCGGCACAGCTACCGCCGCGAGATCGAGCAGATTGACGAAGTTGGTAAACCTGCCGAGGTTCGCGTTGAGTTCGAAGGGTGCGGCCTGCACCTGCTCGATGGTGTACTGCGTGGGCGCAGTTGGAAGAAGAAGAAAATCCACGTGATTCCAAACCGCATCGGTTTCGCGGCGCAGCGCCTCGAGTGCGTAGGCCGCTTCAAATGTTTCGACGGCGCCGAACTTCTCCGCCCCGCGAATGATCGCACCAACCGTTGGATCGACGGATTCCGGCGCATCCGCAAGAAACGTGCGAATGGCAGCCAGCCGCTCGGCGACCCACGGTCCCTTGTAGAGCAAGCTCGCCGCTTTGGCGAACGGTGCGTAATCGAATTCGGCCGCCGACCCGCCCAGATCGATCAATGCGCCAACAGCGGCTTGGTAGCAATTCGCAGCAGCATCGTCGCCAAAGAAATTCAAGCCTTCGGCTGCAGGCACGCCGAAGCGGAACTCTGAAGCTGCGCTCCAGGGTGCAGCGCCCTGACCCGGCGTGGGCGTTCGTGAATACGGGTCCTCGGCGTCGAAACCGCAAGCAACGGCAAACACTCGCGCCGCGTCCGCGCACGTTTCTGCAAAGATCGAGACGCAATCGAGCGTGCGGCACGCCGGCAATAATCTCTCCGTGCTGATCAAGCCGCGAGTCGGCTTTAATCCAACCAGATTGTTGAAGGCTGCCGGAATGCGGCCCGAACCGGCCGTATCGCTCCCAAGCGAAAAGCTCACCAGGCCGCGCGCAACGGCAACAGCCGAACCCGAGCTCGACCCGCCGGAGATGTACTTCGAGTCGAAGACACTCGAGCAGATGCCGTACGGTGTCCGCGTTCCCACCAGTCCAGTGGCGAACTGATCCATGTTCGTTTTGCCGATGAGAATCGCGCCCGCATCGAGCAGCCTTTGAACCACCGTAGCTGTCTTCGCGGCCATCCGCGAATAGTCAGGGCACGCTGCCGTGGTCGGCAGTCCTTCGACGTCGAAGTTATCCTTCACCGCGAAAGGAATCCCATAGAGCGGCAGTGCTAGCGAGTCGCCGTGCGATTCGAACTCGCGCGCTCGCGCTAGGTTCTCGGATTTCGCAAGCAGCGTGATCCAGACGGGCCGCTCGCCGGCGCGCGCAATCTCGTCGTAGACGCGCTTTACAACTTCAGTGGGCTTGAGCGACCCGTCTCGATACGCGTTTTCCAGCGACCCTATATCCATCGCGACTCCACTCTCGAAATCAACCGGCGCACAAAATCGCCAGTTGCTGGCCGGCGTTCACCATCTGTCCCGGCCGACACAACAATTCGCGCACCACTCCGGCCACCGGCGACGCAATTTCCAATTCGATCTTCATCGCGTCCAGCACCACCAGCCGCTGCCCCGCGCTTACACGCTGGCCTGGTTCGGCAGAGACGCGAAACACGCTGGCAGCCATGGGCGCATGCACGGCCTCGCATCCATCGGGCACCGTACGATGGGCCAACTCGGCTTCGGGTATCTCCACGATCGACGCCGCGGCGTCGAGCTGACCATTTCGCCGCCAGCGCTCGCGCTCTTCGCGAAAGGCTTGCGTCTGCCGGTTTTTGAACACGGCAATGCCCGGCTGAATCGAATCGAGAAATGCCTGATACTGCGCCAGGTTGAAATTCGATTCCTCAATGCCCGGATCGAAGGCGCCGTGTAGAATGTCGCGCCGCAACTCCTGCAACTCTTCCGTCGTCACTGCATAAAAGCGAATCTGGTCGAAGAAGCGCAGCGCCCAAGGCGAACCTTCAAGAAACGTCCGCGTGACGCGATGCGTGTTCCAAACCTGCACCGTGCGGCCGACAAGCTGATATCCGCCCGGTCCTTCCATGCCGTAGACGCACAGGTATGCTCCGCCGATGCCCACGGCGTTCTCCGGCGTCCACGTGCGCGCGGGGTTGTACTTGGTGGTCACCAGACGATGGCGCGGATCGACAGGCGTGGCAACGGGCGCGCCGAGATACACATCGCCCAAACCCAGAACCAGGTAGCTCGCGTCGTGCACGATGCGATGTACTTCGTCAACGCTCTCGAGTCCGTTAATGCGGCGAATGAACTCGATGTTGTCCGGGCACCACGGGGCATCGGGCCGAACGGCCTGCACATACTTGGCCTGCGCCAGTTGCGTCGACGGATCGTTCCATGAGAGCGGAAGATGCACGGTGCGCGAGGGCACCGCGATCTGCGGCTGCTCCGGAATCTCCGCATCGAAGCCATCCAGCGCGTCGAGCAACTCCTCGCGATGGAGCACGCGATTGTCATAGTGAATCTGCAAGCTGCGCACGCCCGGAGTAATGTCGACAATGCCGGGCAAACGCGCTGCGCGCAATTTGTTCTCGAGCAGATGCACGCGAAGGCGCAGGGCCAGGTCAAGCACATTGGGCCCGTACTCAATGAGCAGATACTTGTCGCCATCGGCGCGGTAAGCCGCTGTTGGCCGATGATGATTCGTTGTGCGCAGGATGGCCGGCTCCTCTGCGCCGATTGCCGGCAGCTTCGGCGGCGAACCGTCAAGCTTTGCGATGAACCGCTCGAGGTCTGCCTCGAGAGTTTTTGCCTGTGCAAATGTGACACGGCGAAATCGCACCGTGTCTCCGGCTTTGAGCTGGCCAAGCTTCCAGCGTTCGGCCTCGATAACTACTGCCGGACAAACGAATCCGCCAAGACTGGGCCCATCGGGTCCGAGCAGAATGGGCATGTCGCCGGTGAAGTCGATGGAGCCGACCGCGTAAGCATTGTCGTGAATGTTCGAGGGGTGCAGGCCGGCTTCGCCGCCATCCTTGCGCGCCCACTCGGGCTTGGGTCCAATGAGCCGCACGCCGGTGCGGTCGGAGTGGTAGTGTACGCGCCACTCCGCGCTGAAAAACATTGCAATGTCGGCAGGCGTAAAGAAATCCGGCTCGCCGTGCGGCCCGTAGAGTACTCCGATCTCCCATTGGCGCGCATAATCAAGTGGGGGATTGTCGAACTTCGTGGGTGCCGTGCCCGTTCCAGCATTGCCGGCGGACACGGGCAAAAAGTGCACCACATCTCCGGCGCGCAGCGCCCGGCCCGCGTGTCCGCCGAAACCTCCCAGCATGAATGTTCCGCGGCTGCCGAGAAACTGCGGCGCATCGATTCCACCTGCAATCGCGAGATAAGCGCGCGTGCCGCCGCCCTTCACCGCACCCAGCCGCAGCGTGCTGCCGGCACGCACCGCAAAGGCCCGCCATTGCGGAACCGCGGCGCCATCCAAGGTCGCTCCCATATCTGCGCCGCCGAGCGCAATCGTCGCATCGGCATCGAAGCGCAGCCGCGCGCCCATGGTCGTCATTTCAATGGCAGCCGCGTCTTCATCGTTGCCGACCAGCCGATTGGCAAGACGGAACGCAAGCGCGTCCATTGGCCCGGAAGGCGGAACGCCGACGTGCCAGTAGCCAAGCCTTCCCGGATAATCCTGAATGGTAGTCTGCATCCCGCCATCCAGAACCTCGAAGGCGTCGCGCCCGACGGCGAAGTCGCCTAGGAACGACGTGGTCATCGCTCCGCGGGTGAAAGTCTCTGAAGCAGCCACTGCACGCAGGTAGCGCAGATTGGTTTCACTTCCGTAGAGGACGGTCTGGTCGAGTGCCAGCTGCAGCCGCCCCACCGCATCGGCCCGATCGTCGCCCGTGACAATGATCTTCGCGATCATCGGATCGTAATAGGGCGTGATCTCCGTGCCGTTCTCCACCCACGTCTCTACGCGCGCCAGTTCCCCCGGCGGAAAACTCACGTGCGCAAGCTTTCCCGGCGCTGGCTGAAAATTCTTCGCCGGGTCTTCGGCATAAATGCGCGCTTCAATCGACCAGCCCTTGGGCTCGATGCGCAGACTCTCGATCGGGGGCAGCTCGCCGGCGGCCTGCTGGACCATCATCTCGACCAGATCGAGGCCCGTGACTTGCTCGGTCACACCGTGCTCCACCTGCAGGCGCGTGTTCACTTCAAGAAAGTAGTGCGCGCGCGAATCGGCATCGTAGAGAAACTCCACCGTCCCCGCCGATGCGTAATTCACGGCCTTTCCGAGCACCACGGCGGAGGCGCGCATGGCTTCGCCGGTCGCTGGGTCAAGTCCGGGAACAGGCGTCTCTTCGATCACCTTCTGGTGCCTGCGCTGCGCGGAACAGTCGCGCAGCCCCAGCGCCAGAATGCCCCCGTTTCCGTCGCCGAAGATCTGCGCCTCAACGTGCTTCGCGCGGGCGACAAACTTTTCGAGATACACGCTGCCATCGCGAAAGCTGTTGCGGCTGAGGCGCACCACTGACTCGTAGGCATCGCTCAACTCCTGCGCCGTGTTGCACACGCGCATTCCGATACCGCCTCCGCCTGCCGAGCTTTTCAGCATCACCGGAAACCCAAGCGCCGCGGCCTGCTCCATCGCATCGTCGAGATCTCTCAGAACTCCGGTCCCGGGCAGCATGGGCACGCCGCAACGCCCGGCAATCTCGCGCGCCGTGTGCTTCAACGCAAACGCCTCGATGTGTTCCACCCGCGGCCCGATGAAAACAACGCCGCGTCGCGTGCACTCCCGCGCAAACTCCGCGTTTTCACTCAAGAAGCCGTAGCCGGGATGGATGGCTTCGGCGCCAGTCTGTTTGGCAGTTTCGAGAATGCGATCCATATCGAGATAACTCTGGCTGGCAGGCGCCGGACCAATGAAGACCGCCTCGTCCGCGTCCAGCACGTGCCGCGCTTCGCGATCGGCCTCAGAGTAGACGGCCACCGACGCAATCCCCATCCGCTTGAGCGTGCGCAGAATCCGGCATGCAATCGCGCCCCGGTTGGCGACCAGGACTTTAGCGAACATGCTCCTCCCAGATGAGAACCTGCACCGGCGTGGGATTGTAAGCGTTGCACGGATTATTCAACTGCGGGCAGTTGCTGATCGCCATCAGCACATCCATCTCGGCGCGCATCTCAACATACTTGCCGGCCTCGGAGACGCCGTCCGCGAACGTCAGCCCGCCCTCCGGCGTCACCGGAACATTCATGAAGAAGTTGATGTTGCTGGTAATATCGCGCTTCTCCAAGCCGTGCTTCCAGTGCTGGATGCCGCGCAGAAAACTCTGCCGGCAGGCGTGCATGTAACGTTTCTCGATCGCGTAGCGCACCATGTTGCTCTCCTGGGCGCAGGCGCCGCCCAGCGTGTCGTGCCGGCCGCAGGTATCGGCGGTGATAGTCAGCAGCACATTGCCTTCGGTCGAGATGAGGCGCGTTCCCGCGCTCAGATAAATGTTTCCCTGCTCGCGAATCGTGTCCTGCGCGCTGTAGCGGTCCCCGTAGTCGTGGGCGTTGTAGAACAGCGTGTCTACGGCCTGGTTGCCTTCGAGATCCACGATGCGCACCGTCTGCCCTTTCAGGATCTCGTGCACAAAAGGGTCGCCCGCCTCGACGACGAAGCTCAGAATTGCCGCCTCCGGCAGTAATGGACTGATTTGAAGATTGATGGTTGCCACTTTTCTATTCCTCACCGCCGGTCTCAAAGAAAATAAAACTCAGTCATCAGGAATCCCCGCGCGTTCTCATGGCAAAGCATTCTGCACACATCGTCCGAACGCGGCGCAGGAACGCTGGAAATACTCAGTTCCACCGGCTTGGGCGCGTACACATCGCCAGCGTCGAGCGGATGCGGGCAGGTATTCAGCAGAACAAGCACGTTCATTTCGGCGCGCAGCTCGACGTAACTCCCCGGCCGAGAGTGATTCGAGCTATAGTGCAGGCAGCCTTCGCTATCTACAGTGACCTTGCTGAAGAAGTTCACCGTGGCATGCAGATCGCGCGGTCCCAGCCCGTATTTACCTAACTCGATGATCAGGCCGTCGCGCGCATTCTGGTGCCAGTTGTTGCGCGCCTGCTGGTAAGTCGCCTTGCCATATTTCTTTTCGATCAGCGCCGCGTTCGATACTCCGGCGATGGGATCGTGCCAGCCCACCGTGTCTTCGGTAATCGAGCACAGAATCCTTCCCATATCGGAGTAGAGCACGTGCCCCTTCGTGAGCCGCGCCGTATGCTGCGCCTTGAGCGTGTCGGGCAGGTTGAATCGCTCCGCCGCCATTTCGAAGTTCAGAAAATATGCGGCCACGTTGGCGCCGCCCGCCGCATCGGTGATGCGCAGCGCCGTGCCCCGTTTGAGCACGTGCGACCACGTGGCTCCTCCCGATACACTCTCTGTATAAAGCACACTTGACTCCATCGACACTACTTCCTTTCCATGCGTCCCCGGGTTGGCAATCCTTCGTCTGTTCATGAACCGCACTCGTTGGAGTCGGCGCGCCTTCAGAGAAAAAGCGACTTTATCGCCGGCACATCCGGCGACTCGCGAGATGCGGTTTCACAGGAAGGCGACGGGCTCGGCCCCAACGTCGAGACGAAGCGACCCGGCTCCGCTGCCCGGATACACAAATGCCTCCGGTTGATCCGAAAGCGCGCTAGTTGCAGAAGGGAAAGTGAGCGGACGGCGGCCCGCAGCAGACGTCCATAAACGTCATGCGCAACTGCACCTTGATCGAGGTGCGACGAATTGTGCGCCGTGTGGTCACTTGCGCAGAGCGTAACATGGAAATGAAAACTACGCCAGAAAAAAATCGCGGCCCAAAAATAATGGGGATCGAGGAGGACGCAGATCGATGAGCTATGAATCGACAACAAAGCGCAGGCAGTTTCTCAAGTTCGCTGGAGTTGGCGCGGCCGGTTTGATCACTCCGGCCGCGGCCTTGGCCGAGGGCAGGAATCAAGATTCCTCCGCCAATCCATCCGGGCCTCAGCACAATCAGCGCGAATTCGAGGTGAGGGCCTTCGGGGCAACCGGCGACGGCAAGACTCTGGATACCGCGGCGATCAACCGCGCAATTGAGGCAGCGGCGACGAGCGGCGGTGGAACCGTTCATGTCGCCGCCGGGCAATACCTCTGCTATTCCGTCCATTTGAAGAGCAACGTGGCCGTGCACCTCGATCAAGGCGCGGTCGTTGTCGCCGCGGATCCTCCGCCGGAAGGTCAGCCAGGCGGATACGACGAACCGGAGCCGGAGCAGCCGTGGGAAGCTTACCAGGACTACGGACACAACCATTGGCATAACAGTCTGATCTGGGGCGAGAACCTCCACGACATTTCCATTTACGGCCCGGGACGCATTTGGGGGCGCGGATTAACGCGCAACACCGATCCGAAAAGCCAGATTCCCTCCCTCCGCCGAACCAGCGGAACGGGTAACAAATCGATCAGCCTGAAGAACTGCCACAATGTGCAATTGAGAAACTTCCAAATCCTGCAAGGTGGCTGGTTTGGGATTCTCGCTACCGGAGTCGATAACCTCATGATCGATGGGCTCACCATCGACACCAATCGCGACGGCATAGATATCGACTGCTGCCGCAATGTTCGCGTCTCAAGTTGTGCCATTAACTCGCCGTGGGATGATGCAATCGTCCCCAAGAGCAGTTATGCGCTCGGTTATTTGCGCGCCACGGAGAACGTCGAGATCGTCAACTGCTATGTGACCGGCGCCTACCAGTTGGGCACTATGCTCGACGGAACCTGGAAAAGTTTCGACGCCTCAGTCAGAGTCCCGCACACTGGACGAATCAAGCTGGGAACAGAATCGAATGGCGGATTCAAAAACATTACCATCGCCAACTGCGTCTTCGATGGCTGCCAGGGATTGGCGCTCGAAACCGTTGACGGCGCACTGCTCGAGGATGTAACCGTCACCAACATCACCATGCGCGATATCGTTTCGGCGCCAATTTTCATGCGGCTGGGCAGCCGGCTGCGCGGGCCAGCCGAATCTACAAAGACAGGGTCGCTTCAGCGGGTGATGGTAAGCAACATTGTGTGTTCCAATGCGGCGTCGCAACTGGGGTGCATCGTCAGCGGGGTTCCCGGCCACGATATCCGGGACCTGACGCTGCGCGACATCTACATTCAGCACCGCGGTGGCGGAACGAAGGACCAGGCTGCAGTTACGCCGCCTGAACTTGAGGAGAAGTATCCCGAACCGAACATGTTTGGGAACATGCCATCGCAGGGGTTCTATCTTCGGCATGTGAAGAATGTCAATCTAAGCAACATTGAAATTGCCGCCATAACGGAGGATGCGCGCCCGGCGGTTGTGCTGCAAAATGTGGAAGGCGCCGACCTATTTCATATCAAGGCACCGATAACTGCCTCGGCTCTCGAGTTACATGATTGCAAGGACGTTTACGCGGTCTGGGTACGCGGACTGAAAGACGGAGCACAGGACTGATCTCTCAAGCCCGTTCACCGCCCCGAATAGTGTGCGCGAAAGACTGGAGCACACAATTAGGCGGAGGAATCCGAACCCTCAAAATCCCAGGTGAGTTTCCTCATCATTGAGAAGGTCAGAAGCTGCGCAAGAGAAAATCTCGCGCGCTCGCGAGCACTCTCGCTCGTGCCGCTTGCTCCGGAAGCATGCGAGCGATTTCGATTGCCCCGATCATCGTTGAAAAAATCGAGAAGAAGGCGCGCTCTCTGTCGACAGTTCGCCGACCCGGCATAAAGGAAAGCATTCGACTCTTGTATTCGATCAGCTCCCCGGCGATCCGGGGCTTCATCTCTTTATCGGCCCGCGCCAGTTCGGGCGCAAGGGCCGCCACCGGGCACCCACACTCGGAGTGATCGCAGTGTTCCGGGCTCAGGTAAGCCTTCACAATCGCTTTCCACGCATCCCCGGGCCGAGACCGCTTCGCGGCGTCGGCAAGGCGGTCGGTTATTTCCTGGAATGCCTCGCTCAGCGACTCCATGAGCAGGTCGTCCTTGCTGCCGAAGTGCTTGTAAAAGCCCCCGTGGGTCAAGCCGGCGTCCCGCATCACGGCCGAGACCGCGGCGCCGGTAATGCCTTCACGGCGAACCCGCCGCGAGGCGTCATTCACTATCTTCCGATGGACTTCGGCTTTGTGGTCGGGCCCGTAGCGCATGGCTCATTATAGGATGCCGGCAATCGGCTCACGGCGCAATGGGTCCGCCCTGGCTGGTTCGAAGAAATTCTGAGTCCATAGGATGATGTGTATAATCCTATGGGTAAAGGAGGCCGAATGTCGCCGCAAATTATCTTTCAAATGCATCTCGCTTTAGGCTATGTCGCGTGGCTGCTGTGCTTCAGCGTATACGCCATGCCCAAACTCAGGTCGATGAACCGCGTTGAAGCGCACCGCGCCATCGCTACCCTGCACAGTTTCCGCTTCTTCGGGCTCGTATTCCTTCTTCCCGGCGTCATCGGCCCCAATCTGCCCGCGGGCTTCGCCCAGTTCGCCGCCTATGTCGACTTTGCCACCGGGGTGCTGGCCATGTTGGCGCTTCTCACGGTCAGGATTCGCCCGCTCTTTTGGCTGTTCGTTGCCGCCTTCAATCTCGTGGGTGCGGCCGACATCATCGTCGACTATTACCACGGCATCCAGGTCGGCCTTCCTGCGCTGGCGGGGCAGTTGGGCGCCACATACTTCATCCCCATCATCTACGTGCCTCTGCTGATGATCACGCACTTCGTCGCTCTCTATTGGCTGGTGCGTCCTCGGCCCAAGGCGCCCTTCTCAGGCGATGCGATCGAATCCTAGGTCGGATCAGTCTTGAAGCGGTTCTTGTCGATCTTGAGCGACCTGATCTTGGAGTCCAGCGTAGAACCTGGAATACCCAGCTTGATTGCCGCGCCTGAAGGACCAGATACCCGCCCTCCGCATTCACGCAAGGCTGCCTCAATCATTCCTTTCTCCTGGGCGGCAAGCTTTCGAGGTAGTTCCGGTTGGCTCTTCGGCTCGCTTGCAAGTGGCTGCCGCGAAAGCCAACTCTCATCCACGGAGAAATTCTCCGTGTCGCACACGATGACCGACCGCTCGATCACGTTCTGCAATTCGCGAATGTTACCCGGCCAGGGGTACGACTGGAGCAATTCCAGGTTTTGTCCGTTTACGCTGTGGATGCTCTTTCCCGCTTTTCTGGCAAAACGGTCGATGAAGTACGCAACCAGCACCGGAATGTCCTCCCGTCGTTCCCGCAGGGGAGGCACCTCGATCGGAAAAACGTTGAGCCGGCAAAAGAGATCGCTCCGAAATGTGCTTCCAGCGATGGCCGCCCGCAAGTCACAATTTGTGGCGGCAATCACCCGGACATTAGCTCGGATGGACCCAGTTCCACCGACACGTTCAAACTCGCGCTCCTGCAGAACACGCAACAGCGCGATCTGGGTCTTGGCTTGAAGTTCTCCGATTTGATCGGGGAAGATCGTGCCTCCTTCGGCCAACTCGAAGCGCCACAGGCGCCGGTGAAGCGCTCCCGTAAAGGCGCCCTTTTCATAGCCGAACAATTCCGACGCGATCAAGTCGTGGGGGATGGCGGCGCAGTTCACACTGACAGACGCTCGCGAGGAACGCCGCGATCGTTTGTGGATGGCGCGCGCGATCAGTTCTTTGCCTGACCCCGTTTCGCCGGTGATCAGAACCGTGGAGTCTGTGGGAGCTACCTTGGATACACGGGAGAGCACCGCGTGCAGGGCCGGAGAAACTCCCACGATCTCCTCGAACATCGATGCGCTATCTATTTCTTCGCGTAACGCATTCACAGTGTCAGCGCGCGGCGCGGGCGTCCCTTCGTGAAGATCAATTGCGCGGCCATTCCCCTGGACCTGCTGGAAAGCGAGCTTTTTGGCCACGAGAGAGGTGCGTTCACCGGGGCCATCGCGCAAAAAATCGGCCGTTTCGAACTGGCCGACAAGGGCACGCTCTTCCTGGACGAGGTGGGCGACCTTCCCCCGGCGTTGCAGCCCAAACTTTTGCGCGTCTTGCAGGAACAGCAGTTCGAACGCCTGGGCAGCGGTCGGACTCATCAAGTGGACGTTCGCTTGGTGGCGGCAACTAATCGTAATCTGACGGAGATGGTAAAGCAGGGCGAATTTCGTAGAGATCTCTATTACAGTTTGGATGTGTTTCCGATCCTGATGCCCCCGCTGCGTGCGCGCCGCGACGACATTCCGGCTCTGGTGGCTCATTTTGTCGAGGTTTTTTGCCGGCGCATGAGTAAGCAAATCGCCCGCGTTCCTTGGGAAACGATGTCTGCGCTTTGCGCTTACGACTGGCCGGGCAATATCCGCGAGTTGTAATATCGGATCGAGCGCGCCGTGATTCTCTCAAGCGATGGCGTGCTTCCCAACCCTTTGCCGGCGCCAAAAACTCAAGATGTTTCCTTCTGTCCATTTCCGACCACTCTGAATGAGGTCAAACGCACTGCGATCCTTCACGCGCTTGAGGAGCGTGGCTGGGTGATAGGCGGCCCGGCAGGTGCGGCTGCCAAGCTTGGCTTGAAGCGCTCGACGGTAACCTTTACTGAGGACAAGGGCGGCTTTTACATCAATGGCAGGAAGTTCGGCATGGCCGATCCCCCCACGACGACGGTAGCCACTGGATCGTATCGTCACTGGCGGGTGGTAAACAACACTCGGGAAGTGCACCCATTCCATATTCACCAGGTGCACTTTCTCACTTATTCCCGGAATGACCAACGCCTCGCGCAGCCCGAGTGGCTGGATACTGTCGACGTGCCGGTTAACGGAAGCGTCGACCTGATAATGGACTTTACAGACCCCGTCATTCGATGGGTCTCACTGTTCCACTGCCACTTGTCGAGCCACGAAGACAAGGGCATGATGGCGAAAATACGCTTCAAGTAACGGGCCGAGCCAGGCAGAACTCCGGTCGCAACGAGTCAGGACTCCAAGCTGATTACAATGGACGAAACCACCAATCGCGGAGACATTTCCGGCCATGAGGCATCTATGAGTGGAACACGCCGCCCTGTCACTGAAGCATCGGTCGTGAAGATTGACGGGCTCATGGCGCGGCAGGTGCAAGATAACCTCGCGACTGAAGAACCTCTTGAGATTCAACTCGGCTTTGGGCCATTCAGTTCGCGCCAAAGGAAATCAATCTCCATTACCATGCGTACCCCGGGTAATGATTTTGAACTTGCAGCAGGCTTTCTTATGACAGAAGGAGTGGTGCATGATGCCAACGATATTGAGGAGATTGCATATGCGCTGCCTGACTATCCGGGGACCGAAAAGAACACGAAGGACGCTACTCCGCATCCTGTAATCTTCACGGAAAATGCAGTTCGAGTGGAGTTGGCGCCGGATGTCCCTGTAAGCCTGGCCAACCTCGAACGCAACTTCTACACGACATCGAGTTGCGGCATCTGTGGTAAAGCTTCCCTTCTCGCTTTGCGGACCGTGTGCCCGCCGCGTATTTACAGCACCTTCGCACTGGACGCGGAAGTCCTCTATAGGCTTCCTGGCCGTCTTCTTGACGCTCAGAGCGTATTCGGCCAGACGGGTGGTCTGCATGGCGCAGGCCTGTTCGACGCAAATGGTGAACTGCTGGCCGCTCGCGAAGACGTAGGCCGCCATAATGCGGTCGACAAGCTGATTGGCTCGGAATTCCTTGCCGATCGAACACCTCTGCGTAATTCCCTGCTGCTTCTGTCGGGACGCGCCAGCTTTGAGTTGCTGCAGAAGGCGCTCATGGGTGGAGTTCCAATGGTCGCGTCCGTAGGTGCGCCGTCCAGCCTTGCTGTAAAGGTTGCGAAAGAGTTTGATATTACTTTGATCGGATTCTTGCGGGAAAACCAGTTCAACATATATCACGGTGAAGAGCGTATACGTGGGTGCATCTCACCCACGAATGGAGCAAACCAATGAAGATGCGCATTAAAGGGAACTCACTGCGGCTAAGAGTATCGCGCTCTGAAGTCACACGGCTTCTGAAGCAGGAGCGCCTGGAGGAAACGATTCACTTTGCGCCAGAGGCAGGCGCGACCCTGATTTACGCTCTCGAGCAGTCCCCGGCAGTGGATGCACCAACCACTCGGTATTCAAACAACAGCGTTACCGTTTTAGTACCTATCGGCCAAGCGCGGACCTGGTGTATTACCGACCAGGTTGGCATTGAGAAAGACATTACTCTCGGTCGATTTGGAACTCTCCATTTGCTCATAGAGAAGGATTTTGCCTGTCTTGATCGAAGCGACGAAGAAAATGAGGATACCTTCGCCAATTTGGGCGCTGACCCAGTATGTCGGATGCCGGCTATTCGGTTTGAGACGCGGCTTTACAAGTGAGGAGGACCACGCGGTGATAAAACTTTACTGGCTCTCTCTGGTTGGAATGCTGCTTTCTGGCGGTCTCCGCGTGTTAGGTGCAGAGAACAATAACAACTTCGCGCTTCTTACGCTCAGATGTGCGGCGCCGAGATGCGGCCGGATGTTTCCTTTTCGACCCGATGAAAGCCTTCAAGGAGTCACGTTGTGCGAAGTGGGATAGCTCTCCTTATCGTGGGAACCGTGATTGCTACACTAGGCGGCGCGGCCATCGTCGTGAATATATTTCGGCGACGGGCGCATGAACGATTCCTGCTTTGGTTTGGACTGTTCTCGATTTTCTACGGAACCATCCTCGTTGTCAGAAATTCTGTTTTTCGTCTCGGGTTCGGCCAACCACACGAAATCTGGATTTCTGCTGAGCGCCTCCTGAGCCTGGCCACAATCATTCCCGGGCTTTTGCTATTTGAAGAGTTTTATGGTCGCGGGTGGAGGTCGTCCATCCGTTGGTTACTTGCGGCTTATTGCGCATGGTCGGCGGTCACAATCGGCGGCATGTTATTTCCGCATCCTTTCGTGTTCGTTCTGCCACCAGGCGCCGCGCTGGTAATTATCGTTCCCGTAATACTTGCAATGGGACGTCTTGCGGGCTATAAGCCGCCTGTCGTGCCAAACAGCCGTGTTCTCTTCACTGGCCTGATTGTTTTCTTCGTTGCGTTTTCGATTGACCGAGTCCTTCACACGGAATTGAAAAATTGGCACACGGGATTTGAACCATACGGATTTCTGGTCCTCGTGATCTGTCTTTGGTATGTCACCTCCCAAAGAGTGATTGCGGACGAAAAGCGCCTGGTATCCCTGACGGATGAGATGCGCGCCGCCAGGAAGATTCAGGAGGCAATTCTTCCCCGGACAGTTCCCTCCATCGAAAATGTTGAGATTGCTGCACGATACGCGCCCATGACCAGCGTTGCCGGCGATCTCTACGACTTTCCCGTAGCTGGCCCGCATGGAGTTGGTATTTTGGTGGCCGATGTGATGGGGCACGGAGTAGGGGCAGCTCTGGTGGCATCCATGGTCAAAGTTGCTGTTTCGACCGGGCTAGAACATAATCGCGAACCAGCGGGCATCATTGCCGGACTAAACACTACGCTTTGCAATGCAGCCCGCGAGCAGTATGTCACGGCCGTATACCTCTACTTCGACGCCGTCGGCAGAGGCGCCCGATATGCGTCCGCGGCACATCCCCCGGGTCTCTTGTGGCGGCGCGGCCGGCAGACATTGGAGAGATTGGATGGGTCGGGACTTCTTCTTGGCGTTCGGCCCAATGAGAACTACACCGCAAGCGAAGTTTCCTTCGAGGCCGGGGATCGGCTTCTGCTTTACTCTGATGGCCTGGTGGAAGCGGAGAATGCGGAGGGTGATTCCTTTGGAGATGTAGCCCTTCCCGCGTTCATTCAAGAGAAACAGAACTTGGAAGCCGAGCAGTTTGTCGATCTGTTGTTGAAGAACGTCCTCGCCTGGTCGCGGGTTGGATCTACGAAAGGACAGGAGGACGATATCACGATCGTAGTTATCGACATGAAAGACAGTGCAAAGTCTCACCTGTAAAGCCGCCGGAATGACTTCCGCCTTTGCCCTCGCCGCGGAGGTGGACTGCGCGGAGCTTAGCCTCGCACGCTTGATGCCTCGACTATCTCACCCGATGACCAGTGCTCTCGTTCGGTAATATCCATGATGGCGGCAGAAACACCAATCACTTCCTGCGCCTCGTCGAAGGCCGGCTGGTACGACAAGAGATACGCCCGGTCGGGCCCTCCTGTCTTGTGGGACGGCTTGGAAATCTCAACATCTGAGATCGCTTCTCCCCGCAAGGCGCGCAACAGGTAGGGCTCAACCCGCGGAAAGAGTTCAGGAATCATCTCCTCCACTCTTCTACCTATATGGGCTGCCACCGAGGCGCCATTCTGATCGGCGAGGTGTTGGTCGAGACTGACGTACCGAAGATTCCTGTCGATAAAGCATAGGCCGACAGGCGCACCGCCGTAGATTGCCTGCAATTGCGCCAGGTGTTGCGCCGGCATGGACTCCAGACTGGAGATGGGCTCGTTCGCTTGCGCCGGCATTCGGATTGAGAGGGTCTGGACAGCCGCGGCGACCATATCGGGGATGCGCTCGGCGGGCAAAGGATGCCCGTAGAGCCAGCCCTGGGCCAGGTCGCAACCGAGCCAGAGAAGGATGTCGGCCTGTTGTTCGGTCTCGACGCCTTCGGCCAAGGTAACCATGCCGAGGCTGTTTCCAAGACCTACGACGGCGGCCACAATCTTGCGGCTCTCACGCTCGCTAATCCGTCTTCGGAATATGGGCCCTTCGCTCGATCATCCGCATCAGGGGGAGTTACGGAGCACATCGCAGAAGTTGCCGTGCTGGAAGCTCGAACCTTTGTCGGCGAGCGGCACTGAAATGCGTCCCGGATATAAGGCCCCAACTATCGCTGGTCTCCGCCCATTCCAAGTAAGTTACTTGGAATGGGCCACGGGAAGGACCGTACTCGAACCAGCAGATCTCGACGCAGCAGATTTGGGAGGAGACACCAGGATGGGCAGAACGATCGATACGGCCATGATGCCCGCGATCACGTGCAGACCGCTAGCATATGATCCGCTGGTCTGCCGCATGTGTGCGATAAGTAACGGACCGAATGCGCTCGCCGTGCCCCACGCTGTGAGCATAAGTCCGTAGATTGGTCCAACATTCTTCGATCCGAAATAGTCGGCGGCAAAAGCCGGCATCGTGCCAAACCCGCCCCCGTAGCACATCAGGATGATGAACGCCAGGAGTGTAAGAATCGCCGCCGCAGATGTGCCTGGAAGTATCCAAAACAGGCCGACCTGAAACAGGAACATTGTCACAAACGTCCATCGCCTGGTGATTGCATCGGAGATCCAGGCCCAGAAGATTCGGCCTACGGCGTTGCCAATGCTGGCAACGCCGACCATTCCCGCGGCCACGATGGCGCTGACCTTGGCAATCTCCTGAAACATGGGCGACTCCTGTGAAATGATCGAGATTCCTGCCGACGTATTGAGAAATAACAGTAACCATAGCGCCCACCACTGCCACGTCTTCAGGGCGCCGCCGAGCGTATAGTCCATTGCCGCGCGCTGCGCGCTCTGGGTAACGCTGGGAACCCAGCCCGCCGGCTTCCACCCATCGGGAGGGTTCCGCATGAAGTAGCCGGTGGCCATGGTAATCACGAGATACGCGATGCCCAGCCAGGCAAATGTTTGCAATACCCCGACATTTTGAATCAGGCGCGTGGCCAAAGGAGCAAAGACCAAAGCTCCGGCGCCAAAGCCGCCAACGGCGATCCCGGTGATAAGGCCTCTGCGATCGGGAAACCACTTCACCAGCACGGCTACGGGAACAATGTAACCGAATCCAACTCCTATTCCGCCGATGAGTCCATAGCTCAGGTAGAGCCACCATAACTTGTTGGCGGAGAAACTCGCCAGGAAGACACCAAGGCCATAGAGAAACCCGCCCGTCAGGGCTACGACGCGAGGCCCTTTCTTGTTCAACCAGAGTCCGCCGAAAAAACATGCGATTCCCAGAACAAAGATGGAAATCGTAAATGTGAGGGTCACTTCCTCAATAGACCAGTGAAATTGCCTGGCTAGCGGAACCCTGAAAACACTCCACGCATATACGGCTCCCAGAGCCATTTGCATGAGGAATCCCGCTAAAGCGATTCCCCAGCGATTGGTGCTCGGCATGAATTACCTCCAACGGCTGTTTCGTGAACTGCGGGCGTATTTAGCCGCAGGTGCCACGCAGCTTGATGTGATTTCCCAGCTTCTCCAGGAAGCGGTTGATAAATGCGACGCTTCTGCGCAGTTCCTTGTGACGGAATTGACCGAGAAGCGAGAAGAGTCCCGGTGGCTCGATAATTGGCTTGTCGTAGCATCCGAGAGTTTCACTTGCTGCCAGCGCGACGCACTGAAGTACTTCAGGGTTAATGGCCCCCAGCGTTTTGGCGAGGATAATGGCGTTGCGCATGGCGCGAACGGACTCATCCGATTTGGCGGCATCGACCGCGGTCTCGATCAGCTTGTCGCTGGCACTCAGCGCGCCGCGCAAAAGTTCGAATACGCCATGGTCGTGTAACTGCTGCAGCAATTCATAGGAGTCGAGCAAGGCCTCCGCGTGTGTGATCGGAGCCTGTTCCAGCCGCTTGCGCAACTCTTCGCGAGGATCGCGGGGCGGTAACTCAAGAGGGATGGGTCGGGCCATTTTTTCTCCTTGCCAGGACGCTCAGCTAGCGGTCTGGATCTGCACCAGTTGGTCGCCGGGTTGGCGATAATCCTTGCGCTTCCACTTGCGCTCCACTTCGACGCCGGTCTGCGGTGTTGGGTGGCCGTGACGGGAGTTTGTTCGCGGCAGCGGGTCGTCACCGATCTCTCCCAGCACGCGGAGCTGCACAGACGTTTCCTTGTAAGCAGGGGTGTGGGTCACTTTGTCCGTATGGCTGCTGGTCAGACGGTTAACAGCCTCTTCCGTAGAGTTCATGGGCATATACAGTTCTTTTCCCTGCACTCTTGTGGTGATGACCGCCTGTGCGCGCACCTTGCCGTAGCGCGAAGTCAGTTGCAACCAACTGCCGGTCTGGATGCCACGCTCGCAGGCAAGCTCGGGTGAAACTTCTATAAACACGCACGGTGTCTTTTCGCGAATGCCCTCTGTTCTGTACGTCATGTTGCCTTCGTGGAAGTGCTCGAGCAGGCGGCCGTTATTCAGGTGCAGGTCATACTCGGCATCCTGCTGGTCGGTCGGTTCCGACCAGGGAACGGGGTAGAACGTTGCCTTACCGTCGGGAAAATTGAAGTTCTTTGTGTAGAGCAGAGGTTGATCGCTGCCATCCTCGGCCACGGGCCACTGCAGCGTCTTGTATCCTTCCAGGCGCTCGTACGTGACGCCGGCAAACAGCGGCGTAAGTGAGGCAATCTCTTCGTAAATCTGAGAAGGATGATCGTACTTCCAGCCGGCGCCCAACAGATTGGCGATGTCCTGAATAATGATCCAGTCGGGACGGCTCTCCCCCAGAGGCTCAAGAGCCTGGTAAAGACGCTGGATGCGCCGCTCGGTGCTGGTGAAGGTTCCATCCTTCTCCAAGCTCGGACTGGCCGGCAGGATCACATCGGCAAAGCGGCAGGTCTCACTAAAGAAGATCTCCTGCATGACAAAGAAGTCGAGCTTCGACAGCGCATCCCCGACATAATTGGCGTTCGAATCGACCAGGCTCATCTCTTCGCCGAATACGTACATCGCTTTTAGGCGGCCGTCGTGGATGGCATCGATCATCATGTGGTTGTCGAGACCCGGCTTCGGCGGCAATTGAACATTCCACGCCTTCTCGAACTTGGCGCGAATCGCCGGATCGGCTACTTGTTGGTAGCCGGGGAAGAAATTCGGCATGGCGCCATGATCGCTGGCGCCCTGCACGTTGTTATGCCCGCGCAATGGGTATGCTCCTGTTCCCGGCTTCATGTAATTGCCGGTTGCGAGCAGAAGGTTGGAGATAGCCGTCGAGGTGTCAGAACCCATAGAGTGCTGGGTCACGCCCATGGCCCAGAGAACGCAGACGCCTTTGGCCTCCGCGATCATATGCGCGACTTTTGTCAGGGTTTCAAGGGAAAGTCCGCAGCGTTCGCTGGCCATTTGGAGCGTGAACGACTTCAGGCTCTTCTTGAACTCGTCGGCTCGATTGACCCACTGGGCGATAAACTTCTCGTCAGCGAGTCCATTGTCGAGAATGTATTTCGTCACCGCGGAGAGCCAGATAAGGTCGGTGCCGGGCCGCGGGTGCAGGAACACATCCGCGCGCTCCGCCATCTCATTCTCGCGCAGGTCAGAGACGATCAGTTTCTGGCCGTGCATCTTGTGGGCGCGTTTGACACGCGTTGCGATCACCGGATGGCTCTCGGCGGTGTTGCTGCCGACGATCAGCACCAGTCCCGCTTGCCCGATGTCTGTGATCGATCCGGAGTCGCCGCCATAGCCAACTGTTCGGAATAGACCCGTGGTCGCCGGTGCCTGGCAGTAGCGCGAGCAGTTATCCATGTTATTGGTGCCAATCACCGCGCGAGCGAGCTTCTGCATTAAGTAGCTCTCTTCATTTGTACATTTTGAAGAGGAGATGAAAGCCAGCGAATCGGGTCCGGTCGCTGCCTTGATTTCGGAGAATCTGCCCGCCACCAGAGTAAGTGCCTCATCCCATGAAGCTTCGCGGAAAGTATCTCCTTCCCTGATAAGCGGCTTGGTGAGGCGGTCTTGACTGTCGATGTGCCCCCAGCCGAACTTGCCCTTGATGCAAGTGGAAACTCCATTAGCCGCGCCCTCCAAGGGCTCTACTTTCAAAATATGGCGGTCTCTTGTCCAGACATCGAAGCTGCAGCCGACTCCGCAGTAGGTGCAAACGGTCTTGGTTTTCTTGGTGCGCGACTCGCGCATGTGCGATTCTATCTCGGAAACTTTCAGGATGGCGCCATAGCCCATCTCCGGCTCAATGCCTTTCACCACGTCGATCATGCCGTCGAGCGCGGGCTTGGACAGGGAGGTCGTGTATCCGGCCTCGCCAAGCATCGACTTCTCCATCAGCGCATTGCAGGGGCAGACGGTGACACAGTGTCCGCAGGAGACGCAACTCGATTCGCCGATCGGCGCGCCACCGTCCCACAACACACGGGGGTGCGGATCCTCCCAGTTGATGGTCAGCGTTTCATTCACCTCGAGAGTCTGGCAGGCCTGGACGCAGCGCCCGCAGAGAATACATTGGTCGGGATCGTAGCGGTAGAAGGGATTGGACATATCCACTTCGTAAGGCTTCGGCTTGTAAGGGATTTGCTGATGCTCAACCGCAAGCAGCTTGGTGGTGTTATGTACTGTGCAGTTGCCGTTGTTGTTGTCGCAGACCGTGCAGTAAAGCATGTGATTGCCGAGGATGCGGTCAAAGGCCTCGCGTCGCGCCGCATTTGCGCGCGACGAAGACGTAATCACGTTCATGCCCTCCGCGGCCGCGGCGCCGCAGGCTCTCGCCAGTCTTCCGTCCACTTCCACCATGCACGTATCGCAGCTTTGGATCGGTCCCAGCTGGGGGTGATAACATACCTGCGGTATTTCGATTCCGCAACGGTTGATCAGGTCAATCAGGCGCTCTCCAGGCTGAATTGCCAGTGTTCTGCCGTCTATGGTAGCCGTCATTTGCCTTTGACCCTCCGCGATTGATTTTGGATAGTAGTCCATGGGGCGAGGATACGTAAAGCTCGGTCACGGCACGCTAGCCGCCCACGTTTCGATGTCGCAAAGGGTCCACCAGGTGCAGGAGTGTCCAAGGCCGAGAGCAGTGGCGTCATTGACCAGGCCTTCGACCTCGGCCGCGGCTGCCGCACGAAAGCCCTCTTCATCTTCCGTACCTCTCCGACCCGATGCCGTTTCTGATGCTTCGAGCATTTTCATGGCCACTCGATTCGACCACGAAACGCCGGGGATATAAGACCTTTCCGTGCAAGTTCGTGGCCAGCCGTGACGAGGGTTCGACACCGAATGTCAGAGTGCCGACAGCAACCGGAATCTCCAGCGACTGGAACGCGCTCCATGGTTCATTCAGAACGATCGGAATCCATATGAGATGGCAAGACACGTGCAATGCAATGGACGGATAGATCGCAGACAGGGGCAAAACAACAGCCAGACGACGAGGAGATAACGTCATTCACATGCCAGCAATAAAACTCAATCGACTCACGGCGCAGGTTGGATTCATCGGCCTTGGACTCATGGGAAGCCGGCTAGCGCGGCGCTTGCATACCGCCAGATGGAATATTCAAGCTTGGAACCGCAGTCCACAACCGGCGGCCGAGATCGGGAAGGAAGGGGTCGCCATCGCACCATCCCTTGCGGAGCTCGTAGCCGATTCGGACGTGACTCTTTCTTCCCTGGCGAACGATGCGGCCGTCCGGTCCGTTTACCTCGACAAGGGCGGCGTCTTTTCCGCGGCGGAGCCGGGGTCCATCGTTCTCGAAATGAGCACCATCTCGCCGGAACTGTCGCGCAACCTGCATCGGGACGCCCGCGCGAAAGGTGTGAACTTCCTCGATGTGGCCATCTCCGGATCGACGCCGGCGGTGGACGCCGGAACGATCACGCTGCTTGCCGGCGGCGACAAAGAGACCTTCGAGCAATGTGTCCCGATTTTCGAATCCATTGCCAGGCAGTGGTTCTTGATCGGTCCGGGATCTTTCGGCGTTCAGATGAAGCTGGTTGTCAACCTTCTGCTCGGCCTTGACATGCAGGCAATCGCAGAGGCGGTTTCGCTCGGAGAGCACCTTCAGATCGATCGCAACGTTTTGCTCGATGTCCTGGCCAAGACCGCGGTAGTCGCTCCCGCAATGGCGGGGAAGTTCCGGAAGATCAAGGACGATGACTACTCTCCGGAGTTTCCGCTGCGCCTGATGAGCAAAGACATGGATCTGGTAATGGATGCCGCCAGGGCGTCTGGCGCCGATTTGCCTGCGGCCTCTGTCGCCCAATCCGTACTTGCATCCAACCTCCGCTCAAGCGGCGACCTGGATCTTTCCGCCATAACACTGTATGTCATCGGTCGAGGGACGAAGTCCGAGGTTTAGTCGATCGCGAAATCCCGCTGTCGCCGGCAAGCCGCAAATCGCCCTGGCGCCAATCGGGCGTGCCGGTTCGAGTCCTTTGAGATTGCTGGTGAATCAAACCGGTGTTGGCTCTCCAAGGAGGATACTTTGGACCTGAAGCTCACGAACAAGGTCGCGCTGGTAACTGGATCGACGGCAGGAATTGGATTCGCGATTGCCCAGGCACTTGCTTGCGAAGGTGCGCATGTGTATGTGAATGGGCGTACGCAGGAGCGCGTGGTTGCGGCGGTGGCGGCGATCCGGTCGCAGGCCGCAGCGATCAAAGTCGATGGCATTGTGGCGGATTTTTCCAGTTCCGCCGGGGCGGAGGCTGCGATTTCAAAGCTGCCCGCTGCGGATGTGCTGGTCAACAATGTAGGAATCTTCGAGCCGAAGCCGTTTGCCGAGATTCCCGATGCGGATTGGTTCCGCTTCTTTGAGATCAACGTGATGAGCGGTGTGCGGCTTTCGCGACACTACCTTGCGGGAATGCTGAAGAAGAATTGGGGGCGCATTCTTTTCATTTCGAGCGAGTCCGCGGTGCAGATTCCTCCTGAAATGGTGCATTACGGGATGACAAAGACGGCGCAGGTAGCCGTGGCTCGGGGCATCGCGGAATCTGTAGCCGGAACCGGCGTGACGGTGAACAGCATTCTTGCCGGACCGACCGAGTCGGAGGGTGTGGGCGGCTTTGTGGAGGCCATGGCGAAGCAGCAGAACAAGTCGAAGCAAGCGATTGAGAAAGAGTTCTTCGAGTATGTCCGTCCCTCGTCGTTACTGAAGCGCTTTGCAACCGTGGATGAAGTTGCGGCCATGGTGACTTATGTGGCCGGCGAGCTTTCTTCGGCCACAAACGGCGCCGCACTGCGGGTCGACGGCGGCGTGGTGAAGGCAATTCTCTAACTAATTGGAGTCTTCCATGGATCGCAGAGATTTCCTGAAGACGGCCACCGTCGCTGCGGCCGGATCCGTTGCGCCTGCGGGCGCACAAAGCACAACATCGGCAGCCGGCGTCCGCCGTCCTGAATCCCCGAACATGATCTATCGCGAGCTTGGCCGCACCGGAGAGCGTGTTTCTGCAATCGGCCTGGGAGGCTACCATATCGGGAAACAGCAGGCCCCCGACGAGAGCATCCGCCTGATCCGCGCCGCAATCGATCGCGGCATCACTTTCTTGGACAACTGCTGGGACTATAACGGCGGCATCAGCGAGGTGCGCATGGGACAGGCGCTCCGCGATGGTTACCGGCAGAAGGTTTTCCTGATGACCAAGATCGATGGCAGGGATAAGAACACCGCTGCCAGGCAGATTGAGCAATCGCTGGGGCGCCTGCAAACGGATGTGATCGATCTACTGCAATTCCATGAGGTCATTCGCCTCGACGATCCGGATCTCATCTTCGCACCGGGCGGGGCCATCGACGCTGTTCAGCAAGCGAAGCAGGCGGGCAGGATCCGCTACATCGGCTTCACCGGTCACAAGGATCCCAGCGTACACCTCCGCATGTTTGAGACTGCCGACCAGCATGGTTTTCATTTCGACACGGTGCAGATGCCCATCAACGTGATGGACGCGCATTTCCGTTCGTTTCTGAATGGAGTTGCGCCGGTGGCGCAGGCGCGCGGCACCGCCATTCTTGCCATGAAAACATTTGGCGATCCGTACATTCTCGAGAGCAAGACCGTCACTCCGATGGAGGCCTTGCATTTCGGATTGAACTCACCGGCCTCTGTGGTCATCACCGGCATCGATTCTCCGGCCATCCTCGATCAGGCATTCGCGGCCGTGAAAACCTTCACTCCCATGGACCGGCAGCAGATCGCCGCGATTCTCGCGAAGACAAAGGAGGCGGCCATGACCGGAAGGTTTGAGCTTTTCAAAACCACCTCGCACTACGACGGGACCATCCAGAACCCGTCCTGGCTCGGCCACACCAGCGGCTGAGCGAAGCCGCCCCGTTTGCAATTGCGCGAAGCTCCCCAATCAGTTGGACCCCCTTGTTACCCAATTGGCTCGCCGCCAAATGCGAATCCCGGTGACGTGATGCCGTTGACATAGCGAGCCCGACGGCAAAGTAAATCAGTAATGAGCGAGGGCCGGCGTTCCGGCCCTCCTTATTTGCCGACGTAGGAAACCTGCCAGACAGCCGTCATTGGCGATGGCGACACCTACAGGGCGTCCCCAGACCTGACCGTCTTTTGTAACAAAGCCGGTGAGGAAGTCTTCATAACTCCCATCCGCATGGCCGTTCTGCATGGGGATGCAGATGACTTCGTAGCCCGCGCGGTTTTTGCGGTTCCAGGGGCCGTGTTCGGCGGCGAAGGCGTCGCCATCGAAGGTGGCGGGAAACTCCTTTTGCTCGGTCGGGTAAAAGGCCATCTCAAGCGAAGCCTGGGTAGTGAGTCAGTTCGAAGGGTACGGGCTTCAGCCCGTACATCCATGCCTCTGAAATGCAGAGCGGTTTTAGCCCCTGAGGTGGTGTTCCTTCAACCTGACCCACCACCGAATATTGAGTTGTTGGCTGCGCGCCCTCGAGGTATGCATTCGCAACATCGCCGGGCGCGACGGATCGCTACTCAATGGCCTCTGTTACGCTGCCCCTTCGCGGGCGCCCTTCCACAGGTCGATTGATCCCTCCTGCGCATGGCGATCGATCTCCGCAAGCTCTACTTCCGTGAATCGGAGATTCTTCAGCGCATCGAGCGGCCGAAGAGAGTGAACCACGCTTTTGGTTCAAGAAAAATGTGCGTTCAATCCGGAGCTTACGCACCTTCGACGATGCGGAAGTCGCGTTCGGCGCCGAGCCGAATGCCTGAAGCGCCTTCCGGTAAGCCTCACTTTCGTGAGCCGCGAGGGCGATCTCATAGCTGTCGAATTCGACAAGTATCGTCCGCAGCGGCAGTCCGGCTTCGTGGTCCTGAATCTGGCTCGTAGACCTTGTTAAGAAGTGCCCGCCGAATGCCTCAACCGCCGGCAGTGCTAATGCCCCATAGGCCCTCAGCGCCGATTCATCCGAAATCGATGGATATGCAACAACCCAGTAACCCTTCTTCATGGTTCCTCCTTTTCAAGGCTAATGAAGCGCGGTTACAGGCATTGTAGACGCTACCGTTTTGGACTGTCCGGCAAAGACCTGGTGGTCGCCGTCTACCAACTCGATCAGCACGTTTTGCTGGCCCTGCCGCCGGCCGCATATGTCGATTGTGCCGACATCGCTCGCGTCCGCCCAATGCCAGGCCAGGTAGTCGAATGTTATGTGCAGATGGCCGGCTCGTGGAGATACGTTGAGAGCGCCGACGATAGCTTGGGCTTAGTCGAGCGTTCCTGGCTGTTCCATCCTGTTCCGTCCATTTTCTAAGTCGCGGATAACGCGTGGTTGATGGTGCCCGGAGGGGGACTTGAACCCCCACGACCAGTTAAGGTCTGCGGATTTTAAGTCCGCTGCGTAGAGTTTTATCTTGCTGAAAATGAATAACTTACAATTCATTTCTGTGAAGCTGTGTAAGTCGGCGTGTAAGTTTTTGGTTTTTGCCGTGAATTTGCGACCTTAGTCGCAATGCTCAATTAAGCCGGTGTTCACTTCAGAAAAGCTTCTTTGCGGCGTCACGCTCACCGTGCTCGAAGGCGTCCACGAAGGGCTCAAGCTCTCCGTCACTCATGCCGATACTGTGTCCGGTCATGCGCCAGTTGTCCATGGCGTGCACAACTTCACTCAATATCCCCTTGGCACGCGCGCGCGTGATGCGGAAATAAGCAATCACGGACATAAGGGCGTCGATGGTCATGTCGGGGCCTGCGTCCTCGGATATCCAGGTCTTTAATTCGCGCACGCGCTCGGGTGACGGGTTGATATCGAAGGCGGGCGACAACCGCCAGAATTCCCGATCTTCATGCAAGAAGCCGTGATTGCGCAGGTGGTCGTCAACATTCGTAATCAGAATCGAGAAGGCAATACGACGCCACAACTCTTCAATATCGGCTTGTGCGTCGGCCCCGTGCACGCGGATTGCGTCCACAATCTCGGTGTAGGAATGTTCCTCGGGTTCCGTCGGCTCGACGCCCAACATCGTGGCGGCGGAGACGTACATCAGGCGTTGTCCGTCGCCACGCCGGTCGAAGCGGCGGATCAGCGCAACGGGCAATCCCTGGCTCTCGACGACACGCGCCGCGGCTGCATTGATCCCGGCGTT